>JBBAGE010000009.1:0-30560 GCA_041655055.1 Paracoccaceae bacterium
CAGCGCCGGGATGTCATCGGGGGCGGCCAGCGCGCCAGTCCGGGGGGTCACGATCTCGTCGAACGCGCCGACGCGGGTGGCCACCACCGGCACGCCGCAGGCCATGGCCTCCAGCGGGGTAAGGCCGAAGCCCTCCCACCGCTGCGGCGCGACGTAAAGATCCAGCGCGCGATACCAGTCGGCGATGGCCGCGACGCTCACTTCCGGCAGGAACAGGATGCGCTCCGCCAGCCCGGCGGCCGCGACCTCGGCCTTCAGCCCCTCAAGATAGGCGCCATGCCGGCCCACCGCCCGGCCCATCACCAGCGCGGTGACGTCCGGCCGCGACGGCAGCGCCGCGATCATCGCCCGCACGAAGGCATCGGTGCCCTTCTGCGCGCGGATCCGCCCGTAGCAGCCGATCAGCACCCCGTCAGGCAGGCCCAGCCGGGCGCGCAATGCAGCGCGGTCGGCGGGCGGGGTGAAGCTTTCGGTATTGATCCCGTGCAGGATCACCCGCGCCGGGCGCTCGAGGTAGCGCGCGGTTCTGGCGGAAGTGGCGATCACCGCATCCATGCGCGAGATCAGCCATCTGGTATAGCCGGTATGCCTCCGCTGGCTGGCCGAGGTAAAAAGCAGCACCAGCGGCAGGCCCAAAACATGGCGCAGCAGCAGGCCCAGCAGCATTTCCGTATTGCGCCGCGCATGCCAGACACGCCAGCGCCCGCGCCCCAGCAGCGCCACCCGCCACAGCGGCAGATGCGGCACGTCATCTGGCAGGCCGGGGCCGGTGGCCACGATCCCGATCCGCCGCGCCTGCACCGGCACCAGCCGCACGATGGTGGCCGTCACACCCGAAAGGCGGCGTTTGAGATTGGGTGCGATGACGCGGATATCATTGGGCGACGGGGGCTGTGGCATGGGCTGTCTCTAGCCCAAGGGTCGCGCGCTGAAAAGCGCCATGACGCCCCCCAGATCGCGCTTAGCGGCAAAGGGGGCCGGTTGGCCCCCTGTCATCGCCGATACACCGGGCGCTCACGCCGCCCGCAGGATAATCGCCGTGCCCCATGGATCATGCAGCACCGATGCGCCACCGCGGGTATCTACCACTGCGCCTGCCTGTGCGGCGCGCTCAAGGATACCGGCCTCGGCCGTCCCGTCGCGCAGGATGATTTCCACCGATTCCAGCCCCGCCGCACCGGCCGCACGCGCGCCCGCGCGGCGCGAATTCCAGATATTGCCGGCCAGATGGTGGTGATAGCCGCCACTGCCGAAAAAGCTTGCCCCCGGATAGCGGCTGGCGATGTCAAAGCCCAAAATCCCGTGGTAAAACCCGTCGGCCTGTGCGGTATCGCCCACTTGCAGATGCACATGGCCGATGATGCCGCCCTTGGGAAAGCCGTCCCAGGTGCCGGGGCTTGCGGCCAGCAGATCGGGGATATCGAGCGGCTCGGTCGTCATATGGATCTGGCCGTCACCGCCGCGCCAGCGCGACATCGGGCGATCGGCATAGACCTCGATCCCGTTGCCTTCGGGGTCGCTAAGGTAAATCGCTTCGCTAACGATATGATCCGAGGCCCCTTCAAGGTGGATATCCGATTTGATCACATGGGCCAGCCAACGGCCCAGATCGGCCCGGCTCGGCAGCAAAAAGGCCGTGTGAAACAGCCCCGCATCGCGCGGATCGCGGGCGGCGGCGGCGGGATCGCCCACCAGTTCCAGCAGGCCCTGCCCGTCATGGCCCAATGTGATCCGCCCATCCGCCGACGCGACAGGTTCCAGCCCCATCACGCGCTGATAAAACCCTGCCACCGCATCCAGATCGCGCACGCGCAGGCGCACCCGGCCAATGCGCATCGGCGCGAGAGCATGGTTGAAAAGTTCGTTTGTCATGATTGCACCTTTGATCTGAATGGGTTACGCGGCCGGCGCCCTTGCACCGGCCAGTCGCCTTAGCGTTCCGAACGCAGCGCCCAGGCGCCACCGCCCAGCAGGATCTGCACGATCAACGCCACGGCCCAAAACGCGGGATATTCCCAGCCGCCGCCTTCGTTGGAGAAGAAAAAGCCGGCGCCCCAATGCGGATAGATAGAGCCAACCACGATCGGCAACAGCCCGATCGAAACCCAGCGCGTCCAGACGCCCAAAATCAACGCCAGCCCGCCCAAAGCTTCGGCAAGGATGACCACATGGGCCAGAAATCCGGGAAAGCCGAGGCTTTCAAAAAACATCACCGTGCCTGCGGGGGTGAACAGCACGATTTTCATCCAGGCATGGGCGATGAACAAAATGCCCATCGTGACGCGCAGGATGGTTGCGGCAAGATCGGCGTTGCTGACGCTGGCGATCACGCGCGCAGGCTCAGCGGTGGGGGAAGCATAGGTCATGTCTGATATCTCCTGTCGATGCGCAGGCATCGGTTACGTTTCGATACAGGCAATGTGACACCAGTGCAGCGGAATGATAATCCAGCCATGCGGAAGATGATTGCTGCCGAAATGGAAGCAATCCTACCAGCCGATATCCCAAGGCGGCGTGCCGCGATAGCGTTCGGCCAGAAAATCCACCAGCACCCTGACCTTGGCCGCAAGGTGGCGGCTATGCGGGTAAATGGCATAAACCCCATAGGGCGCGGGTTCGTGTTCGCGCAGCACCTGGCGCAGCCGGCCCGCGCGCAGCGCATCGCCCGCGACGAAACTGGGCAGGCAAGCAAAACCAAGCCCCGCTTCGGCCGCCGAAAGGCAGGCTTCGGCATTGGAAAAGCGCAGCCGCCCCTGCACCGGCACGCTGGCGGGCGGATCGCCAAACAGCCAGCGCCCCGGATCGCGGTAATTGGCATCAAGAATACATTCGCGCCCCACCAGATCCTGCGGCACCTGCGGCACGCCCACCCGATCCAGCCATTCGGGCGCGGCCACGACCACCAGCCGCGCATCGCATAATTTGCGGGCAATCATGCTGGAATCCCCCGGTTTTCCCACGCGGATCGCCATGTCAAAGCCTTCGTCCACCAGATTGACAACCCGGTCGGTGAAATTCACATCCAGCGCAATATCCGGCCAGCGCAGCGCGAAATCATTCAGCATCGGCGTCAGTTCCAGCCCGCCGAATGTCAGCGGCGCCGTCAGCCGCAGCCGCCCGCGTGGTTCCTGCGTCACATCCCGCAGCGCCGCATCGAGACTGTCGAATTCCTCTAGCAACGGGCGCAGACGATCGAAATAGGCCTGCCCGGCCTCGGTCGGGGAAACGGCGCGGGTGGTGCGGTTCAACAGCCGCACACCCAGATGGCTTTCCAGCCGCGAAACCAGCTTTGACGCCTGCCCCGATGTCGTGCCGATCCGCGCGGCGGCGGCGGTGAAACTGCCGGTCTCCATCACAGCGACAAACATCCTGTCGCAGGCAAGGCGATCCATGGCTTCCCCCGCTGGCGTTTTGCCGATCATATCGCAGGGCCAGCCCCGGCGAAACCGTGGTTTTACCTGTAATTCGGGCGCAGGCGGGTTATCATCCGCCCATGTCCGAACAATTCATCACCCACGGTCCCCTGCGCATCTGGGCATCCGAAGCCGGCAAAGGCCCGCCGGTTTTGCTGATCGCGGGGGCCAATGCGTCGGGATTGATGTGGCCCGATGCGTTTGTCGCCATGTTGGCGGCGGCGGGGTATCGCGTCATCCGCTATGATCACCGCGATACGGGCAGGTCCAGCCGGGGCGGGCCACCCTATGGGATTGCCGATCTGGCAGCGGATGCGGTGGCCGTGCTCGATGGGCTGGGAATCGCGCGGGCGCATGTGGTGGGGCTGTCGCTGGGGGCCACTTTGGGGCAGGTGCTGGCGCTGGATCATCCGGACCGCCTGCTTAGCCTGACGTTGATGATGGGGGCGGCGCTTGATGTCGATTTTGCCGGCAACTGGGCGCGCGCCTATGCGGGCGAACCGGCGGCCGGCCCTCTGCCCGGCCCGCGCGCCGAGGTGATTCGCGCCTTTGCCGCGCCGCTTGCCGATCATACGGCCGAGCTTGACCGCCGCGTGGCACAATGGCGGCTGCTCAGCCCACCGGGCGCCCCGTTTGACGCCGCCGATTTTCGCGCGCGCGAGGATGCCGAAATCCGCCATGCCGGCGTGATCCCCGCGCCCACGGCCCATGCCGCTGCCACGCCGATCCCGCTGGAACGCGGGCGCGAGCTGGCGCAAATCCGGCTGCCGGTGCTGGTTATTCAGGCGATGGACGATCCGCTGAACCCGCCGCCGCATGGACGGCATCTGGCGGATCTGATCCCCGATGCGCACCTGGTTGAAATCACGGGCCTTGGCCATGCATTGCCGCAAAACCACCTGGCACCGCTGGCCGAAATGCTGACGCAGTTCTGGCATGGCCACGCCGGGCCAAGCCCTGATATATATGCCAATTGGTCGGAGTGAGAGGATTCGAACCTCCGGCCCCTGCCTCCCGAAGACAGTGCTCTACCAGGCTGAGCTACACTCCGACCGTAGGCGCGGATTACAGCCACGCGCGGGGTTTGACAAGGCCCCTCATGCGGCCAGATCGACGGATTTTACCGCCGGTGTCGGCGTCGGGGCTTTCTTCATCGTTTCGCGGATCAGCGAATAGACCCCCGATGCAATAATGACCGACGCGCCCAGCACCGTCCAGATCGACAGAATATCGCCAAAGATCACATAGCCGATGATGCTTGCCCAGACGATCTGGGTATATTGCATCGGCGCCACCAGCGCCGCTTCGCCAAAGCGATACGCATCGATCAACAACAGCCCGCCCACAAAGAACATGAACGCCATAAGCGCCATCAGCCCCATTTCAAACGGCGACATCGGCAGATAAACAAAGGGCATGATCGCGCCCATGATCACGAAATTCGCCAAAAGCGGATAAAGCATCAAAAGGATCGGGCGTTCATCCTTGCCGATCTTGCGCACGATCGTCATGGAAAATGCGCCCAGAAACGCCACCGCCAGCGCCGCCAGATGCCCCAATTGCAACGGCGCGGCCCCCGGTTGCAGCACGATCACCACGCCCACCAGCCCGATCACCACCGCAATCCCCCGGTGCAGCCCGACCCGTTCGCCCAGCATCGGCACCGACAGCAGCGTCACGATCAGCGGCGTCATGAACAACAGCGAATAGGCCTGCGCCAGCGGGATCGTGGTAAACGCATAGAATGCCAGCGCCGTCGCCGCCACCATCGACAACATACGCGCCAGATTCCATTTCAGATGCACCGGCCGCAACGTGCCCGGCGTCCCATCGCGCAGCAGCAAAAACAGCACGAGCGGAAAGGAAAACAACGTGGTGAAAAAGATGAGCTGATAGGTGGAAAAGCTCGCCCCGAGGTATTTGACGATGGCATCATGGCCCGCGTAAATCGCCCAGGTCAAAAGCGCCGAGACAATCGCCCGAATACCCATCCCTTGTTTCCTCCCCGGAACTTTTACATGACGTGATCATGTTTCCGGGGGCCGGGCAAGAAATTTCGCATGCGCCACCGGGCGGCGCGAAACGGCGCGCCGCCGGCCGATTTGTGCACGCCCTGTGGCCGGGTCTTAGCCCGGGGCGCGTTCCAGCGCCCCGGCATAGTCTTCGGCCTTGACGAAATAGAGAAATTTCAGCCGTCGCGCCGCAATCTGCCACTTCCCATCCACACGCGCATA
Organism: Paracoccaceae bacterium; assembly: GCA_041655055.1. GTDB lineage: Bacteria > Pseudomonadota > Alphaproteobacteria > Rhodobacterales > Rhodobacteraceae > JBBAGE01. Next base: position 5,648 of record JBBAGE010000009.1, read on the forward strand.
GCTGTCGTGATAGCGGATGGCCGCGATGCGATGCCCGCCCAGATGCGATGTTTCCGCGTGGCACAGCACCATTCCCGTCGCCCGATCGGCGTCGCTATCGTCGAATGTGACAAAGCTGTCGTGGTTCACGTGAAACGACGGTCCGGCACCGCCCAGCTTTTCCATCATCGAGGCACGAATCGCCTCGCGCCCGTGCAAAAGATCCGTATCGCCATGCCGGCCATAGGTGGCGTCATGCGCAAAACACGCGGCCAGCCGGTCAAAATCATGATCGTCAATCGCGACCGAATAGGTGCCGATCAGGGCGCGGATCTGTTCGCGGTCCTCTAGCCGGCGCAGGCGGGTTTCAAGTTCTGTCATGTCAGCCCCTTAGATTGCGTTGATTGCCACATTCTTGATGCGGATGAATTCCTGCAGCCCGTCGCGCCCGCCTTCGCGGCCATAGCCCGACATGCCGATGCCGCCAAAAGGCGCATTTTCGCGCGCCGTGGGTGCGCCGTTGACCTGCACCGAACCGGCGTGCAACTGACTGGCCATCTGCAAGGTGCGGTTCAGGTTCTGGCTGTGGATATAGGCACCAAGCCCAAAGGGGGTGCCATTCGCGATGGCCACAGCCTCATCCGCGGTGCGAAAGGTCATGATCGACAGCACCGGGCCGAAACATTCCTGCTGGCCAAGCTGGCTGGCGGGTTTCACATCCTTGAACACAGTGGGTTCAATATAAAACCCGTCGGGATGGGCCGCGGGGCGCGCACCGCCCAGCACCAGTTCGCCGTCCCCGTCGGCCTTGGCGCGGGTAATCGTGGCCAACAGGCGTTCTTGGGCCGATTGCGTGGCGACGGGGCCAAGCTCGGTCGCATCATCCATCGGATCACCCACGCGCAGGGACCGGATTTCCGCGACCACGGCTTCGGCGAATGTGTCGGCGATGCTTTCCTCGACCAGCAGGCGGGTGGGCAGCACGCAGCCCTGCCCCGATAAAAACAGCGGTTGGCGGGCGGAATGGCGCACGGCCACCGCCATATCGGCATCGGCAAACACGATATTGGCCGATTTGCCGCCCAACTCATAAATCGCCGGTTTCAACTGCGGGGCAATGGCCGCGGCAATACGCTGCGCGGTGACGGTGCCGCCGGTAAAGGCGATTTTTGCCACGTCGCGATGGGTTACAAGGGCCTCGCCCGCCTCGGCCCCGCCGGTCACAAGGTTGACCACGCCGGGGGGAATGCCCGCTTCCTCGACCGCTTGCATGAACAATGACGGCGTGAACGGGCTGATTTCCGGCGGCTTGATCACAACGGTATTGCCGGTGGCCAGCGCCGGGCCGATTTTCATCGCCAGCCCCATCAGCGGGCCGTTCCAGGTCATGATCATGCCGATCACGCCATAGGGTTCGGGCAAGGTATAATCGAGCACGCTATCATCTTGGAACGATGACACCACCCGCCCTTCGAGCTTGTCGGCCCAGCCGGCGGCATATTTCGTCCAGGCGATGAATTTGTCGGGAATCGCGCGCACCATGGCAATCGGCGTGCCGATTTCCATCGCGCCGACCCAGGCATACAATTCGCGGTCGCGATCGATGATATCGGCCAGCTTGAACAACAGATCGCGGCGCATGGCAGGCCGGGTGGCGCGCCAGCCGGGCAGCGCAGCGCGGGCGGCGGCCACGGCCATATCCACCTCGGCCCGGCCAGCGACAGGCAGTTCTGCCTGCACCTTGCCGGTGGCGGGGTTTACATGGGGCATCATCCCCAGGCTGGCCGAGTGCAAAACCTTGTCACCCGCCACCAGAACCGGGCGGGGCAGAACAAAGGCATCGTGGTGAACAGTCATGGAAATATCCGTCATTGGTGTGGATCGCGCCGGATCAATTCTTGCGGCGGTGATGGTTGCGATAGGCGCTTGGCGACATGCCGAAATGGCGGCGAAACGCCCGGCTGAAATGGGCCGAATCGCCAAAGCCCCATCGAAAGGCGACATCGGTGATACGCGGTTCGGCCAGCCGCGCTTCGCGAAATTCGCGCGCGCAGCGTTCCAGCCGCATCGATTGGATCATGCCGCCGATGGTGATGCCATTGCGCCGGGCCAGCGCGTGCAAATGGCTAAGCGACAGGCCGATCCCTTCGGCAACCGATGCCACCGACAAGGCCGGATCTTCGAGCCGTTCTTCGATAAACCGGGTCGCGCGGATCAGATGCGGTTCGCGCGCGGGTGTGGCAGGCGCCGGTTCGGCGCGGCAGGCGGTAGGCATCAGCGCCGCGACATTCGCCATCAGCAGGTTACGCTCGGTTTCATCAATTTCATCGATATTGCGCCAGATCGACCCGATCAGCGCCTGAATCACCGCACCCAGCCCCGAAGGCGCAATGGCAATCGCGCACAGGTCTTCGGGGTGGCGGGTCACGGCGCGCAGGAATACGCCCGGAATATGGTGGCAGATGATCGCGCCGGGGGCGTGGCGTTCAAATTCATAGGGGTTTCGCGCATCCAGCAACACATTGCCGCCCTGGCGCACCTCGGCCCGGCGGCCGAACTGGCGATAGGCCACCGATGTAGACACCGGCGTGACAAGGATGAATTCATCCGGCGTGGTCGTGGTGATATTGCGCCAGGCCCGGAAACCGGAAATCGGCGCATCATGATGCACCGAGCCCCGCGTCAGCCGCAGCAACCCGCGCCGCTGCGACGAAAACCGGATCGCCAGTGGCCCGCTGCCGCGCCGGCTGTTGACCTCAAGCGGATAAAACGCTTCGCCGACCTTGCGGCAATAGTCGTCAAACGTGTCTTTCATTTGCCTTTGCATGACCCTTCCTCCCGGATACGGCATGGCAATCCCTGGCCTCGGGGGCTTTCACATCTTACCCCATAGAGACTGGCATTCAGGCTAGAGAATAAGTCCCGCCCTCGCAACGATCTTGGCCGCATAGTCTGGCACAAGAAAAAGATAGATTTGAACAAGTCTGGCGGCGCCTGCCGGCATAGATTCAGCTAATGCCCGGCCACCATAATCCGGGCCACGAAACAACAGGTCTATCGCGCGGCCTCGGCCCGCATTGGGAGGAATAACGATGAACTACAGTAAGTTGCGCCTGCCTGCCATCCTGGGCATTGCCATGGCCGCAGCCCCCGCCATGGCGCAAGATGATGTGATGTCGGTGCGCTGGGGTGTGGCGGTCAATGCCTCGCTCAGCCATATGGTGGCCCCGGCGCTTGAACTCGACAAGGAAATTCAGGCGCGCCACGGGCTTGATTTCACCACCGTCGATTTCGGCGGCAACGTGACGAACTGCATCGCCGCGATCATTTCGGATCTGGCGGATGTGTGCCAGAACGGGATCACCGTGGGCATGAACGCCATCGCCCAAGGCGGCGATTTCAAGGGCTTCATGCAGCAGATCGGCCAGATCACCGAAATCACCATTTCAACCGAAACGATGAACCGACTGGGCATCACCCCCGATGCGCCGATTGGCGAACGTATCGCCGCACTTAAAGGGTTGCGGGTGGCCGGCCCGCCGCCGGGCACGACGAACCATTATCTGATCGACGCAATCTTGCAGGAAAACGGGCTGACGGTTGCCGATGTGCAATATCAGCCGCTGGCCGATCTGACGGCGATGAACGCCAGCCTTGCGAACGGCCGCATCGACGCCGCGATCTGGAGCGTGGGCGGCATGTCGCCTTCGCAGGCCGATGGCACCGGCGCGCGCTTTATCAGCCTTGCCAATGACGACATCCCTTTCCTGCGCACCGTGCCCAATGTGGCGGTTTATGCGAATTCGGACTGGACGGCGGAAAACGAAGAATTGCTGCGCCGCGTGCAGGCGGCCTTTGTCGATGTGGTGGCCGAATTGCAGGCCGATCCCTTTGGCTATGCCGCCGCGTATAAGCAAGCCTGGCTGCCCGAACTCGATCAGGCCGCGTGGGAGGAAAACCTGCCCCAGGTCGTGGCCGCCTTCATCCCCGATATGGAAGGCACCAAAGAGGGCTGGGATTTCTGGGTATCGCGGCTTGATGCAGAATCGCCCGATGATTTCGCCAGCGCCTATTACGATCAGGCCTTCGTGCCGCTTTCGCAATGATCGCGATGCCTGCGCTGTTACGTCCGGTGGTGTTGACCGGCAACAGCCGCCCGTCGGACTGAAACATGCACGGGGCGGGCACACCGCCCCGTTTATCCCACACGAAAGGATTGCAGCAATGACCACGACGCTTGAGGCCCGCCTTACCCGGCTTGAGGCCGAGTCCCAGATCCGCCAGCTTGTTTCGCGCTATTCCTTTGATATCGACGATCGCAACCTTGATGGCGTGGCCGAATTGTTCACCGAAGATGCGGTGGTCATGTCGGGCGACCGGGTGATGATGGCCGAAGGGCGCGATGCGCTGATCGATCAGTATCGCGGCCGTTTCCGGGCGCTGGGTGCGGGGATGCATTTCATGCATGATCACGAAATCCGCTTTGACAGCGACACCACCGCGCGCGGCAAGGTTTCAGGCCATGCGGAACTGTGGCGCAACGGCCAGATGATGATCGTTGGCCTGCGCTATAATGATGAATACCGCCGCACAGATGCGGGGTGGAAATTCGCGCAGCGCGAAATTCTCTACCTCTATTATGTGCCGGTGGCGGATTATCCGGGCATTCTGGGCCAGACCGACCGCAACCGCGCCTATGACCGGCCCAAGGCCGCCGATTTCCCCGAAGCCCTGCCAAGCTGGAAGGCCTATGCCGCCACGCATGACGCCTGACGCCCCTTCGAAAGTGACCGACATGACTGCGAATACGACCGAGAGTTTCGATTATGTGGTGGTGGGCGGCGGCTCGGCCGGGGCGATCGTGGCCGCGCGGCTGTCCGAAAAGCCGGGCGTCCGGGTGTGCCTGCTTGAGGCCGGGCCCGCGGACAAGCACCCGTTCCTGCACATCCCCGCCGGCTTCATCAAGGTCATTTTCGATCCGAATTTCACCTGGGGGTATGAGACCGAACCCGGCCCCGCGATTGACGGGCGCAAGCTGCCGGTGATTCAGGGCAAGGTTCTGGGCGGCGGCGGCTCGATCAACGGCATGGTCTGGGTGCGTGGCCAGCGCGAAGATTACGACGGCTGGGCGCAAGAGGGCAATCCGGGCTGGTCCTTCGATGATATCCTGCCGCATTACCTGAAGATCGAGCGCCGCATCGGCGAGGGCGATCCCGCCTTTCGCGGGCGCGGCGGCCCGGTTCCGGTGATGGATCTGGCATGGAAGAACGGGCTGGTGGAGGCGTTCATCGCCAGCGCCGAACGCGAGGGCATCCCCTATAACGCCGATTACAACGGCGCCGAACAAACCGGCGTCGGGCGCTATCAATACAACATCGACCGGGGCCGGCGCTACAGCGCGGCGCGCGGTTATCTGCGCGGGGCCGCCGGGCGGTCGAACCTTGTGGTGCGCACCGATGCGATGGCGCGCGAGATCCTGTTCGATGGCGCGCGCGCGACCGGCATCCGCTACCGGATGAAAGGCGCAAGCGGTGATCGGACGGTGACGGCCCGGCGCGAAGTGATCCTTTGCGCCGGTGCGGTGAACACGCCCCGGCTGATGATGCTTTCGGGGCTTGGGCCGGGCGAACATCTGGCCGAACATGGGATTTCCGTGCGCCGCGATTTGCCCGGTCTGGGCGAAAATTATCAGGATCACTACACCCCCCGCCTGACCTACCGCGCCAAGAACGTGGCCACGATCAACGGCGTGGCGCGCGGGCCCCGGCTTTTGGGGCAGATCGCCAACTGGGCGCTGGGACGGCCCAGCGTCATCGGCATGGGCGTGGTGCTGGGCGCGGCCTTTTGGAAAACCCGGCCCGAGCTTGAGCGGCCCAATATCGTGGTGACCTTTACCCCCGGCACGTTCAAGGCCGGTTTCCTCGGACGGCTCGATGATTTCCCCGGCATGACCACCGGTGTCTGGCAGCTTCGCCCCGACAGCCGGGGCACCGTCCGCCTGCGCTCGGCCGATCCCGACGCGAAGCCGGTGATCCAGCCGAACTTCCTTGCCGATGAGGGCGATCAGCGGGTGGTGGTCGAGGCGCTGAAGATCGCCCGCCGTATCATGGCCCAGCCGCAAATGCTGGCCCTGACCGAGGCCGAGACCATGCCCGGCCTCGATAAATCATCGGATGACGAACTGCTGGCCTATTCGCGCGCGCAGGGCCTTTGCGGCTATCATTCCAGCGGCACCGCCCGGATGGGGCCGCAAAGCAATCCGCGCGCGGTGGTGGATGCGCGGCTGCGGGTGCATGGCGTGCCGGGGCTGCGGATCGTCGATGCCTCGATCATGCCGGTCGTGGTCTCGGGCAACACCAATGCCGCGACGATGATGATCGCGGAAAAAGGCGCGGAGATGATCTTGCAGGATGCCTGACGGGTGGGCGGCGCGGGGCGCCGCCCTTGATCTTAAAGGCTCGCGTCCAGCGCGGCGAGGATCGCATCGCCCATCTGGCTGGTGGTGGCGGGCACAGCCCCTTCGACGTTCAGCAAATCGGCAGTGCGCACACCATCGGCCAGCACCTTTTCCACGGCGCGTTCCAGCCGGTCGGCCTCGGCGCCCTGATCAAAGCTGTAGCGCAGCGCCATGGCAAAGCTGAGGATACAGGCAATCGGGTTGGCCTTGCCCTGCCCGGCGATATCGGGGGCAGAACCATGCACCGGCTCATAAAGCGCCTTGGGCCGGCCGTTTTCCATCGGCGCCCCAAGCGAGGCCGAAGGCAGCATCCCGAGCGAGCCGGTCAGCATCGCCGCCGCATCCGACAGCAGATCGCCAAAAAGGTTATCGGTCACGATCACATCGAACTGCTTGGGCCAGCGGCAAAGCTGCATGGCGCCCGCATCGGCATACATGTGGGAAAGCTCCACATCCGGATATTCGTTATCGTGGACCCATTGCACTTCCTCGCGCCACAGGATGCCCGATTCCATCACATTGGCCTTTTCCATCGAGCAGACCTTGTTGCCCCGGCGCCGCGCCAGTTCAAACGCCGAACGCGCGACGCGGCGGATTTCCTCGGTGGTGTAACGCTGGGTATTGATGCCGATGCGGCCGCCCTGCCCGTCATCCTGAATGCCGCGCGGCTCGCCAAAATAGATGCCCGATGTCAGCTCGCGCACGATCATGATATCAAGCCCGGCCACCACATCGCGTTTCAGTGACGAAAAATCCGCCAGCGCATCGAAGCATTGCGCCGGGCGGAGGTTGGCGTAAAGGTCCATTTCCTTGCGCAGGCGCAGCAGGCCGCGCTCGGGTTTCACCGAAAAATCCAGCGCATCATATTTCGGCCCGCCCACGGCGCCCAGCAGCACGGCATCGGCGGCCTGCGCGCGGGCCATGGTGTCATCGCTTAGCGGCGTGCCATGCGCATCATAGGCCGCACCCCCCACAAGATCGTGGCTGACATCGAATTTCAGCCCGCGTTTGTCGCCATACCAATCGATGATACGGGTGACCTGCCCCATCACTTCGGGGCCAATACCGTCACCGGCGAGGATAAGAATGGAAGGCGTGGGCATATCGCATTGATCCTTGTTTCCGCGTTTGCATCGACCTAGCCGCTTGGCGGGATCGGGTCAAGAAATCACATCTCGGGCAGGGCCACATCCACCCAGACCAGCGCGTGGCGCGATGCGCTGGCCGCGCGTTCTGCCAGCGGCGCGCCCGGTGCGGGCCAGAACACGCCACTGCCCACGACCTGCCAATCGGCCGATGGCAGGATGTAATCCACCCGCAAATTCCCCGGATAGCCGGGATCATCGCCCCAATCGGCGGTATCGAATGCCGGATCGCCGGTTTGCGTGGCGTTCACGCCGCCTTGCATGGCCGATGCCGCTGCCGCGCCTTCGCTGCGCGGGGCCGGGTCTTGCAGGCGCGGATCGGCCAGAAGTGCGGCGATCGCGGCCCGATCGCCAAGCCCGTCATGGGGATCAAGGTTGGCGCTGCCGGCGATGAAAAAATGCCCGGCGGGCGGATCGGGCAGCGCGCCATCAAGGTAATGGCGCCAAAAGCCCACCTCGTCGCGATTGCGGTGCAGGTTGGTATCGGCGCGCCCGCCAAATGCCGGCGTGCCCGCGTGAAAAGCCAACAGATGCGCGCGCCCGCCGCCCGGTAGCTGCAAAGGCAGATCCCAATGGCTGACCGACGACAGGCGCAAGATATCCAGCGCCTCGGGCGGATAAAACGGCGCACCGTCAAGCACCGGCAACCGCGCCCCGGGCGCATCGCGCCATAAAATATCCGAGAAATCGCGCGCTTCATCCACAAGAATCGGCAGGCGCGACAGCACCGCCATACCCCCCTGCCCGGCAAAGCTGCCGAAACTTTGGGCATCGCGCGCGCCGCCAAACCGGCCATCGCGGTCAAGATCAAGCCCCGTGGCCATACCCTTGTTCGGCATGGCGGCGAAAGCATGGGGCAAATCCACCCCGCGCGCGGCCAGCACGCCGGCAAAAGCCGCCAGCGCATGGCCATCGTAATCATAATCAAAATCCAGCAGCAGCAGGATATCCGGCGCGACCGCGGCAATCACATCGGCCAGGGCGGCGATCTGTGCATCATCACCGCGCAGGATATCACGCAGCAAAAGCCCCGGTCCGCGCCGCGACACCTCGGTGTGATAGGTGGCGATGCGGAGCGTTTCGGCGCTGGCCAGCCCCGGCACCACCAGCAGCAGCGCGATCAGACCGGCTGAAACCTTTCGGCATCGATACCATGCGCCGATTCGCGCTGATCGGCGATCAGCCGGGCGATCTTGCCCAAGGCGATACCGCGCATGAAAAGCGAAACAGGAAGAAAGGCCCATGCAGCAATTGTCCAAACCAGAGTATGCGGATTCGCAAGCGTGACCCCCCCGAACAGTTCGGATACCAGCTTGACCGTGGCCGGGATCACAAAGGGCAGCAAAAACCCCAGCGCGATGTTGAACCGCCCGTCGCGCACCAGCCGGGCGACCACATCGCCGCCCGATCGGGGATTGAACATCGGCAGGTTGACCCAGACGCTGAATATGCCTGCCTCGGCCGGCCAGCGTTGACCGCGCAGCACCACCACAAACACCGCCAGCGACAGCAACGAGATCAGATAGCTGATCCCCGCCGCCGTGCGCACCAGCGCGATATGGCCCGCGCTTGTGCCTTCGGGCAGCATCAGCACCATCAGGCGCACCGGCGAATAGGGGAAATCCAGCACATGCCCGATCAGCGCCCCGATCGCGGTGACAAACCATGTGGTCAGCGTCGGGCTTTCCAATCCGCGCAAGATCAGCGTCAGCAACAACACCGTTATGAACAGCGATACAAAGCGGATGCGGTTGAATGGTGGCGCGTCGCGAAATTCGATCAGCCCCGGATAGGCCGCGCCATATTCCATGATCGTCAGCGCCGCGCCAAAGATGCAGATCAGCGCCACGATCTGTGCCGTATCGGGCGACACGGCCGGCAGCAGCAACGACGGCATCGCGATCAGGATCACGACGCAGATCGCCCGCAAGACAGAACCGGCCAACCGCGCAAACATCGTTACTTGCCCCCAGAACCCGGCGCAGCACGACGCGCAACGCCCCCAGATTGTTTCTGTCCGTGATCGGCCAGCACCTTTTACAGGGTGATTGGTGCCAGCTTGCACGTCAACCCGCAAGCGCAGGCCATGCTTAACGCCGATCGGCGGCGCGGACTGGTGCGCCTTTGCATCAATTGCAGAATGAAAAAGGGCCACCCCATGGGGGCGGCCCTATATATTGTGTGACGCAGCGTCAGGCGCGCAAGTCAGACCCAGGGGCGCTCGGCAGCGATCCGGGATTCATACGCGTCGATGGCGTTAACCTTTTCCATCGTCAGCCCGATATCGTCGAGCCCGTTCAGCAGATTGTGCTTTTTGAACGCATCCACTTCGAACGGGAAAACCTGCCCGTCGGATGTGGTGATTTCCTGCGCCTCAAGATCCACCGTCATGCGGGCATTGCCGCCTTTTTCGGCATCCTGCATCAGGATATCCACCTGTTCCTGGGGCAGCACGATCGGCAGGATCGCGTTTTGAAAGCAGTTGTTGAAAAAGATATCGGCAAAGCCGGGCGCGATGACGCAGCGAATGCCGAAATCGCGCAAGGCCCAGGGCGCATGTTCGCGCGACGACCCGCAGCCGAAATTGTCACCGGTGACAAGAATTTCGGCATTGCGATAGGCGGGCTTGTTCAGCACGAAATCGGGGCTTTCATTGCCCGCATCGTCATACCGCATATCGGCAAACAGGCTGACCCCCAGCCCCGAACGCTTGATCGTTTTCAAAAACACTTTGGGGATGATCATATCCGTATCGATATTGATCAGCGGCATCGGCGCGGCCACACCCGTGATTGTCGTGAACTTTTCCATAATATGTTCCTTTCGCCCGCTTAGACCGCGTCGGCCATCAATTCGCGCACATCGGTCAGACGACCGGTGATTGCGGCAGCAGCGGCCATGGCCGGGCTCATCAAATGGGTGCGTCCGCCGCGGCCCTGACGGCCTTCAAAGTTGCGGTTCGACGTGGCGGCACAGCGTTCGCCCGGCGCCAGTTGATCCGGGTTCATCGCCAGACACATCGAACAGCCCGCCAGACGCCATTCAAAACCCGCATCGATAAAGATCTGGGCGATGCCCTCTTCCTCGGCCTGCGCACGCACAAGACCCGATCCGGGCACGACCATGGCGCGCATGCCGTCCTTGATCTTGTGGCCTTTCAGGATGGCGGCGGCAGCGCGCAGATCTTCGATCCGGCCGTTGGTGCACGAACCGATGAACACGGTGTCAATCGCAATTTCGTTCAGCGGAGTGCCGGGCTGCAGATCCATATATTCCAGCGAACGACGGGCCGCATCGACCTTGCCACCCGCGAAATCTTCGGGCGCGGGCACGGTGCCGGTGATCGGCAGCACATCTTCGGGCGAGGTGCCCCATGTCACCACCGGGGCGATATCTTCGCCGCGGATCGTGACCACCTTGTCCCAATGCGCGCCTTCGTCCGAGAAAAGCGTTTTCCACCAGGCCAGCGCCTTGTCCCAATCCGCGCCTTTGGGCGCATGGGGGCGGCCTTTGACATAGGCAAAGGTGGTTTCATCCGGCGCGATCAGCCCGGCGCGGGCGCCGCCCTCGATCGCCATGTTGCACACGGTCATGCGCCCTTCCATCGACAGGTCGCGAATGGCTTCGCCGCAATATTCGATCACATAGCCGGTGCCGCCGGCGGTGCCGGTATGGCCGATCACCGACAGGGTGATATCCTTGGCGGTCACACCGGGGCGCAGCTTGCCGGTGATTTCGACCTTCATGTTCTTGGATTTCTTCTGGATCAGCGTCTGGGTGGCCAGCACATGTTCCACCTCGGACGTGCCGATCCCGTGGGCGAGCGCACCGAAGGCCCCATGCGTGGCGGTGTGGCTGTCGCCGCAAACCACCGTCATGCCCGGCAGGGTCCAGCCCTGTTCGGGGCCGACGATATGCACGATCCCCTGCCGGATATCGGACACGGGATAGTAGTGCAGGCCGAAATCGCGGGCGTTTTTATCCAGCGCCTCGACCTGAATACGGCTTTCCTCGTTTTCGATGAACACGTCACGCCCGGCGGTGGTGGGCACGTTGTGATCGGGCACGGCAATGGTTTTTTCTGGCGCGCGCACTTGGCGGCCCGCGATACGCAGGCCCTCGAACGCCTGGGGCGAGGTCACTTCGTGCACCAGATGGCGATCGATATAGAGCAATGTGGTGCCGTCTTCGGCCTGATGGGCGATATGGGCATCCCAGATTTTATCATAGAGGGTCTTCGGCGCGGTCATCTTCGCTCTCCGGATATTAGGTGGCTATTGAGACAAATTAAACGTTTGGGGCCGCCCTCATAGGCGCGCGAGCACGCTCAGCGTAGCGCCGAAAAAACGCCAGGGCAGGCGTCTACGGTCATCCATATCGAAAAAACGTTTCATGCGGATACAGATATACCTCTGCCCTCGGCCTCGCAAGGGGCTGTGCCGGGGCGCGCGGCAATGATGCACAGAATCGCGACCGATCATTGAGATTTGCCCGCCGCGATGCTACCTTTAGACTATGCCCTGCGCCGGGGCCTGATCGGCGCGCGACAAAGGAGGACACTGTCCTGTCTCAGACACCCATGGCTGCACAGGATGTGGCCGCATCCAACGCGACGCTGAAAGTGGCACATGCTGCTGCAACGCCGCAAGACCTGCTTGAACGCATACTCGTATTGCTTGACGATGACAAAGCCGAAGAGGTTGTGTCGATCGATCTGCGCGGCAAGACCCAGATGGCCGATTACATGGTGATCTGTTCGGGCCGCTCATCCCGGCAGGTGTCATCGATTTCCGAAAAGCTGGTCGAACGGCTCAAGGCGGAATTCAACATCATCCCCAAGCTGGAAGGCAAGGATCAGGGCGATTGGGTTTTGATCGATGCCGGTGATATCATCATTCACGTATTCCGCCCCGAAGTGCGCGAATTCTATCAGCTTGAAAAAATGTGGCTGCCCTCGACGCCTCAGGTCACGGCCTGAGCCTTTATGCGGGTGCATATCTGCGCTGTCGGGCGGCTGCGGGGCGGGCCGGAACGGGCGCTGATCGATGATTACCTGACGCGTTTCGATCGCACCGGCCGCGCGCTGGCGCTTGGCCCCGCGCAGGTGATCGAAGTCGAAGACAAACGCGGCGGCGGCCCGGTGGCCGAGGCCGCGCTGTTGCAAAAGGCCCTGCCAGGCGGCGCGCTGATCGCCTGTCTGGATGAGCGGGGCAAGATCATGACATCACCCGAATTTGCGCAATCTCTGGCGGGATGGCGCGATTCGGGGCGGCAGGATCTGGCGTTTGTGATCGGCGGGGCCGACGGGCTGGCGGATCAGTTGCGCGATCAGGCCGATATCGCGCTTAGTTTTGGCAAGATGGTCTGGCCGCATATGCTGGTGCGCGTGATGCTGGCCGAACAGCTTTACCGCGCGGCATCCATCCTTGCAGGCAGCCCCTATCACCGGGCCTGATCATTTGCCCGTGCCCGCCGCCACCACCGACAGCGTGCGCAACATCAGCACCAGATCCAGCCCGAAGGCCCGGCGCCGCAGGTAATCCACATCCATGCGCACCCGTTCGTCATAACCCAGATCGTTGCGCCCCGACACCTGCCAGATCCCGGTGATGCCGGGCCGCTGCGCCAGATAGGCCACGTCATTGCCGCCATAGCGCAGCAATTCCGCCGCAACGATGGGCCGGGGGCCGACAAAGCTCATATCCCCGCGCAGAACGTTCCAGATCTGGGGCAGCTCATCCAGGCTGGATTTACGCAAAAAACGGCCCAAAGGGGTGACACGCGGATCGTTATCCAGCTTGAACGCATGCGCCCATTGCGCCGCCGCCGCCGGATTGGCCGCCAAATGTTCGGCCAGACAGGTTTCGGCATCCGCGCGCATGGTGCGAATTTTCCAGCAGCGAAACGCACGCCCGCCCTGTCCGACGCGGATATGCCCGAAAAAGCCCGCGCCGCCGCCTTGCGCGCGCACCGCCAGCCACAACAGCGCGATGATCGGCGCCACCAGCGGCAGGATCAGCAGCGCCAGCCCGATATCCATCGCCCGTTTACCATAGCGCGCATAACTGCCCCGCGCATCACCCGCGACCGGATCGCCCAGAAAGCCTTCGTAGGGAAAATGGGTGCTCATTACCAACTGCCTTGCCATTACTGCGCCGGACGCGACCCTGCGGCCACGAGACAACTTTTGATTGAGCTTGGTTAATTTTCCCTTAACCACGATGGGCCAGACAGGTCAGAAATCCGGTTCACCCCGCCCGCCAGAGCCGCTACAAGGGCCCAACACCAAGGAGCAGGCCGCATGAACACCCCCAAACCCGTAGTTTTGTGCATTCTCGATGGCTGGGGTATGCGCGAATCGCCTGATGGCAATGCCCCGCTTTTGGCGCATACGCCCACCTTTGACGCGCTGATGGCGTCCTGCCCCAATGCGCAACTGATCACCCATGGCCCCGATGTGGGCCTGCCCACCGGCCAGATGGGTAATTCCGAGGTGGGCCATACGAATATCGGCGCGGGCCGGGTGGTGGCGATGGATCTGGGCCAGATCGATCTGGCGATCGAGGATGGCAGTTTCGCCACCAACCCTGCCATCGGCGATTTCGCCGCCACGATTGCCCGCAGCGGCGGCAGCGCGCATCTGATGGGGGTGATATCGGATGGCGGCGTGCATGGGCATATCAACCATGTGGTTGCAGCCGCAGCCACGCTGGTGGCGCGCGGCGTGCCGGTGGTGGTGCATGCGATCACAGATGGCCGCGACGTGGCCCCCAAATCCGCCGAAGCATTTGTGGCCGAACTTGCCGCGCGGCTGCCGCAGGGCGCGCAGATCGGCACCGTGATCGGGCGCTATTTCGCGCTCGATCGTGACAACCGCTGGGATCGGGTGGCGCGCGCTTACGCCGCCATGGCCCATGCGCAGGGCGAAACCGCCCCCGATGCCGTGGCCGCCGTGACCGCGGCCTATGCGCGGGGCGAAACGGATGAATTCATCGCCCCCACGGTCCTGTCGGGCTATGGCGGCATGCGCGATGGCGACGGGCTGTTTTGCCTTAACTTCCGGGCTGATCGGGCGCGCGAAATCCTTGCGGCCTTTGGCCAGCCCGACTTTGCCGCCTTTGACACCGGCGCGCGCCCGCAACTGGCCGCGCGGCTGGGGATGGTGGAATATTCCGACCTGCATAACGCCTATATGGCCGCCTGTTTCCCCAAACGCGCCCTGGTGAATACGCTTGGCGAATGGGTCGCCAAACACGGGCTGACCCAATACCGCCTGGCCGAAACCGAGAAATATCCCCATGTCACGTTCTTTCTGTCGGGCGGCCAAGAGGCGCGCTTGCCCGGCGAAGATCGCTTCATGCCCAAATCGCCGGCCGTTGCCACCTATGACCTGCAGCCCGAAATGGCCGCGGATGAGGTGACCGACCGTTTCGTTGCCGCGATCGAGGCCGGATATGACCTGATCGTCACCAATTACGCCAATCCTGATATGGTCGGCCATACCGGCGATCTGGCCGCCGCCATTGCCGCCTGCGAAGCGGTGGATCGCGGCCTTGCACGGGTGGTAGCGGCGCTGCGCGCGACGGGCGGCGCGATGATCCTGACCGCCGATCATGGCAATTGCGAACAGATGTTCGACCCGATCACCGGCGGCGCGCATACGGCGCATACCACCTTTCCGGTGCCGGTGATCGTGGTGGGCGGGCCGGATGGTGCCCGGCTGCGCAATGGTGGGCGGCTGGCGGATCTGGCGCCCACGGTGCTCGATCTGATGGGCCTGCCGAAACCGGCGGAAATGACGGGCGAAAGCCTGTTGATCCGGGCCTGACATGCGGGCATTGCGCGTCATGGCCGTGGTGTGGCTGGGGCTGGCAGCGCCCATGGCGTTGGCGCAATCCGACCCGGCCACGATGGCCATCGATGCCGCAGCCCAGCTTAACGCCGCGCATGCAGCGCTTGAGGCCGCAACCAGCGCGCGCGACCGGGTTGATGCCCTGACCCGGACCATCGCGGCCTATGAAACCGGGCTGGAAGCCATGCGCGAAGGCCTGCGCCAGACCGCGCTGCGCGAAGCCGCGATCACCCAGCGCTTTGAGACCGAGCGCGCGCGGCTTGGCCAATTGCTGGGCGTGTTGCTGGCGCTGCCCGAACCGCCCTCGCCGCAAGCGATGATCCATCCCCAAGGCGCGCTTGGCACGGCGCGCTCAGGCATGTTGCTGGCCGATGTCACCCCCGCGTTCGAGGCCGAAGTAACCGCATTGCGCGCCCAGCTTGATGAAATCACCACCTTGCGCGTGCTGCAGCAAAGCGCCGCCGATCTGTTGGCCGAGGGGCTGGCCGGCGTGCAGCGGGCGCGCAGCGATCTGAGCCAGGCCATAGCCAATCGCACCGATCTGCCTGTGCGGTTGCTGGCCACGCCCGGCCAGCTCGAACGGCTGGTCGAAAGCAGCGATACCCTGTCGCAATTCGCCTCGGGCCTGTCGTTTATCGGCGAGGCAAGCGGGCTGGAGCCGCTGCCCGAGCTGTCCGACGCCATGGGCCGCTGGCCGCTGCCGGTCGAAGGCACGATCCTGCGCCGCGCGGGCGAGGCCGATGCCGCGGGCATCACCCGCCCCGGTTGGGTGGTGGCCGCGCGGCCGCTGTCGCTGGTGACAAATCCGTGGCCCGCGACGATCCGCTATATCGGGCCGCTGCTTGACTACGGAAACGTGATTGTTCTTGAACCGGGAAGTAATGTCCTGCTTGTTCTTGCGGGACTGGATGAGGTCTATGGTCATCTGGGCGAAGTTCTGCCTGCGGGAACGCCTGTGGGCCTGATGGGGGGGCGGGCGCATGACCGCGAGTCATTTTTGGCAAATGTGACGGATGGCACTGGCGCCGCCGCCTCTGAAACGCTTTATATTGAAGTCAGACAGAGCGGCAGCCCCGTTGACCCGGCTCAATGGTTCGCCACGACAGAGGAATAGGACGCGATGAACAAATTCGTTTTGGCGGCTCTTGGGGGAACCCTTGCAGGTGTGATTGCCACTACTCAGTTCGCTGGCCCCTTGCTGGCGCAGAATAACGACACATCGACATCGATCTATGAACAGCTTGACCTGTTTGGCGATATTTTCGAACGCATCCGCGCGCAATATGTCGAACCCGTCGATGAACGCGCCCTGATCGAGGCGGCGATCAACGGGATGCTGACCTCGCTCGATCCGCATTCGGGCTATCTGCCGCCCGATGACGCCGCCAATATGCAGATCCAGACGCGCGGCGAATTTGGCGGGCTGGGGATCGAGGTCACGCAAGAAGAAGGCTTTGTCAAAGTCATCGCGCCGATGGATGGCACCCCCGCCGATATCGCCGGTGTGCAGGCGGGCGATTTCATCACCCATGTCGATGGCGAAAACCTGATGGGGCTGACGCTGGATCAGACCGTGGCGATGATGCGCGGCCCGGTGGGCAGCGAAATCGTGATCACCGTGGTGCGCGAAGGCGTGGCCGATCCGTTCGACATTTCCATCACCCGCGACACGATCAAGCTGACCGCCGTGCGCACCCGCACGATTGGCGATGCCGTGGTGCTGCGCGTCAGCACATTCACCGAACAGACCTATCCCAACCTGCGCGACGGGCTGGCCGAAGCGGTCGAGGAACTGGGCGGCATGGATAGCCTTAGTGGTGTGATCATCGATTTGCGCAACAACCCCGGCGGGCTGCTGACCCAGGCGATTCAGGTCTCCGACGCCTTTTTGAACGAGGGCGAGATCGTGTCCACCCGGGGCCGCAACCCCCAGGACAGCGACCGCGTGAACGCCATCGAAGGCGATCTGGCCGAAGGTAAACCGATCGTGGTGTTGATCAACGGCGGCTCGGCCTCGGCATCCGAGATCGTGGCGGGGGCGCTGCCGGAGCACCGCCGCGCCGTGATCGTGGGCACGCGCAGCTTTGGCAAAGGTTCGGTCCAGACGCTGATGCCGCTGCGCTCGAACGGGGCGATGCGGCTGACGACGGCGCGCTATTACACGCCTTCGGGGCGCTCGATTCAGGCGCTGGGGGTGTCGCCCGATCTGGTGGTCGAACAGCCGATCCGCCTGCCCGATGATGCCGAAAATGGCAATGGCACCCCGACCCCCCCGTCGCGGTCCGAGGCCGATCTGCGCGGCGCGCTGAACAACGACAGCCTGAGCGAGGATGAGCGCCGCCTGATCGAAGAGGAACGCGCCGCAGCCCAGGCCGCCGCCGAATTGCGCAACGAAGATTACCAGCTTTCCTATGCGGTGGATCTGTTGCGCGGCCTGTCGGCCTTTGCCGAACGCTGATGCATGACCCGGCCCGCCGCAGGGCGGGCCGCTGACCGGAGCGCCCATGCAAACCGCCAATCTGACCCCCGATGAAATCAAGGCCCTGCCCTATCGCCCCTGTGTCGGCGTGATGATGATCAATGCCGCGGGCCGCGTTTTTGCCGGCACCCGCATCGATACGCCGGGCGCATGGCAGATGCCCCAAGGCGGCATCGACCACGGCGAAACCCCGGTTCAGGCCGCGTTACGCGAATTGACCGAGGAAACCGGCGTTGCCCCCGATCTGGTCCGGGTCGAGGCCGAACTGCCCGAATGGCTGACCTATGACCTGCCCCCGCATCTGATGGGCCGCGTCTGGGGCGGCAAATATCGCGGCCAGAAACAGCGCTGGTTCCTGCTGCGCTTTACCGGGCGCGACGACCAGATCCGCATCGAGACCGAGCACCCCGAATTCAGTAGCTGGGACTGGCTTGCCCCTGATGATCTGGTGGCGCGTATCGTGCCGTTCAAACGCGCGATCTATGCCGCCGTGGTGGCAGGCTTTGCCGATCGGCTCTGACCCCGACCCTTGCATCTTTTCAAATTCGTCATTATGAATGTGTCTGGTTTGATTAGAACAGGTGAATGGCGTGAAATTGCGTATTTTGACGGGGCTCTTGATGGGCACGATGATGTCGGTTGTCATGTCGGCCTTCATCACGGCGGTGAATACCGGGTTTGACGCGGGCTATCCCGGGCGCTGGCTTCAGGCGTGGTTTGTCGACTGGCTGATTGCCGTGCCATTGGCCGTGATCGTCAGCCCCCTGGCACGGCAATTGGCCGAACGGCTGATGCGCTGATCAGCGCCGCAACAGCGCCAGCAACTGCTGCGACGGATAGCCATCGGGCGTCACCCCCACCGCACTTTGAAAGCTGCGGATCGCGTTGATCGTATTGGGGCCGATGATGCCGTCGATCTTGTCGTTCAGGTAACCCCGATTGGCCAGCAATTGCTGCACCTGTTCGCGTTCCAATGAATTTAGCGGCGCATCCCCGCGCGGCCAGCCGGCCTGAATCGCCGGGCCGCCGCGCAGCCGGTCGGCCAGGTGCCCCACCCCGATCACATAGGATGTGGCGCGGTTGTAACGCTCGATCACGCCGAAATTGGCAAAGACCATGAAGACCGCGCCATTGGCCCCCGCCGGCAACAGGATCGAGGCCGGCCCATGATCGGGCACGACAAAGCCATCCATATTCCCCACGCCAAGCCGCGCCCATTCAGCCGGCGTTTTCGTGACCGAACGGCTGGCCAGCGCATAATCGAACCCGCGTGGCAGGCGCACTTCGACCCCCCATGGCTGACCCCGGTTCCAGCCGAACCGCGCCAGATAGGCCGCCGTTGATGCCAGCGCATCCGCCGGATTATCCGACCAGATATCGCGCTTGCCATCGCCGGTGAAATCCACCGCATATTCCAGATAGGATGTCGGCATGAACTGGGTATGCCCCATCGCGCCCGCCCATGATCCGGTCATCGCGCGCGGGGCCACGTCGCCTGCCTGCACGATCTGCAGCGCCGCGATCAGTTGTTGTTCAAAAAACGCGCCGCGCCGCCCGTCGAATGCCAGCGTCGCCAGCGCATCCAGAATCGGCGTCGTGCCGCGATGTTCGCCATAGGCGCTTTCCAGCCCCCAGACGGCCACGACGATATGTTTATCAACGCCGTATCGCGCCTCGATCTGATCCAGCACGGCGGCATGACGTTCCAGCGCCGCCCGGCCGTTACGGATGCGGGTGTCGGAGGCGGCGGAATCAAGGTAATCCCAGATCGGGCGGACGAATTCCGACTGGTTGCCATCGCTTGTGATCACATCGGCGCGGTAGCGGATATCCCGCAGCGCCAGATCCAGCGTCCCCGCAGAAATCCCCGCAGCCAGCGCGCGCGGGCGAAACCCGTCCAGCCAGCGGGAAAATTCGGCATTCGCGGCTTCACGCACCTGAATGATCTGCGCCACATCGGGCCGCGCCAGCGGGCGCGGCGAGGTTTCGATCGTTGCGCCCTGCGCCCAGCCCGACAGGGGCGAAAGGCCCGCGGCCATGATCGCCGCGCCCATTGCGTTTCTTGCCATGATTCACCTGCTCGTGTCTTTTTTGGCAGTTTAGCGTGAATCCGGGCGCGGCCAAAGCAAAGAAACCCTGCCGTTGCGGAACCCCGCCGCTAGCCACGGCGGCGGCGTTTGACCTTTTTGGCGATCTTGGCGGATTTGCGTTTCGCAACCGCGCCCTTGCGCCCCGGGGCGGGGGGTTTTTGCTTGCGCCGCCCCGCGCCCGCGCCGCCGCCCGGCAGGCCCTTGTCGTCGATTTCCAGCAGTTCGAGCGTCAACCCGCCGGTCATGGGCGTGGCCTCGGCCAGCCGCACCAGAACCCGCTGCCCGACGGTAATTTCCAGCCCGGATTCCGACCCTTTCAACGTCTGGCTATCGGCATCGAAGTGAAAGAATTCCCTCCCGATGCTGCGCACTGGAATCAGCCCGTCCGCCCCGGTTTCATCCAGTTTGACAAAGGCCCCGAACCGCTGAATCCCCGAAATCCGCCCGGTGAATTCGGCCCCCACCCGCTCGGCCAGATAGGCGGCCAGATAACGGTCGGTCGTGTCGCGTTCGGCCATCATGGAACGACGTTCGGTTTCGGATATATGCACCGCCGTATCGGCCAGCCGCGTCATGTCATCGGCGCTCAGCCCGTCATCGCCCCAGCCATGCGCGGTGATCAGCGCGCGGTGCACGATCAGATCCGCATAGCGCCGGATGGGCGAGGTGAAATGCGCATAGGCCCGCAGCGCCAGCCCGAAATGGCCCAGATTTTCGGGGTGGTAATAGGCCTGCGTCATCGCGCGCAGGGTGGATATATTGATCAGCTCATCCTGATCGGTGCCCTCGGCCTGTGCGAGCAGCCGGTTCAGATGGCTGGTGTGCAGCACCTGCCCCTTGGCCAGCGTAAAGCCCGACGCCTGCGCCACTTCGCGCAAGGCATCAAGTTTCAGCGGGCTTGGTTCTTCGTGCACGCGAAACAGCAGCGGACGGTGGCGGGCGAACAATTCTTCGGCGGCGGCGACATTGGCCAGCACCATGAATTCCTCGATCAGGCGATGCGCATCATGGCGTTCGGCAAAATCGACCGATACCACCTTGCCATCATCATCCAGCACGATACGCCGTTCGGGCAGGTCAAGCTCAAGCGGCTGCCGGCGGGCGCGGGCCGATTTA
The DNA here is from genome assembly GCA_041655055.1 of Paracoccaceae bacterium. Classification (GTDB taxonomy): domain Bacteria; phylum Pseudomonadota; class Alphaproteobacteria; order Rhodobacterales; family Rhodobacteraceae; genus JBBAGE01. The sequence continues at coordinate 26,766 of JBBAGE010000009.1, forward strand.
AGCGCCTCATAAGCGGCGAAAAGCGGTGTGATCACCTCATCCATCAGCGGCGCACAGCGGTCATTCGGCGTGCCACTGACGGCGGCATGCACCTCGCCATAACTTAGCGAAGCGTGCGAGCGCATCATCGCGCGCATGAACCGATGGCTGATTTTATCGCCCGTCGCGGAAATCTGCATCCGCACGGCGATACAGGCGCGCGCCACGCCTTCGTGCAGGCTGCACAGATCGCCCGACAGCCGGTCGGGCAGCATCGGCACCACGCGGTCTGGGAAATAGGTGGAATTGCCACGTTTGTGGGCCTCGTGATCCAGCGCGGAACCGGGGGTGACGTAATGCGCCACATCGGCAATCGCGACCCAGATCACATGGCCGCCGGGGTTGGCCGGATCGCTATCGGGCGCAGCCAGCACCGCATCGTCGCGGTCGCGCGCATCAACCGGATCGATCGTGACCAGCGGCAGATCGCGCAGATCATCGCGCCCCTTCATGCCGGCGGGTTTGGCGGCATCAGTCTGGGCAATCACGTCATCGGGGATACCATGCTGATGGATCGCGATCAGCGATACGGCACGCGGCGCACCCGGATCGCCCAGCCGTGTGATCACACGCGCGAGCGGCAGGCCCAGCCGCCCCCCGGGCCCGGTTTGCTCGGCCTCGACCAATTCACCGTCACGGGCGCCATGTTCCTGACCGGGTTTGACGATCCAGTTTTTGCTGATGCCCTTATCGATCGGCGTGATATGCCCCCCCTCGGCGGTTTTACGGAAAATCCCCACGACTTTATGCGGGTTGGTGCCGATCTTGCGGATCAGCCGGGCCTCATAGGCGTGATCTTCGCCCCCGGTTTCCGTCAGCCGGCCCAAAATCCGATCCCCCGCCCCAAGCGCCGGGTCGGATGCGCGCAGCAGCAGCAAAACCCGCGGTTCTGCGCCCTCGCCCTGCCATTCCAGCGGGCGCGCGAACAGATCGCCCGCCGCATCGGGCGCCATGACCTGCAACACCGAAACCGGCGGCAGTTTTTCCAGGTCGCGATAAGATTTGGCACGCTTGCGCAGATGGCCTTCGGCCTCAAGCTCTTTCAACAGGCGTTTCAGGTCGATACGCGCCGCGCCTTTGATTCCAAAGGCCTTGGCGATATCGCGTTTGGTCGTCAGGGCGGGATTTTCGGAAATCCATTGCAGGATTTCGTCCTTGCTGGGAATGGTGCTCATGTCAAAATCCGTAACACGGCGCGAAATGCGACGCCATTGCCAAACATATGGTAGCGGCGAAAGTGCCTCCGGCTAGGCAAAATATGTCTGTAAAATGCGCAGGTAGATGTTTTTCAGCGCGATGATATCCGCCACGGGCACGCGTTCATCGACCTGATGCATCGTATCGCCCACCAGCCCGAATTCCACCACCGGGCAGTGATCCTTGACGAAGCGCGCATCCGACGTCCCCCCCGAGGTGGACAATTCCGGGCGCAGACCGGTTTCCAGTTCCACCGCATCCGCCACCAGATCCGACAGCGCGCCGGGCGGGGTCAGGAAACTTTCGCCCGAAATGCTGGTGGTCAGGTCGAATTCAATGCCGGTATCGCGCGCCACGTCATCCACCTCGGCCTGCAACCAGTCGCGCAGGCTGGCGCCGCTATGCAGATCGTTGAACCGGATATTCACGCCCGCGGAACATTCGGCCGGGATGACATTGGTGGCGGCATTGCCGGTATCGATCGTCGTGATCGCAAGGGTTGAGGCATCGAAATGATCGCTGCCGGTATCAAGCACATGCCCCGCCAGCCGATCCAGCAGCCGCACCATCGCCGGCAGCGGATTGCGGGCGCGGTGCGGATAGGCCACATGCCCCTGTTGCCCGCGCGCAACAATGCGCGCATTGATCGAGCCGCGCCGCCCGATCTTCATCATCTCGCCCATCACATGCGGACAGGTGGGTTCGCCCACCAGACAGGCGGACATGGCTTCGCCCGTCTGCGCCATGAAATCCAACAGCTCCACGGTGCCATCGGTGGCGGGGCCTTCTTCATCCCCCGTCAGGGTCACGATCAGCGCGCCATCGGGGGGCGTGTCGCGCACAAAATCAATCGCCGCCGCGACAAAGGCCGCCACGCCCGATTTCATATCAACCGCGCCGCGCCCCCAAAGCACGCCATCCGCGATCTCGCCGCCAAAGGGTGGCCGGGTCCAGGCCGCGGCATCGCCCACGGGCACAACATCGGTATGGCCGTTGAAACCAAAGGTTTTTGCATGACCTTTGGCCCCCCAACGCGCGAACAGGTTTGCCACGCCGCCGCGATCCACGCGGGTGCAATCAAACCCGCCATCGCGAAGCAGCGTTTCCAGCAGCACCAGCGCGCCGCCTTCAACCGGTGTTACCGAAGGGCAGCGGATCAGCCGCGCGGTCAGATCGACGGGATCGGTCATTGCGGGCGACCGGGCGTGCGCGGATCGCCGACTTCGGAATAAAGCGGCGTCATCTGCGCCACGATGACCGAATTTTCATCCAAGGCGCGCTGCATCAGGGCCTGTTCGTCGTGGTCAATCTCATGCCCCTCGGCCAGACGTTCCTCTAGCGTGCCATAGCCGGTCACATCCAGCGGCGCCAATTCAGCCTGTTTCAAAATGGCAACGGTTTCGCGCACGGCCTCGGGCTCGTCCACGCCGCTGGCATAGATCAAAAGTGCTGCGCCCAAAGCATCGTCGGGCAGGCCATCGCCGGCTTTGCGGCCCACCTCGACCAGCAGGGTATAGACCTTTTGGCGCGAAGGCTTTTTGGGCGGGGGCGGGGTGTCGGACATGCGGGCTCTCGGGCTGACAGGGGCCTTATCCGCTTCGCAAATTTTACGCGCCCGGGCAAGAGGTGGCGGCAGTAAACCCCGCGTGTTCGCAATCGGGGCAGGTGGTATCGTCGCGCCCCGCCGCAAGACTGCCGCAGTAGATGCAGCAAGGTTGATCGCGCAGCCCCGGCTGCGGCGGGGGGCGCACCTCAAGCGGGGGAACGATGGCAAGCCCGGGTTTTGGCGGATCGGCGCGGAATATCGACATCTGCCCGCTGGCCTCAAGATAGGCATGGCGGACCTCGCCCAGATTGCGGATGCCATGCAGGCGCAAGATCTCGGTCAGTTCCGCCGCACCCATGGCGCGCGTGGCAAGACCGTCACACAGGATGCGGCCGTCACGCACCACCTCGATCGGGCCGCCATCGATGACCCGTTTCGCGGTGCGGTAACGGCGGATCAGCATGTCGATCGCCTTGTCCAGCAATACGATCACCGTGATTGCCAGCATCGCATGCAACAGCGGCACCTCGGGGTAAAACATCGCATCCCCCACGGCCGAGCCAAGCCCGATCACCAGCAGGAATTCCACCACCGAAAGTTGCGCAATACTGCGCCCGCCGATCCAGCGCAGCAAAATCAGCGTGTAAACATAGATGACCACCGTTCGAAAGACGATTTCAAACAGGAATAGCGGCGGCTGATCACCTATAAAAAGACGCAGCAGATCAAAGGGGGATATCGGTTCCATTCATGCACCAGAGCAATCCGGCGCAATAACCGGCTAGGCACAACCACGCCCGCCCCGAAAAGTTCCCGCCCCGCACGGAATTTTTTCGGGGCGGGGCAGGTTTTTACGCGTATGCGTGGGATCAGTCGCGCAGCAATTCGTTGATGCCGGTTTTCGAGCGGGTGCGTTCATCCACCCGTTTCACGATCACCGCACAATAAAGGTGCACACCGTTTTTCGACGGCATCGATCCGGCCACCACCACCGAATAGGGCGGCACTTCGCC
>JBBAGE010000010.1:0-28501 GCA_041655055.1 Paracoccaceae bacterium
ACCAGACATCCACCACGCTGTAGCTGACCGAATAGGCCCCGATGCAGATGAACATCAGCACCGCCGGATAGAGCAGATGATAGGGGATCATCAGCAGCCGCACCCAGACCCCGATCAGCGGCACGTTAAGCACCACCAGCATCAGGTTCCCGATCCAGAAGCTCATGATCAGCCCCCAGAAAAGCTGCGGCTCGCCGGTGATCAGCCCCGGCCCCGGCGTAATCCCGTGGATCATCAGCGCGCCCAGCATCAGCGCCATCGTGGCGCTGCCCGGAATGCCCAGCGAAAGCGTGGGGATAAAGGCCGTCTGGTCCGACGCATTGTTTGACGATTCGGGCGCCATGATCCCCTCGATCGCGCCCTTGCCGAACCGCTCGGGCTCGCGCGAGGAACGCTTTTCCACCGCATAGGCCAGAAACGCCGCGATAGAGGGGCCGGTGCCCGGCAACGTCCCGAAGAAGGAACCGATGGAAGAGCCCCGCAGCATCGGCATCCAGGACCGCCGCATGTCATCGCGGGTGGGCAGCATCGCCTTGAACTTCACGCTCTCGGGGTCCACATCACTGACATTGACCCGCCGCACCGAGGCGATCACCTCCGATACCCCGAAGATCCCCATCGCCAGCCCGATCAGGCTGAGCCCGTCCAGAAGCTCGACCATCCCGAAGGTAAAGCGGCTGGCGGCGGTCTGGCTGTCCATGCCCACCGTCCCGAGGCTGACCCCCAGCACCACCATCGCCAGCCCCTTGATCGCCGAGCCTTCGGATATGGTGGAGGCCGCGACCACCCCCATCAGCATCAGCGCGAAATATTCGGCCGAGCCGAAGCTAAGCGCATATCCCGCGATCACCGGCGAGAACAGCATCACGATCAGGATCCCGACGGAACCGCCGGTGAACGAGGCCACCGTGGTCATGAACAGCGCCACGCCACCGCGCCCCTGCCGCGCCATCGGATAGCCATCGAGGCAGGTCACGGCATTGGCGGGCGTGCCGGGGATATTCAGCAGGATCGAAGCGGTATTGCCGCCGTAGCTGGTGCCATACCAGATGCCCGCCAGCATGATCATCGCGGTGGTGGGATCCAGATAGAAGGTCAGCGGGAACAGCATCGAGATCGCGGCCAGAACCCCGATCCCGGGGATCACCCCGATGATCGTGCCCAGAAACACGCCCACGAAGCAGTAGAACAGATTGTTGAGCGTCAGCGCCGTGTTCAGGCCAAGCGCGATGTTGGAAAACAGATCCATCAGAGCCTCCTCAGAACGGCCATTTCAGCATCGGCATCGGCAAGCCCAGACCCGCCTTGAACACCAGCCACGCCATGAAACACAGCACCGCCACCAGCGCCGTCAGGCTGACTGGGCGGATCTTCAGCTCCGCCAGCGACGAGACCACCACAACCCCGGCCACCGCCGGAAGCAGCCCGAAGGGCCCGACCAGAAGCGCGAAGGCAGCAATGCCCGAAAGCACGAACAGCGGTGACCAGAACCGCAGCGGCGGCATGACGCCGGGCCGAAACAGCGCCGAGATGAACAGGATCACCCCGAAAAAGATCAGCAAAAGGCCCGTCCCCATCGGGAACATCCCCGGCCCCATGCGCTGAACCGTGCCCAGCGCATAATTGTTGCTGGCATAAAGCGCGATGAAGGCGCCGCAGAGGATCAATAATCCCCCGGCCACCATGTCGCGGTAGTCACGTTTCAACATTTACTTTTCCACCCTTGCCACATTGTTTCCTCCCGGCGGCGAGATGTGAGCCGGAAAGGGCGCGCGGGTGGTCCGTGCCGACCCGCCCACCCGCCTTGCCCCGCCTCCTAGCGTCATTTCTTTGAAAGCACCGATCGCGGCGGCCTGACAATAACGGAGACCGCAGACTGGCATAACTTTTGATCAGGGCAGCTGCGGCGCGCCGCTTATTTCCACGGGTCACGGTAACGCAGCAAAGAGACAGCGGCACCGCAGAAGGCGAAACCACCCGCAAGCCAGAGCGCCAGCCCCTCGTGCCCCGCCGCGCCGCGCGACAGGACCAGCGCCGCCAGCGCCGCGCCCAGCGCCTGCCCCAAGAGCCGCGTGGTGCCGATGGCCCCGCTGGCCGCGCCCGCCCGCCAGCGCGGGCTGGCCCCCAGAAGGATGCGGTTGTTGGGCGTCTGGAACAGCGCAAAGCCCAGCCCGCAAAGCGCCAGCCGCCATGCCAGATCGCCCGGCGTGGCCGCGCCGGTGGCCATCACCACCAGCACCAGCCCCAGCGCAAGGATGCCAAGGCCCGACGCGCTGAGCACCCCTTGCGACACCCGATCCGCCAGCATCCCCGAAAGCACCGCCGTCGCAGCCAGCGCCAGCGGCCAGAAGCTGAAGACAAGCCCCGCCTCCACCACCGAGAGGCCGAATTTCCCCTGCATCAGAAAGGGCAGAGAAACAAAGGCCAGCATCTGCGCGGTGAAAGCACAGATCGAGGCCGCGACGGAAAAGGCGAATGCCGGAATGCGCAACAGATCCAGCGGCACCATCGGCTCGGCCACATTCCGCAACCGCGCCACCAGAACCGTGCCGGAAACCGCCCCCATCCCAAGCCCCAGCGCCGCCAAAGCAAACTTTCCGTTCTGCCCCAGACTGCTGATCCCCCAAAGCAGCCCGCCAAAGGTAAGCGCACTAAGCACCGCGCTGCCCAGATCATAGCGGATCGCCCGGACCGGCGAGGCCGGCAGCGCAATCCGCGTCATCAGCGCCGCTACCGCCGTGGTGGGCACGCCTATCGCAAAGATCCACTGCCAGGATGCATATTCGATCAAGAACCCCGCCACCGAAGGCCCGGCGGAAATGGCGATGGCGCCGGCGGTGGCATTGATGCCCAGCGCGCGGCCCAACTGGCGTTCCGGGAATATCGTGCGGATGAGCGCCATGTTCACCGACATCACCGCCGAAGCCGCCAAGCCCTGCGCCGCGCGCGACATCGCCAGAAAGCGGAAATCCGGCGCGAGGGTGGACATGATCGCCGTGACGGCAAAGGCCGCGAGGCCGACGATATAAACGCGGCTGTAGCCGATCTTTTCGGCCAGCGCCGTCAGCGGCAGCAGGCAAGAGACCAGCGTAAGCTGATAGATGCTGACCAGCCAGATCGAGCGCGCGGGATCGATGCCGTAATGCTGCGCGATGCTGGGCAGCGCCAGCGTCACCGCCACGTTGTCCATCACGACCGAGCCGATCGCCACGATCATTCCGGCAAAGACGATCTTGCGCCGAAGCGGCGGCAGAACCCCCGTTTCTTCAGGGCAGGAAGCCGTCATGCCGCCCCTCCGCCCCGCTCTTCCGCGCCAAGGCAGATCAGCATGGTCCGTATCCTCCCCGCCGCACAAATCCGCGCCCGGCCGCGGACGCGGCCGTCCGTGCGATCGAACCTGCCTGTTAGCATCATGATAAGGCGCAGACAAATAGGCAAATGTCTGCCTGCCCCGACTTCGCTTCAGGCTCGGCGCGCCTTCGCACGCATAGCTAAAAGTCATGGACAGCTAACCAGCAGGAAATTGTCAGCCTTGGAACGCAGGGTCAGAATGACCGTCAACCAACATGCCGGGCGGAGCGACGGGTGCTTCCTCCCCGACCGGCACCTAGCCGCCCGGCGTGCGGAAGGGGGCGGCGCGAAAGCCGCCCCCTCGGGTCGGGCAGCGGGCTCCGCGCGGGCGCTTCGGCGCCGCTGACAAAAAGAACGACCCTCGCATCACCAGATGCGGCGGTATCACAAGAACCATCAAGGAGGAAATGGACATGAAAAAAATGATCGTCGCCACGGCAATATTGTTGTCGGCAACCACATCGGCCTGGGCCCAAAGCTGGCCCGAGCGCCCCGTCACCCTTGTCGTGCCCTATACGGCCGGCGCCGTGACCGACGTGTTCGGCCGGCATCTGGCCAATGCGCTGCAGGAACACTGGGGCCAGCCCGTCGTGGTGGAAAACCGTCCGGGCGGGGGCTCGATGCTGGGTTCTGCCCATGTGGCCCGTTCCGCCCCCGATGGCTATACGCTTCTGGTGACCACCTCGGCCATCGTGACCAGCCCGGCGGTTCTGTCCGATATCCCCTTTGATCCGCGCGCCGATCTGCAACCGATCGGCCTTACGGGCTACATCCCGATGGTCTTCGTCGGCGGCCCCAGCACCGAGGGCGCCACCCTGACCGAGTTCGTCGCCGAAGCCCGCGAACGCCCGCTTTTCGCGGCCACCGCCGGGCTGGGCACCACCACCCACTTCACGGTGGAAATGCTGATCCAGGCGGCCGGGATCGAGATGGACGTGGTGCATTACGGCGGCGGCGGCGAAGCCATCGTCGCGGTGATGGGCGGCCATGCCGATATCTACGCCTCCACCCCCGCATCCTCGCTGGACCATATCCGCAACGGGACGCTGCGCGGTCTGGGCGTGGCCGGTGACAGCCGCACCACGGTTCTGCCCGATGTGGCATCCACCGACGAGCTTGGGTTCGAGGGTGTGAATGCCAGCTTCTGGCTGGGCGTTCTGGCCCCCGGCGGCATTTCGGAAGAAACCGCGGCCTATATCAATGAATCGATGAATGCGGTGCTGGAAAACCCGGCGATGCAAGAGCAACTGGCAGCCTTCGATCTGCAAGTGGTCACCACCACCGTCGAGGAATTCGACGCGCAGGTTGAGACCGAGCTTGAATCCTGGGCCGAACTCGCCCGCGAACGAGGTCTGAGCGGCAACTGATCGCCACCCCGCCATCTAAGCCCCGCGCCCCGAATGGCGGCGCGGGCTTTTTCATGCGTATCGGCGCGAAGCCGCCTTCCGCCCCCGGCCCGCGTCCCGACAGGGCCGTTAACCATTCCCGGGCGGAAACGATGGTTGCGGGGCGGCCCTTTCGGCACTATCTGGCAGCCATGGCAAAGAATCCTCATAGAACCAGCGCGGGCCCTTCGCAACGTCAGCTTCGGCTGGGCGAATTGATCCGGCGCACGCTATCCGAAGCACTCAGCCGGGGTGATGTGCATGATCCCGATCTGGGCCGCATGTCGATCACCGTGGGCGAGGTCCGCGTCAGCCCCGATCTGCGCATTGCCACGGCCTATGTGTTGCCTTTGGGTGGCAAGGGGCAGGATGAGGCGCTGGCCGCATTGCGTGAAAACCGCCATGAATTGCGGCGGATCGTGGCCAAGGCGCTGACCATCAAACACGCGCCCGAAATCCGTTATGAGATCGACGATACGTTTGACCGGATGGATGCAACCCGCCGGCTGTTTGCCGATGAAAACGTGCGCCGTGATCTGGATCGCCCCGCAACCGATCAGCCCGAGGACGAATAATGGCGCGCCGCAAAAAGGGCCGCGACATTTCCGGCTGGGTGGTGGTGGACAAACCCGCGGGGCTGACATCGACGGCAGTGGTCAACAAGTTGCGCTGGGCGTTCGACGCGAAAAAAGCGGGCCATGCCGGCACGCTCGACCCCGAGGCGACGGGCGTTCTGGCCGTGGCGCTGGGCGAGGCGACCAAGACCGTGCCCTATATCACCGATGCGCTGAAGGCCTATCGCTTCACCATCCGGCTGGGGCAGGCGACCAATACCGATGATGCCGAAGGCGAGGTGATCGCCCAAAGCGATCTGCGCCCCGATGACGGTGCAATCCGCGCCGCTTTGCCTGCGTTTACCGGCGATATCATGCAGATCCCGCCGCGTTTTTCCGCCGTGAAAATCGACGGCGAACGCGCCTATACGCTGGCGCGCGAGGATGAGGAATTCGAACTTGCCGCCCGCCCGCTTTATGTGGACGAACTGGTGCTGGTGGCCCGCCCCGATGCCGATCATGCCGAATTGGAAATGGTCTGCGGCAAGGGGGGCTATGTGCGCGCGATTGCCCGCGATCTGGGCGCGGCGCTGGGCTGTTATGCCCATGTCACCGTGTTGCGCCGGATCTGGTCGGGGCCATGGGATGTCGAAGATGGCGTGACACTGGACCAGATCGAGGCGCTGGCCAAGGATCCCGGCATCGATGCGCTGCTGCGCCCGCTTGAGGAAGGTCTGGCCGATCTGCCCGAATTGCGCACCAATGCCGAAGGCGCGGCCCGGCTGCGCAACGGTAATCCTGGTTTTGTCTATCCGGGCGATGCGGAATATGGCGACGAGGCCTGGGTATCGTTCGACGGGCAGGCCGTGGCCGTGGGTATCTGTCGCGGGGGCGAATTGCACCCCAGCCGGGTTTTTCTGGCCTGATCCGCCATGCTGACCCGGACCCACCAGAAAGGCGATGCCCATTCCACCGCGATTTATTCCGATTGCGAACGGTATCGCTATCTCTTGACGCGGGAATGGGCGGCGGGGGGCAGACGGGCGCTGTTCATCATGCTTAACCCATCGACGGCGACCGAATATCAGAATGATCCCACGGTTGAACGCTGCGAAAGGCGGGCGCGCGCATTGGGATTTGGTGCGTTTCGTGTGGCCAATATCTTTGCCTGGCGCGATACCGATCCGAAATTGATGCGCGCGGCAGCCGATCCGGTGGGGCCGGGCAATGATGCAGCGATTCTGGATAGCGCGCCCTGGGCGGATCAGATCATCTGCGCCTGGGGGGCGCATGGCGCGTATCTGAACCGCGGGCCGCAGGTCGAGGCGCTGCTGCGCGCCACCGGGCTGCCGCTTTTCCATCTGGGGCTGACGCAGGCGGGCCATCCGATGCATCCGCTTTATATCGCCTATAGCCGTCAACCGGTGCCCTGGCGTGCAACTGCCGCGCCACCGGCGGGATAGATATCATCGGTAATTTCGACATAGATATCGGCCACAGTCGCATCGGGCGCATTTTGTAACAGGGCCACCACCTCGCCATCGATCGTGACCACACCGTCGCGGCCATCATCGGATGGCGCGACCGAAACCACGGGTTCATCATAACCCGCATGCGGGTTAAGCGTGACACGCAGGAAATCCTGCCCCGGTGCGAAATCGGCGATCGTGGCAAAACCGCTGCCGGAATTGGTATCGAAATAGAGCCAGAATGTATCGGCATCATCGCCGCCGGTGGCCATATCCGCGCGGTCCATGACCAGCACATCGCGCCCCGGCCCGCCAAACAACTGATCGGGCTGATTATCGATATGCCAGCCGAATTCGTGATGTTCCGACACGATATGCAGCCCCGGATGGGTGGTGAGGCGGATGATATCATCCCCAGCCCCGCCCGACAGGATATCGGGCCCCGTGGTGCCATCGATCCGTTCATCCCCCGCACCGCCCGAATGGGTGATCCCGTCCGAAGGGGCCGGCGCATCGGGCCAGATCACGTCGCTGACCGGGGGCAGGATATCACCCTCGGGCAGGCCGGGCGGCAGGTCGGCATCATCCGCATCGCCGGGCGCGGGCGCCAGCACATCCGCCCCCGGATCAGCGCCCGGACCGACGGGATCGTCATCGGTGACGGGCTGCAGCGGGTCGGCATCGATCAGCGCGGCCAAACCAAAGCTGAGCGGTGCGCCGCTGGCCGGATCGATCATATGCAGGGTGATATCACCCACCGGCAATTCACCCAGCCCGGCAAATGTCAGCCGCGCTTCGCCAAGATCGCTGTCATAGCACAGGCTGGTCTGGTGGCCGTCATCGGCCGTTTCAATGGAAAACCAGCCCGCGCCATCATCGGCCAGCCGCAGATCGACGCTGTTTTTGCCGGGCATGAAATCCTTCAACACCGTTTCCCCGGGCAGCAGGGCGATATCATGCGCAAGCCCGGGTGCGGCATCGAACATGTGATCGACGGCGACGATGTCCTCTTGGGTGTCTTCTTCTTCCTCATCAAGGTGGGTGTCATCGGCGGGCCCGTTCGCACCCGCCATCATGCCCGGCAAAATCGCCAGCGGCAGAACCCCCAGAATCAACATCGCCCATAACATCTGCCACCTCACGATTCATGCCATCACGGTAACAAACCGTTCGCCCCCGATCACGCGAATAGCGCCGAAAATTCGACACAGGCTTTTGTAAAAACTGGACAAAATCCTTCGTATTCCGGGATTTTTACGTCAAATGCGCCTGAAAGATTGCCAAATGCCGGGCGGCTGCTATTTCTGGCGAATGACCGATGAAAATGCAGAGCTTCGCGCCACGATGGAGGGCGTTCGCAAGGAACTGGTGCAGCTTAACAGCCACCGTTTCGTGCGGCTTCACAACTCGATCCGCCGGCTGGTGATGTTTCAATTCCTGCGCGGGCTGGCCTTTGGGCTGGGCAGTGTGGTGGGCGCCACGATCCTGGTGTCGATCATGGCCTTTTTGCTGGCGCAGATCAATTTCATCCCGATCATCGGTGAATGGGCGGCCGAGATCGCGCGCCAGATCGAATTGCGCGATCCGAACGGGCCACAATAATGCCTTCCCTTTTGGGTGAAACCGGCCTATACGCGCGCAATCCCGCGCCTTGGCGGGATCACTCCACGGTCCTTGCTGGACGACATCCCGGCTTGCACCCAAACCCTTCAGAAACAGGAGATCCCGATGTCGATCACCGCCGATGAAAAACAACGTCTGATGAAAGAATACGCCACGAAAGAGGGCGACACAGGCTCACCCGAAGTGCAGGTGGCCATTCTTTCCAGCCGCATCGCAACCCTGACCGAACATTTCAAATCCCACAAAAAGGATAACCATTCCCGCCGTGGGCTTTTGATGATGGTGGCACAGCGCCGCAAGCTGCTTGATTACCTCAAGGGCAAAGACGAAGGCCGCTATCAGGAACTGATCGCACGCCTCGGCCTGCGCCGCTGATGCCAGACGCGCCCTGCGGGGCGCGTTTTCTTTCGCCCCGGCAATCGGGGTTACGCAGTCTTCCCCCGCGGGCCTCAAGGGGCGGGCAAGCAACCAGAGGCCACGGGCAACCGGCCCGTACGCAAACGGCCCAAGGGGATACGCCCCGGTGGCCAACCTAGGAAATATGATGTTCAACGAAACGAAACTTTCGATCGACTGGGGTGGCGAAACGCTGACCCTTGAAACGGGCAAGCTAGCCCGTCAGGCCGATGGCACCGTGATTGCCACGCTGGGCGAAACCAGCGTCATGGCGAACGTGACCTTTGCCAAGGCCCAGAAACCGGGGCAGGATTTCTTTCCGCTGACGGTGCATTATCAGGAAAAATACTATGCCGCCGGTAAAATCCCGGGCGGCTTTTTCAAACGCGAAGCACGCCCGTCGGAAAAGGAAACGCTGACGGCGCGGCTGATCGACCGCCCGATTCGCCCGCTGTTCGTGGATGGGTTCAAAAACGAAGTGCTGGTGATGGCCACCGTGCTGTCGCATGATCTGGTCAATGATCCCGATATCGTGGCGATGATTGCGGCATCGGCCGCGCTGACGCTGTCGGGCGCGCCCTTCCGTGGCCCGATTGCGGGCTGCCGCGTGGGCTATACCGGCGGCGAATATGTGCTCAATCCCTCGGTGGATGACATGCACAAGCTGCGCGAAAACCCCGATCAGCGGCTTGATCTGGTGGTTGCGGGCACCCGCGACGCGGTGATGATGGTCGAATCCGAGGCATACGAGCTGACCGAGGCCGAAATGCTCGGCGCCGTCAACTTCGCGCATCAGCAGATCCAGCCGGTGATCGACCTGATCATCAAACTGGCCGAAACCGCCGCGAAAGAGCCGTTTGACTTTGCCCCCACCGACTATTCCGCGCTTTATGATGCGGTCAAAGCTGCGGGCGAAGAACAAGTCCGCGCCGCCTATGCGATCACCAACAAACAGGCCCGCGTGACGGCGGTGGCCGATGCCAAAGCCGCGATCATCGAGGCGCTTTCGCCCGAACAGCAATTGGATGAAAACCTCGGCTCCGCGCTCAAAAAGCTCGAGAGCGCGGTGCTGCGCGGCGATGTGGTGAAAAACGGCCGCCGGATCGATGGCCGCGACACCACCACCGTGCGCCCGATCGTTTCGGAAACCGGGCTTTTGCCGCGCACGCATGGCTCGGCCCTGTTCACCCGTGGCGAAACTCAGGCGCTGGTCGTGACCACGCTTGGCACCGGCGACGATGAACAGATGATCGATGCCCTGACCGGCACCTACAAATCGAATTTCCTGCTGCACTATAACTTCCCCCCCTATTCCGTGGGCGAAGTTGGCCGCGTGGGTTCGCCCGGCCGGCGTGAAATCGGCCATGGCAAGCTGGCATGGCGCGCGCTGCAGGCGGTTCTGCCGGCGCCGACCGATTTCCCCTACACGCTGCGTGTGGTTTCGGAAATCACCGAATCGAACGGGTCTTCCTCGATGGCCTCCGTCTGCGGCGGATCGCTTTCGATGATGGATGCCGGCGTGCCGCTCAAGGCCCCCGTGGCCGGTGTGGCCATGGGCCTGATCCTTGAGGATGACGGCAGCTATGCGATCCTGACCGATATTCTGGGTGACGAAGATCACCTCGGCGATATGGATTTCAAGGTCGCGGGCACGGAAAACGGCATCACTTCGCTGCAGATGGATATCAAGGTCGCGGGCATCACCCCCGAGATCATGGAAAAGGCATTGGCGCAGGCCAAAGACGGCCGGCTTCATATCCTGGGCGAAATGGCCAAGGCCCTGACCGGGGCCAATGATTTCTCGATCCACGCGCCGCGGATTGAAACCATGACCATCCCGACCGACAAGATCCGCGAAGTGATCGGCTCGGGCGGCAAGGTGATCCGCGAGATCGTCGAGGTTTCGGGCGCCAAAGTCGATATCAACGATGACGGCGTGATCAAGATCGCCTCGGCCAATGCCGATGCAATCGCGAAAGCCTATGAGATGATCCACTCGATCGTGGCCGAACCCGAAGAGGGCAAGGTTTACCGCGGCACCGTGGTGAAACTGGTGGATTTCGGCGCCTTCGTGAATTTCTTTGGCAAACGCGACGGGCTGGTCCATGTCAGCCAGATCGAAAACCGCCGCCTGAACCACCCTTCGGACGTGCTGAAAGAGGGGCAGGAAGTGTTCGTGAAACTGCTCGGCTTCGACGACCGCGGCAAAGTCCGCCTCGCGATGAAGATGGTCGATCAAACGACCGGCGAGGAAGTTGTCGAGAAGAAAGAGGACGCGTCTGAATAAGACGACACGGCGGGCCCTGAATTTGGGCCCGCCATTTACCTGCATATGATCTTGCCGATGCTCCAAAATCCCCTCCCGATATTCACATTGACGATTGACCCGGAAAATGGCTCTCGGCGCACACATGTGATCGCCGAATTTGCGCGGCTGGGTTATGATTTTCAATTTATCGAAGGCGTAGGTAAAAACGCGCCCGAGCTTGGCGGATTATATTCGCGCTGGCGCAATCTGCTTTGGTCTAAACGAAGCCTGACAGAGGGCGAGATTGCTTGTTATTATGGTCATCGAAAAGCATGGCAGGCATTTATCGATTCCGGCGCCCCGGTTGGGTTGATTACCGAGGATGATTTTTCTGTAATTAACGATGCAGCTTTTCACGATGTTATGGCAAATGCTACCGATTCAGCACAATGGGATATTCTCAAGCTCTTTGACATTCGCCCAAAGAAAATTGTCCGGACACGGGGATGGCATGGTCTGAATATCGTCGATTACAAATATCCCGCGTCGGGTACTCCAGCCTACTTACTGACACGCGAAGCTGCACAAAACCTGCTTACCCGTAAACATATCTTTCGGGCCGTTGACGAAGATTTCTCGCATAGTTGGGAATTCAACATTCGTATTCTTTCGATCCACCCTTTTATCGTGACCGAAATCAGCGACAATGTTGGGGGATCAAATCTGGAAACAATGCGCAGCGCGTTTCGAAAAAACAAGAATACCTTCCGCTCTCTCTGGGGCATGGTATTGCAGGCAGGCAAACAGATGCGAGCACGCGCATTTCGCAGGAAAATCAGAAATCAATAAGAATATGGTAACGGTTTCATTGGCTTGCGCGCAATGATCCTGCCAATATTCGATAAATTCGCCACTGGCGGCCGCGATGGCGTCAGATTCAACAAAAAATCACGTTCTTTCAGGTCTTTCTTGAAACGCGCGGCCCATTCTGCGGTAACGTCATCGCGCTGAACCCGCAGATCGGTAACGGCATTTTCCGGGTGCGGTTTACCCATTGCATCGGCAATATGATTCAAAAAGGGTGAAGGATCATCCAAAAGATCCTCATAAACAAATCGGCGCGCGGGCTGACCCAGCATCGTGACCCAGCTTTCCCAAAAATCATAGCTTCGGCCAATCATAAAATAGCATCGACAAATCTGGTCAAAATCATAGACCACTTCGCGCTTGGGCTGGCCAAGGCTTGTCCATTGTTGTGACTGTAGTCCGCGCGAAAACGATATAGCCTGAAGCAAGCGTTCTCGGCGTGTGAGCAAGACGAGTTCCGTTTTGTTCCGCTCAAGAAATTCCCGAAGAAAATCCTGCTTGTAGAACCGCTTCAGCGAAAACAAATGCCGGGGGAAAATCTTGATATAGAAATCATGGCCGTCGCTGCTGGCCCTTTTCATGATCGCATCGTAATAGGTTTCAAAATTCACCCGGCGCGGCGATACGCCGAGATGGGCCTTATCTAGCCATTCGCCTGAATTCCCCAAACCCGCACTACGTGCAAGCGTGCCAAGCCAGTTTGAGCCGCTTCTGCCCTCTGTGAGAACAATAACTCCGCGCCGCATGTCGTCCCGCCAAGATCGTTAAGATTCGCAAATTGCTACAGGCGGCGCGGGAAATGGTCAATGTTTCAGCGTATTTTACGCCGGATCTTTCGCAAAACGCAAATAGGGCAGTTGCTTGTCCAGCGCGCCATATTTCGCCTCGGCGGCGGCGTCGTCGAGCGACAGGGCCACGATCACATCCTGCCCGGGCACCCAGTTCGCGGGGGTTGCCAGCGGCACGCCGTCGGTTTTCTGCACCGCGTCCAGCGCGCGCAGGATTTCGGCAAAGTTGCGGCCGACCGACATCGGATAGGTCATCGTCAGGCGCACTTTCTTGTCCGGGCCGATGATGAAGACCGTGCGCACCGTGGCCGAATCTGCGGGCGTGCGCCCATCCGACGGCAGATAGAATTCCGCCGGCAGCATGTCATAGGCCTTGGCGACGGTCAGCGACGTATCGTCGATGATCGCGAAATTCGCCGGGGCCTGGGCGACCTGTTCGATGTCATTCTTCCATTTGACGTGATCTTCGACCGAATCGACCGACACGCCCAGCACCTTGGTGTTGCGCTTTTCAAATTCGGGCACAAGCTGGGCGACCGCGCCGAATTCGGTGGTGCAGACGGGTGTGAAATCGCGTGGATGTGAAAACACGATGGCATAGCTGTCGCCGATCCAGTCGTGGAAATCGATCGTGCCCTCGGTCGAATCGGCGGTGAAATCCGGGGCTACCGCATTGATACGCAGTGACATGGTGTCCTCCTGGTTAATACTTTGTTCACAAAGTCGCAGAATCACGCCGCAATGTGAAGCGCTCATCTGCCCGCCCGGTGCATGGCAGCATTGCGTCAGAACGGGGTTTTCGCGCTAAAGCTCTGGCCCGCGCCGCCATCGGGATGCCGGAACCGCAGGTTTTCGGCATGCAGCATCAGCCGGTCGAAATCCCGCGCGGGGCCGGTGGCATAAAACGGATCGCCCAGAATCGGATGCCCGATCGCCAGCATATGCACGCGCAACTGATGGCTGCGCCCCGTGCGCGGCATCAGGCGCATCCGGGTGGCGTGATCCTCGTGCCGCACGACGCGCCAGTCGGTGATCGCCTCGCGCCCGTTTTCATGATCCACCATCTGCAGCGGGCGGTTCGGCCAATCCACGATCAGCGGCAGGTCCACCGTGCCGGTGGGCTCGGCCACATGCCCCCAGACCCGGGCGACATAGGTTTTTTTCGTGCCGCGCTTTTCAAACTGCAACCCCAGATGCCGCTGTGCATGCGGGGTCAGCGCAAAGACCATCACCCCCGATGTGTCGCGATCCAGCCGGTGCACCAAAAGCGCCTCGGGGAATACCGCCTGCACCCGCGCAATCAGGCAATCGGCCAGATGCGCCCCCTTGCCCGGCACCGACAAAAGGCCCGCGGGTTTATCCACCACCAGAATCTGGTGATCATGGTGGATGATCTGCAACGGGGCTTGGGGCGGGGCGTAAATATCACTCATCCCCGGCGCTTATCATGGGGGCGCGTGCAGAAAAAGTGCGCGGGCAAAGGTATTGGTAACGAATCGCTGGCAGGCTGAACGGGTGATGACGCAGGAGCCCCGTATGCAGCTTATTTCCCGGACCCATAATGATGCCATGGTGATTCACGTGCCCGAGGCGCGGATCGATGCCGCCGTCGCGATCCAGTTCAAGGATGCGATGCGCGCCGCCACCGATGGCGGGCCGCCACGGGTGATTCTCGATCTGGGGCAGGTCACGTTTCTGGACAGCAGCGGGTTGGGCGCCGTGGTGGCCGCGATGAAACAGCTTGGGCCGGATCGCCGGCTGGAACTGGCGGGGCTGACACCGCCGGTGGCAAAGGTATTCCATCTGACGCGGCTTGACGGGGTGTTTACCATTCATACCGACGCCGCCAGCGCAACGGGGCCGGGCGATGAAAAGCGATGACGATTGGCGGATCGTGTTTCGCGCCTCGCCCCAGGGGGTGCGCATGGTGCTGGCGCAGGTGACGCAATATCTGTCCCATATGGATTTCGATCCCGACGAATCCCATTCCGTCGAATTGGTGCTGGCCGAAACGTTGAATAATATCGTCAAACACGCCTATGCCGGTTGCGCGGGCGGCGAAATCAGCCTGCGGCTGGCGCGCCGCGCGCGGGGGCTGCATTGCACCGTGGTCGATTGCGGCCACCCGATGCCGGCGCATCTGATCACCCTGCCCTGCCAGAGCCCGGCCCATTCCCAGATGCCCCTGCATGACCTGCCCGAGGGCGGATTCGGCTGGTTCCTGATCAATGCCCTGACCAAAGACCTGCTTTATACGCGCGACGGGGGCCATAACCGGATCAGCTTTCGGCTGGCGGTCGGGGATCTGCACCCGTGAGCGGGCGCTTAGTTCATATCGAAATGCAGCGGATAATGCCCATCTTCGAACGGGCCGAACATTTCGGCCACATCGGGGTGATCGACCGGCTCGCCGGAATGGTCGGCCACCAGATTCTGTTCGGACACATAAGCAATGTAATAGCTTTGCTCATTTTCCGCCAACAGATGATAATAGGGCTGATCCTTGGACGGGCGGTTATCCTCGGGGATGGCTTCATACCATTCCTCGGTATTGGAAAACATGGCGTCCACATCAAAAATAACGCCGCGAAACGGGTGTTTGCGGTGGCGGACCACTTGGCCCAGATGGTATTTTGCGCGTGTCGTCTGCATCGGTCCCAATCCTCTGGCCCTGTTAATATGCCTTTGGGGCGGGGTATGTCCATGGACCCTGCCCGATATTGCCCGAAACAGTTCGTGATCCCGCCCGCGCCCATGGGCGGCCCCCCGCCGGTCACCCTGTTTGTGAACATTCTGCGGCGCTTTTTCCATTTAAACCAGTGCCGCCTTTGGGCTATTGTGCCCCTAATAATAAAGCGAGGGGCAGATGAGCAGACTTCTTCGCGCGGCAGCACTGTTGCTTTTTGTCGCGGCATGCGGCGGCAAGGATTATTCCGCGCCGCGCAATCTGGACGATGCCTGTTCGATCACATCGCAGCGTCCGAATTACCTGCGCGCCATGCAGCGCGCCGAACAGCGCTGGGGCGTGCCCGTCCACGTCCAGATGGCGACGATCTATCAGGAAAGCAAATTCATCGGCAACGCCCGCACCCCTTATCGTTTCGCGCTGGGGGTGATCCCGATGGGGCGGCAAAGCTCGGCCTATGGCTACAGTCAGGCGCTGGATGGCACCTGGGACGAATACAAGGTCGCCACCGGCAACCGCACCGCCAAACGCGACAATATCCGCGATGCGACCGATTTCATGGGCTGGTATATGGACGGCACGATGAAATCACTGGGCATTTCCAAGCTGGACGCCGCAAACCAATATCTGGCCTATCACGAAGGGCGCACCGGCTATCTGCGCGGCTCTTATCAGTCGAAATCCTGGCTGATGCGTGTCGCCGCCGAAGTGGGCACGCGCTCGCAAACCTATGCGCGACAATTGCAGGCCTGCGGGCGCGCCTGAGGCGCTTACTGAAACCCCGCGCGGCGCATTTCCTCCAGCACGCTAAACGTGCTGTCGCCGATTGTCATACCCGTGGCCAGTTCGCCCAGCACGACCGTGGTGGCGCTGCCGCCGCCATCGCGGATCACCCATTGCCGCAATTCAACCGGCGCGGCGGTGAATACCAGCTCGATCGTGCCATATTCCGGGTTTTCCGGATCCTGGGCGACGACGGTGGTGGTGGTATCGTCATTGGTATGGCCCACGACCATCCGCGCCTGCGTCAGATCGACATTGCGCGCCAGCACAAGGCTCAGCGGTGTGCGGCTCAGCGGATAGCGTTCGGGCGGCTGGTTGGATTTGCGGTCGAAAATCGCCACCTCGCCGCCGCCGGCCATGACCATCGTGGCCTCGGGCGGGTTATAGTCGAACCGCACCCGCCCCGGTCGTTTGATCGAAATCGTCCCGGTCGAGATCGTGCCATCGGCATTGATCTGGGTAAATTCCCCCCGCGCGGTTTCGATCGTGTTAAGATAGGCCGAAATCTCGGCCAGCGACAGCCGTTCCGCCGCCTGGGCGGGCACGGCCAGCGCCAGCATCATCAGCGGCGCAAGGATAAAGCGTGTGATTTTCATGATGTCCAACATAGGGCCAAGCGCGCGCCGCGGCACCTGAAAACTGCATCACATCGCAGCGATGGGGCCGTGATCGGCCTAATGCTGCTCAGGCACAAGGATTTCACGCTTGCCCACATGGTTCGCCGCCGAAACGATGCCCTCATCCTCCATCTGTTCCACCAGCCGCGCGGCCTTGTTATAGCCCACCGACAATTTGCGCTGGATATAGGATGTCGAACATTTGCGATCCTTGATCACGATCGCCACCGCGGTATCGTAAAGCGCGTCTTCGGAATCGGTATTCCCGCCAAGCCCCAGCACCATATCGATATCGCTTTCGCGATCGTCATCATGCCCTTCGACTACCGAGCCAACATATTCGGGCGGGCCAAAGGTTTTCAGGTAATTGACGATTTCCTCGACCTCTTCATCGCTGACAAAGGGGCCGTGGACGCGCGAAATCCGCCCGCCGCCCGCCATGTAAAGCATATCCCCCATGCCCAGCAGCTGTTCGGCCCCCATTTCACCCAAAATCGTGCGGCTGTCGATCTTGCCGGTCACCTGAAAGCTGATCCGGGTTGGAAAGTTCGCCTTGATCGTGCCCGTGATCACATCGACCGAGGGCCGCTGTGTCGCCATGATCAGGTGAATGCCGCTGGCCCGCGCCATCTGCGCAAGCCGTTGAATACAGGCCTCGATTTCCTTGCCGGCGACCATCATCAGATCGGCCATTTCATCCACGACCACAACGATATAGGGCAGCGAAACCGGCTGAAATTCCTCGGTTTCGAACACCGGATCGCCGGTTTCCTCGTCAAATCCGGTCTGGACCGTGCGTTTGAACATCTCGTCACGCTCAAGCGCATCTTTGACGCGGCCGTTATAACCCTCGATGTTGCGCACGCCCATTTTCGACATCTTGCGGTAGCGCTCTTCCATTTCGCCCACCACCCATTTCAGGGCGACGACCGCCTTTTTCGGGTCGGTCACCACCGGCGAAAGCAGATGCGGAATCCCGTCATAAACCGACAATTCCAGCATTTTCGGGTCGATCATGATCAACCGGCATTCGGCGGGCGTGAGTTTATAAAGCAGGCTCAGGATCATCGTATTGATCGCCACCGATTTCCCCGAACCGGTCGTCCCCGCGATCAACAAGTGGGGCATTTTCGCCAGATTGGCGATCACCGGCTCGCCACCGATATCCTTGCCCAGCGCCAGCGGCAGGCGCATCGTGCTGTCGCCAAAATCGCGCGCCGCCAGGATTTCGCGCAGCACCACCTTTTCGCGGCGCACATTCGGCAATTCGATCCCGATCACGCTGCGGCCCGGCACGGTCGAAACCCGCGCCGACAGCGCCGACATCGAGCGCGCGATATCATCGGCAAGCCCGATCACCCGCGACGCTTTCAATCCCGGCGCGGGTTCAAGTTCATACATCGTTACCACCGGGCCGGGGCGGACGCTGACGATTTCGCCTTTGACGCCGTAATCATCCAGCACATTTTCCAGCATGCGGGCGTTTTCCTCCAACGCCTCATCGCTCAGATGATGGCGCTCGATTTCCGCCGGATTGGTCAGCAACGACAGCGGCGGGGTATGGAATTCGATCTCGGCTTCGTCAAGGCCCAGCCGGGGCTGCGCTTCGGCCATGGCTTGACGCGACGGGGTGGCGGGCTTGCGCGGGGGATGCTGCACCACGGGTTTGACCTGCGGTGCGGCCGGAATCGCAAAGGCCTGGGGCGCGGGCGCGGGTTCGGGCTGCCATTCGGGCGCGGGGGCGGGTTCCACCTGCAACGGCGCATCCGGCACGGGATCAAGGGGGGCGGGCATGTTCGGCACGCGCGGGGCGATATCGGCAAGGATCATCGGCTCTGGCCCCTTGCGATGGCGGCGCACCGCCGCGCTCAGCGGGGGTTCGATCCGCGCGGTGCCAGCGGTGGTGATCTGGCTTGCGCGCGAGCGGATGACGCTGGCGATCTTGGCGCTGATGCGCGCGCCGCTATCGCCGGCATCCATCACATCGGGTGCAAGCGCGGGTTCAACCAGTTCGGGCTGCGGCTCGGGCACCAGTTTGCGCAGCGCCGGGATGCGCCCCAACAGGCCGCGGGGTTCGGGTTCCGGCGCCACAGGCATCGGCATGTATGGCGCCATATCGTCATCGCCCACCAACGGGGCATCATCGCCATAGCCCGGTTCGGCGCGCAGCACCCGCGCGGTGGCGGCGCTGACGGGCGACACATGCGGCGCGGGGTTATGGAATGCGGGCTGGGCGGCCTTGCGGGCGCGCTGTTCGGCGCGCCGGGCCTGCAGCGCGCGCATACCGCCGATGGCCCCCGTGCCGCCTTTGCCAAGCAGGCCCAGCAAAAACATATAGCTACGGATCAGCCCGACCATCAGGAAACGCCAGATGCGCCGGATCTCGGGGCGGGTAAAGCCCAGAACGAACAACCCCATCGCGACCGAGGCCACAGCCACGATCAGCGCCAGCAGCTTCAACCCCAGCGTGGCATTGACCGGCGCCAGCCCCAGCACCGCGCCCAGCACCGTATCACCAAAAAGCCCGCCCAGCCCAAAGGAATGGCCCCAATCGGCCCCGGGCGCATGCGACGAGGCATAGATCGACACCAGCGCAATCGCGATCGGCGCAAAGATCAGCCGCGACATGGCGCGTTCTTCGCCCCGATGAAGCAGGAATCGCAGCCCCCAGGCCGCGAAAACCAGCGCCAGCCCCCAACTGCCCAGCCCCGCAATCACATAAAGCGGCGATGCGATCGATGCGCCAAACCGCCCTAACAGGTTTTGCGCCGGCTCATCCGTGGCCGAAAGCCAGCTTGGATCATCCGCGACATAGGAACCCAGCATCATCGCGGTCAGCACCGCCAGAACCAGCAGCCCCAGCCCCAGCAGCTCTTTCGCACGCTGTTCCAGAATGGCCTGCGTGGTGCTGTCCAAAAGCGGGTCGCGTTGCCGTGCCTGATAGGATGCCATGGTGTCCTCGCTTAGCTGTAAAGACAATCGCGCAGATCGCGCAGCGCGGCTGTCGTCTCGTTCGTATCGGCCACAAGCGCGACGCGGATATAACCCGCGCCGGGATTCTGGCCACCGACGTTGCGGCCAAGATAGCCGCCGGGCAGCACCCGCACGCCGGTTTCGCGCCAAAGCCGCAGCGCCGCCGCTTCGCCATCACCCACCGGCAGCCAGAGGAAAAATCCGGCCTGCGGCGCACCGGCGCCGGGGATATCGCGGAAAATATCATCGGCGATATCGAATTTTTCGGCATAAAGCGCGCGGCTGGCGATCACATGATCCTCATCCGCCCAGGCGCGCGCGGCCACATGTTGCAGCGGCAGGGGCAGCGGCGCCCCCGCATAGGCGCGCAGCCGCCGGATGCGTTCGATATTGCCCGGCCCGCTCGCGGCAAAGCCCGAGCGCAACCCCGGCAGGTTCGACCGCTTCGACAGCGAATTGAACACCACGACCCGTTCGGGATCGGCGCCCATTTCCTGCGCCACCTGCAACGCGCCAATGGGCGGCGCATCGCGGTAGATCTCGGAATAGCATTCGTCGGAAAAGATCCGGAAATCATGCTTTTCGGCCAAAGCGATCAGATCGCGCCAGTATTCGCGCCCGGCCACCGCGCCCTGGGGATTGGCCGGCGAACACAGATAGGCCACGGCCACCCGGTCCAGCACATCCGGCGAAACGGCGGTATAATCAGGCAGATATCCGGTTTCCCGGGTCGCGGGCACGTAATGCGGTTCGGCCCCCACCGCCAATGCCGCCACGGCATAGACCTGATAAAACGGATTGGGCGTCAGGATCACCGGGCGCGCCCCGTTTTTGCGTTCGGGGCACAGCGCGATTGCCGCATTGAACAGCCCTTCGCGCGTGCCATTCAGCACCGTAATCTGGCGCGCGGGATCAAGCGTCACCCCATAACGGCGCGAAATCCAGCCGCCAATCGATTCCAACAGCGCGGGCATGCCATCATTGGGCGGATATTGCCCAAACCCCGCCACTGCCCCGGCCACGACATCGCCCACCCATTCGGGCAGCGCATGGCGCGGCTCGCCAATGGTCATATGGCGCACCTCGCCCCCCGGCGCGTGATGGTCAAGCAACGCGCGCAGGCGCGGGAATGCATATTCCGGCAGGTCCGAAAACCGCTCTGGATAGGTCAGTGCCACGTTATATTTGCCTCAGATTCCGGGATCATGATTGCCCCGACTTTTCGTCAGGATAGCCAACATATCGGGCGCGGTCCAGAAAAGCAGCCAAAAATCTGACCCTTGCGGGCGATATGTTGCTTTTGCGCCGCCGGAGCGCATGGACAAACCGGCCGCGCGCGCCATATTGGCGGGCATGACGAATGATAGCGATATTCTGATCGTAGGCGGCGGGTTGAACGGCTCGGCCTTGGCGCTGGCGCTGGCCGATGCGGGGCTAAGCATCAGCCTGATTGACGCGCTGCCGGTCCAGACGCGGATGGATGACGCCTTTGACGGGCGCGGCTATGCGCTGTCGATTGCGTCGCAGCGGCTGTTGCAGGCGATTGGCCTTTGGGGCGGGTTGCGCGCCCATGCCCAGCCGATATTAGAGGTCAAGATCACCGACGGCCGCCCGGGCGAGGCGCCTTCGCCGCTGATCCTTGAATTCGATCATGCCGAAATCGACGAAGGCCCAATGGGTTACATGATCGAAGATCGCTATCTGCGCCGCGCGATGCAAGATGCGCTGGAGGCCCATCCGGGCGTCACGCTTTATGCGGGCGAAAGGGTGGTGGCGCAAAATACCGATGGCGCGCGCGCCGAAATCACGCTGGCATCGGGCGAAAGCCTAAGCGGATCGGTGCTGGTAGGCAGCGACGGGCGCAAATCCGGCACGGCCGAACGCGCCGGGATCAAACGTATGGGGTGGCAGTATAACCAGCGCGCGCTGGTCTGTGCGCTGACCCATGAACGCGCGCATAATGGCGTGGCGCATCAACTGTTTTTGCCATCGGGGCCGCTGGCGATCCTGCCGTTGCCGGGCAATGCGGTGACAATCGTCTGGACCGAATCCGATGCCGAAGCCCTGCGCATCAACGCGCTGAGCGACGAAGATTACCTGGCCACCCTGCGCCCGATTTTTGGCGATTTTCTGGGGGAAATCAGCCTTGCAGGTGCGCGGTTCACCTATCCGCTGGATCTGACGCTGGCGCAAAGCTTTGTCGCGCCGCGGCTGGCGCTGTTGGGCGATGCGGCGCGCGGGGTGCATCCGATCGCGGGACAGGGGCTGAATGCCGGGCTCAAGGATGTGGGCGCCCTGGCCGAAGTGCTGACCCTTGCCCATCGGCGCGGCGAAGATATCGGCCGCATCGATGTGCTGAGCCGCTATCAGCAATGGCGCCGCTTTGACTCGGCCACGCTGGCACTGGCGACCGATGGGTTCAACCGGTTGTTTTCAAACGATAACAGCCTGCTGCGTTTGGGCCGTGATCTGGGCATGGGGATCGTCAACGCCATCCCCGGGCTGCGCCGCGCCGCGATCCGCGAGGCCGCGGGCCTGACCGGGGATCTGCCCAAACTGTTGCAGGGCCGCCCGATCTAGCGGCGTTCGCCCTTGTCGAGCACGCGGGCTTCGTCCACCAGCATCACCGGAATACCGTTGCGAATGGGATAGGCCAGCCCCGCCGCATGCGACACCAATTCCTGGCGCGCGGCATCATAGGCCAGCGTCGCATGGGTTTTGGGGCAGATCAGCGCCTCAAGCATGCGGCGGTCGAATTCGGGGGCGGGGGCGTCCGGATCGTCGGGATTTGTCATCACATCATTTCTTCGTTCGTGCCGCCCAACAGGGCAAATTCCAGCAGGGTCATCAGCGTTTCGCGCCGCGTGGTCAGCGACGGGGCCTCAAGCAGGGCCTGTTTATCCTCGGGGTCAAAGGGGCACAGCATCGAAAGCGAATTGATCAGCAATTCATCCTCGGCCTCGCGCATGCTGCCCCAATCGGTGCTCAGTTCCTCGGCCGCGAAATAGCGGCTCAGCAGATCGAGAAAGGTCGCGCGCGGAAAATCGGGATCGGTTTCGGGCTGGCCCAGATCGCGCGAAAACGTATCCCAGCTAACGTCGAACCGGCGATAGGGGGTGAATCCTTCGACCTCGTGCAGGATGCGAAAACGCGATATCCCCGACAGGGTGATCATATAGCGCCCATCCTCGGTTTCCGAGAACGCCGTGACGCGACCGGCGCAGCCGATGGAATGCAGCTTGGGATCGCCCATGCGCGCACCGCCGTCGCGCGGCTGGACCATGCCGATCAGCCGGGTGCGGGTTTTCAGCACATCTTCGAACATCTGCAGATAGCGCGGTTCAAACAGATGCAGCGGCAACCGCGCCCGCGGCAGCAGCAGTGCACCGGGCAGCGGAAATACCGGGATCGTGGTGGGCAGATCGGCTATCTTATACATCGTCACAGGATCTAGCCCCCCAAATGTATCAGGCAAATATCAGCGACGACAATTTGCGCCGACCATTCAGAACCAGCGGATCATTGGCGGGCAGGGCTTCGAAAATCGTGAACAGTTGCGCCTTGGCCGCGCCATCATTCCAGTCACGATCCCGCCGGAACGCATCAAGCAGGGTGTCGATCGCCTCGGCCACCTGACCACCGGCATGGAGTGCCGTGGCCAGATCAAGCCGCGCCTGCATATCGGCCGGATTCGCATCCACCGCGGCGCGCAGATCATCGATCGGCCCGGCGCCCTTGGCCTGACGCGCCAGCAAAAGCTGGGCATGCGCGGCCTCAAGCGGGGCGGATTTGCTGATTTCCACTGGCGCGCCGTTCAGGATGGCTTCGGCCTGATCCAGATCACCCATCAGGATATGCGCGCGCACCAGCCCGCCATAGGCGGTCGCATTGGCCGCATCCTCGCCCAGAACGGCGGCATAGATCTGGGCGGCATCTTCATGCGCACCTTCGGCCAGCATGGCATCGGCAGCCTCGATCGCCTCGGTCAGACCGCCATCGGCACCGCCGCCAAGCTCGGCCAGTTTGGCGATGAAGGTCTTGATCTGCGATGCGGGCACCGCGCCCTGAAACCCGTCAACGGGCTGCCCCTGCCAAAAGGCATAGACCGTGGGGATCGACTGAATCCGCAATTGCCCGGCGATGCCCTGATTTTCATCCACGTTGATTTTCACCATACGCACGGCACCGCGTGCCGCCGTCACTTCGGCCTCAAGCGCGGGGCCAAGCGTTTTGCACGGGCCACACCAGGGCGCCCAGAAATCAACGATCACGGGGACGGTTTGCGACATGTCGATAACATCGGCCATGAACGTGGCCTCGGTGCCGTCCTTGATCAGGTCTGCGGCGGGGGTCTGGGCCGTTTCAAGCATCGCTATGCTCCTGCAACTTGGGATCTTTGCACTATATGTGCGCGGACGCGGGGTTTTAAAGATCAAAACTTGCGAATACGGGCGCGTGATCGCTGGGCTGCTGCCAGCCGCGCGCCGCACGCAAGATGCGCGAGCCATGCGCCGCATTGGCAATATCGGGCGTGGCCCAGATGTGATCGAGCCTGCGCCCCTTGTCGGCCTTGTCCCAATCGGGCGAGCGATAGGACCACCAGCTATAAAGCAGCCCGCTGGGAATATGGGCGCGCGTGATATCGACCCAATTGGCCGCATCCTGCACCTGTGCCAGATGTTCGACCTCGGTGGGGGTGTGGCTGACGATGCGCAGCAATTGCTTGTGATTCCACACATCATCTTCGCGCGGCGCAATGTTCAGATCGCCAACCATGATGCTTTTGGTCGTGCGCTCGGCATGGAACCAGTCGCGCATTTCGGTCAGAAAATCGAGCTTTTGCCCGAATTTGATATTCAGTTCGCGGTCGGGAATATCCCCGCCGGCCGGGACATAGAAATTGTGGATGGTCACGCCATTTTCCAGCACTGCGGCCACATGGCGGGCATGGCCAAGGGCGGCAAAATCCCGGTCGCCCGCATCCACAATCGGAATACGCGACAGGATCGCCACGCCGTTATAGCCCTTTTGCCCGCGCGCCACGACATAGCGATAGCCAAGCGCCGCGAATCCTTCGAGGGGGATCATCTCGACCGGCGATTTGCATTCCTGCAGGCACAGCACATCGGGGCCTTCTTCGGCCAGCAGCCGTTGCACCAGCGGTTCGCGCAAACGGACCGAGTTGATATTCCAGGTTGCCAGAGTGAATGCCATGATCTTTCCTTCGTTGCCCGCCGCTTTGTAACGCGCCGCGCCGCATGATGCCACCCGATCAGGTGGTGATGAAGCGGATGCCCTCGGCGCTGATATGTGCGGCGGTCAGGGTGCCGGTGGCATAGGCGCCGGTATCGATGGCGACGCGCCCGGCCACCTGATGCGCGGCATCAACGATCGTGTGCCCATGCACGACCCAGATACCGTCGCGCCGGGGATGTTTGGCGAATTCGGGATGCCCCCAGGTTAGAACCCGCGCGCTTTGCGCATCCATCGGCAGGCCGGGATCGGCGCCCGCATGAACCACGGCCACATTGCCGCTGCGCCATTGCCGGGGCAGCCCGCGCAGCCAGTTCACCAGATCATCCCCCATCGCCGCCAGCAGCGCATCGCGCAGATCATGCAGTGCTGCATCCGACATCAGATCGGATACATCGGTGATGCCGAAACTTTGCACCGCGTCCAGCCCGCCATGGCGCAGCCAGCGGTTGCCGCTGGCCGGATGGTCAAGGAAATTCACCAGCATGTCTTCGTGATTGCCCATCAGCGCGATGATATCAGGCGCGCCCGCCAGATGGCGCAGCACCTGCGCGCTGGCATCACCCCGATCGATATAATCGCCGACGC
Organism: Paracoccaceae bacterium; assembly: GCA_041655055.1. GTDB lineage: Bacteria > Pseudomonadota > Alphaproteobacteria > Rhodobacterales > Rhodobacteraceae > JBBAGE01. The sequence continues at coordinate 25,582 of JBBAGE010000010.1, forward strand.
AGATCACCTGCCCCGGCGCATCATCCGCGATCCGTTCCAGCATCGGGGCCAGCAGATCATAGCGCCCATGCACATCGCCGATGGCCCAAAACGGCGCGTCCGGCGCCAGCGGCGCGTCAAACCGCGCCGCCCGCAACCGATCAACAAACCGCATCCTATGCAACCAGCCGATATCCGCCCGATTCCGTCACCAAAAGCCGCGCATTCGACGGATCGGGTTCGATTTTCTGGCGCAGCCGGTAGATATGGGTTTCCAGCGTGTGGGTGGTGACCCCGGCGTTATAGCCCCATACCTCGTGCAGCAGCACATCGCGCGGCACCACGGCTTCGGATGAACGATAAAGAAATTTCAGGATATTCGTTTCTTTTTCCGTCAGGCGGATTTTCTTGTCATCCTCGGTCAACAGCATCTTCATCGATGGTTTGAACGTATAGGGGCCAACCTGAAACACCGCGTCTTCGCTTTGTTCATGCGTGCGCAATTGCGCGCGGATACGGGCCAGCAGCACCGGGAATTTGAAGGGTTTCGTCACATAATCATTCGCCCCGGCATCGAGGCCCAGAATCGTATCGGCATCGCTGTCATGGCCGGTCAGCATCAGGATCGGCGATTTGACGCCCGCCTTGCGCATCCGTTTGCACAATTCCCGCCCATCGGTATCGGGCAGGCCGACATCGAGGATCACCAGATCATAGATCGCATCCTTGGCCTTGGACATGGCGCTTGCGCCGCTATCGGCCTCGAACACGTCGAAATCTTCGGTCATGACCAGTTGTTCGCTCAGCGCTTCGCGCAGATCGTCATCGTCATCGACCAGAAGGATCTTTTTCAAACTGCCCATGCGATTTCTCCTTTTTGTCAGAACCGCTCTGGGTCACAGGTGCGCTTTGCTTGCCGCAACGACAAGAATTGCTGCAATGGCTCACGCAAGCGTGTCTGGGTGACGCCAAATGTTTCATATTGCTGCAAAGCCCGCTACATCAAGGCAAACCACCATCGGAACCAACATGAGCTTTGCCCCCACCCTGACCGAACAACTTGCCCGCGCCCGCGCCGATCTGCGGATGGGGATGCCGGTGGTGCTGATCGCGCCCGGCGGCGATGTGCTGGCGCTTGCGGCCGAGGGGCTGCGACCGGAACGTCTGGCGGCGGTCAAGGCGGCGGGCGGCGCCGTGCTGGCGATCACCGCGCGGCGGGCCGAAACGCTGAAAGCGCGCGCCTATGACGGCGATCTGGCGCGGATTCCGCTGCCTGCGGATGCCGATGCGGCGTGGATCGAATCGCTGGCCGATCCGGCCGATGACCTGAACGCCCCGATGAAAGGCCCGCTGATCGCGCTGCGCGAGGGCGATGCCGCCCCTGCCCGCGCCGCGATCTTGTTGGCGAAATCCGCGCGGCTTTTGCCGGCGGCGCTGATATTGCCGGTGGCCGATGGCCGGGCGCTGGCGCGCGATCAGGGGCTGTCCACGCTCGATATCGTCGCGGCTGCGCCTTTGCTGGCCGCGCTTTCGCCGCTGCGATCGGTGGCCCATGCCCGCGTGCCGATCGAGGCCTCGACCGCCGGGCGCGTCCATGTGTTTCGCCCCGAGGATGGCGGCGAAGAACATTACGTGATTGAAATCGGCCAGCCGGACCGCGCGAAACCGGTGCTGGCCCGGCTGCATTCGGCCTGTTTCACCGGCGATGTGCTGGGCAGCCTGAAATGCGATTGCGGCCCGCAATTGCATGCGGCGCTGGCGCAGATGGGGGCTGCGGGCGAAGGGGTGCTGCTTTACCTTAACCAAGAGGGGCGCGGGATCGGGCTTGCCAATAAAATGCGTGCCTATTCCCTGCAAGATCAGGGCTTTGACACGGTCGAGGCGAATCACCGTCTGGGGTTTGAGGATGACGAGCGCGATTTCCGCATCGGCGCCGATATCCTGCGCAAGATGGGGTTTAGTTCCGTGCGGCTGATGACCAACAATCCCCGCAAGGTCGCGATGATGGAGGATCACGGCATCGCCGTTGCCGAACGTGTGCCGCTGAGGGTGGGGCTTAATCCGCTGAATGCCGCCTATCTTGATACCAAGGCCAAGAAATCGGGGCATATCCTGTGACCCCTGCCGATATGGTGCTAAGCCCGCGCGGGCTGCGGTTTCGGGGGCGGCATTATCCCTGCGCCATCGGGCGCGGCGGGATCAGTGGTGCCAAGCGCGAGGGCGACGGGGCGACACCGCGCGGGGTGCTGCGTATCGTGGGGCTGCTTTACCGGCCCGACCGGATGGCGCGGCCTGCGCCATGGGCAAGGCCCATCGGGCTGCGCGATCTGTGGTGCGATGATCCCGCGCATGCTGCCTATAACCATTGGGTGCGTGCGCCTTTTGCAGCGCGGCATGAACGCCTGCGCCGCGCCGATCCGCTTTATGATATGGTGCTGCTGAGCGATTGGAACTGGCCCGATGCGACGCCGGGCGCGGGCTCGGCGATATTCCTGCACCAATGGCGCAAGCCGCGACACCCGACCGAAGGCTGCATCGCCTTTCGCCGCGATCACCTGCTGGAGATCGCCGCGCTGGCGGTGCCCGGGACGCGGGTGATCGTTCGCTAGATATCGGAAAGGGCCGCGCCCGAGCCGTGCCACTAAGGGCCGCGCACATCTGTCGTGCAGACGTCTTTGGCGGCACGGGCGGGGTTTTACCGCCGGCGTGGGGCGGGTTGAGGGTGCGGGAGCCTCCGGCGGGGATATTTATGTCAACTAGAAGCAGGGGTGTGTTATTCCCGCGCGCCAAAGAGGGCCGAGCCGATGCGCACGTGGGTGGCGCCGGCGGCGATGGCGGCTTCGAAATCGGCGCTCATGCCCATCGACAGGGCGGGCAGGCCGTTTTGGGCGCCGATCGCGGCCAGCAGGGCGAAATGCGGTGTGGGGGGTTCGGTTTCGGG
>JBBAGE010000011.1:0-28191 GCA_041655055.1 Paracoccaceae bacterium
TCATCAATGCCGGTGGCGCCGGTGCCGATATAGCGCATCTGCGCGCGGCGATAGATCGGGTCGTGATCGGCCTGGAATTTCAGCGCATCCCAATCAAGCGTGCGGGTTTCATAGCGCGCCACCCGGCTTTCGATCCATTCGCCAAGCGTTTTGCCTTCGGGAATCATGACATCATCGGGTTCAATCGACGGAAAGATTTTCTTGGGAACCGACATTTGAATCTCCTCTCGGTTTTGGACACAGGTGTCCTGGGGGCGCGGCCAGAGGGGCCAGCCGCGCCGGATTTCAGGGTCTTTGGGGGGCGTGAACCGTCAGATCGCCTGACGATTCGCGCTTTCATGCCAGGGGATCAGGAATTTGCGTAGCGAACCGACCACGAAATAAAGCACAAAGCCGATCAGCGCCAAAACGATCACCACGGCAAACAGCCCATCGACCTGCAATTGCTGCTGCTTGATCAGCGCCAGATAGCCCAGACCACGCGAACCCGCCATGAATTCGGCCACAACCGCCCCGATAATCGCCAGCACGATCGCCATTTCCATACCCGTCAGGATATAGGGCATCGAACTGGGCAGGATCAGCTTGGTAAACCGGCGGCTGCGCGAGGCGTTACCCACTTCGAACAATTCTACAAGGCCCCGGTCCACCGAGCGCGCGCCCAGATAGGTATTTGAAAACACGGGGAAAAACGCAAGCACCGCGGAAACGATGATCTTCGATTCCAGGCCAAAACCAAACCAGATGATGAACAACGGGATCAACGCCACTTTGGGCGTAACCTGCAGCGCGATCACAAAGGGTTTGAACACCACGTCCAGCGTTTCGCTGCGCCCCAGCGCCATGCCGGTGGTCACACCAACAACAACGGCAATCGCAAAGCCGCCAACACATTCAAGCAAGGTGATATAGAGATGATACCACACCTCGCCCGAGACAAACAGATTAACCAGCGCGGTGAACACATGTTCGGGCGGCGGCAACACCAGGCTTGAGACATTCAACCCCGAGACATAGGCCTTCCAGAACACGAAAAACAGCGCAACAGCCGTGATTTGGACGATGATTCTGGATTGCTTAGTCATCGCCGCCCTCTTTCAGCTTGGTGCGAATCTCGTTGATCAGCGCGTTATAATGGTCAGAACCCACAAGGCTGGCGCGCGGACGCGGCAGGTCGATGGGCACGACATGGGTGATCCGGCCCGGACGCGGCGACATGACGAAAACGCGGTCGGCCAGATGCACGGCCTCGGCGATCGAATGGGTGATCAGCAGCGCGGTGAAATTCTGTTTCAGCCAGATTTCTTCGGTATCGGCGGTGATTTTTTCGCGCGTCAGCGCATCAAGCGCCCCAAAGGGTTCATCAAGCAACAACAGATCGGGTTCGGCAAACAGCGCCCGGGCCACCGAGGCGCGTTGGCGCATGCCACCCGACAATGCCGCCGGGCGCGATTTGGTGAACGATCCCAACCCGACCAGATTGGCCAGCTCTTTGGCGCGCGCGCGATCGGTGGGCTTGGCGCCGCCCTGCATCGTCACCGGCAGCATGATATTGTCGAGCACCGAATTCCACGGCAACAGGCGGTGTTCCTGAAACGCCACCGAACTGCGCCCGGCGGTGCCGCCTTCCCATGTGATCGCGCCCGATGTGGGCCGGTCGAGATTGGACAAAAGCCGCAGCAGCGTCGATTTCCCGCAACCCGACGGGCCGACGATGGCCACGAATTCGCCTTTGCCGATCGTCATGTCGATATCGTGCAGCGCATGAACGGCATCGGGGCCCGAGCCAAAGATCTTGTTGACCTTTTCAATGGTCACGATCGGCGCCTTTGGCGCCGATGCTTTTTCCGGGGGAAAGGCCCGCACTTCAGCCAGCATGGATCTTGTCCCAGAATTCGTTGGTATAAAGCGGCCCGTCGAAATCGGTGGTGATCTGACCGGCTTCGCGCAGCAGACGCTCGCCCTCGGCCCATTGGTCGGGATCGTTGCGCAGCACGTTTTCGGCGCCATTTTCGGTCCAGAGCGCGATATTGCCCTGCAGATCGCTGATAGCGACCGGCAGATCATCGGCGCCAGGAATGTCAAAGGCGCTGGCCATGGACTGGATCACCGGCGTCAGATCATCCTGATGCGCCAGAATATCCTGAATCGCGTTATAGGTGCCGCGAATAAAGGCGGCCAGTTCTTCGGGACGGTTGTTCACGTCTTCCTCAAGGGCGACATGGACCTGACCGGGGATACCATCGCGCAGCGGCACGATGGTGATCGGCAGCCCCTGCGCGCCCAACTGGGTCGCGGTGCTGACATTGCCAAAGAAACCATCCAGACGCCCGGCCTCGATCAGGCCAAATCCGGTGGGCGTATCGGCCACACGTTCGCGGCGCACATCCGCGGGGTTGAGCCCGTTGCGGCGCAGCATCAGATCCAGCGTCGCCTCCATCGAGCCGCCAAGCGAGGCCATGCCCACCGTCTTGCCGATGTAATCGGCCGGATCGACGATCGGCTTCGTGTTGTCGGAAATGATGAAGAACGGCGACACTTGTGCAATCGTGGCAATCGCCAGCACAGGGGCCGCGGTTTCGGTACGCGCGACCATATAGTTGGCGCCCCCGGTGCGGGCCACATCAACCTGCTTGGCTGCCACCAACTGAATGGATTGCGACGCGCTGCGGCCGCCTTCGACATGCACATCCAGCCCTTCGGCGGCATAAAAGCCACCGCTTTGCGCATAGAGAATATCGGCAAACGCCAGCGTATATCCCTGCGGTGTCAAAAAGGTCATTCGGCCGTTGCCCTGCGCAAAGACGCGCCCGGCGCTCATCAGGCTGCCTGTCATTGCGGCGGCACTGGCGGCACCTGCCATCGAAAGGAATGTCCGGCGTTTCATGTTTCTTCTCCCATTACGTGTTTTGCTGACAAAACATATCTTCCCTACGCAAAACGTTAAAATCGGGAGCATCCCTTGTCAAGCGACAGTTGCGCGCAGGCCACATCACGGTTTGGCACGCGCGGGCACACCCCGACGTATCAAGGCCTGAGGTAGAGCGGGAGGTGTTGGGGAAAAGGGCGCGCTAATGCGCGCCAAGGGCACGGTGGATGGTTTCAGCCGTATCCAGCACGGCTGCCACAACGGCTTCGGGGCTGGGGTCGGTTTGTTTCATCAGCCCGAATCCCACCACGGAAATTGCCGCAACGATGCGGTCGTGGCCATCGCGAATCGGCGCGGCCATCGTATCCAGCCCGCTTTCATAGATCGAATGGCCGATCACATAGCCGCGCGCCTGATCGTCGCGCAGTTGCTCTTCCAGCGCCTCGACCGACTGCGCTGTGGTGCGGGTAAAGGCCGGCAGGGCCGTGACATCGCCGAAAATCCGCATCAGATCGGCGCGGCCTGCATCCATCAGCAGCGCCCGGCCCAGCGTCGTCGCATAGGCAGGCAGGCGCGCGCCGATCTGCACATTGCTGGAAAGCGCATTGGGGGCGGCAAAACGCATCAGATAGACGATTTCGGCCCCGTCGATGCGGGCCAGATGCACCGAACCATTGGTTTTTTCGCGCAGTTGGCGCAGCGGTTCTTCGGCCAGATCGACCACATCCATGGAATTGAACAGCGTATAGCCCAGATCAAGCACCCGCAGCCCCAGACCATAGCGATCATCGATCGGGCTGCGCACCAGAAACCCAAGGCTTTCAAGCGTATAGACCAGCCGGAACGCCGCTGACCGCGGCAGGTCCAGAAGCCGCGCGATTTCCGACAGCGAAAGCCGCTGGCGGTCGCGGCGAAACAGCGTCAGGATCGTCAGCCCGCGATGCAGGCCCGGCACGATATAGCTGGCATTCGGGCTGCTGCCATCCGCGCGCGACAAGCCCAGCAAAGCGGTGTCCGCTGGCGCGGCCCCTGCCATCTTGTCTGCATCATCTGACATATTGCCCACTTTCTCACCATTCCCGCCCGTAACCGAAATCAACCGCGCGACCATGGCCGCGCGATTGAAATATGCGAAAATCGCTTAGTCTTGCAGCGATTCCACGATCAGCGCGATACCCTGCCCGCCGCCGATGCACATGGTCGCAAGCCCGTAGCGGCCGCCGGTGCGCTGCAATTCATAGCACAGTTTCACCAAAATGATCGCGCCCGAGGCCCCGATCGGGTGACCCAGCGCCACAGCGCCGCCGTTGGGGTTAACCTTGTCGGCGGGCAGGCCAAGCTCGGCGCTCACGGCGCAGGCCTGTGCGGCAAAGGCTTCGTTCGATTCGATCACATCGAGATCGGCAACCGTCAGCCCCGCGCGCGCCAGCGCCTGTTGCGTCGCCGGCACCGGTCCAAGCCCCATCACATCGGGCGCAACCCCACCAAGGCCCGATGCCACGATCCGTGCCAGCGGCTTGACCCCGCGCGCCTTGGCCACGCCTTCTTCCATCAAAACCAGCGCGGCTGCGCCATCATTGATGCCCGAGGCATTGCCCGCCGTGACCGAACCATCCTTGGCAAAGGCCGGGCGCAGCTTCGCCATATCTTCCATGGTGACGCCGGTGCGCACATGTTCATCCGTGTCGAAAACCACCTCGTTGCGGCCCTTGCGCACATTCACCGGCAGAATCTGCGAGGCAAAACGCCCCTCAGCGATCGCCTGGGCGGCGCGGCGGTGCGATTCAACGGCGAATTCATCCTGCGCGGTGCGGTCGATATTGCCGCGTTTCGCGACGTTTTCGGCGGTTACACCCATATGACCATTGCCAAACGGGTCGGTCAGCGCCCCCACCATCATATCAACGCCGGTGACATCGCCCATTTTCTGACCGCTGCGCGATTGGGTCAGCAGATGGCCCGCGCGGCTCATGTTTTCGGCGCCGCCTGCCAGCGCGACATCGGCGCGGCCCAGTTCGATCTGTTCGGCGGCCGACACAACCGCCTGCAAGCCCGAGCCGCACAGCCGGTTCATCGTCAGCGCCGGGGCGGTATCGGGCACACCGGCGCGGATCGCGGCGACGCGCGAAATATACATGTCTTCGGCGGCAGTATGGATGACGTTGCCGAAAAAGCTCTGGCCGATATCGGCGGCATCAATGCCGGCGCGGGCAATCGCTTCGCGCGCGACCTGCGCCGCCAGTTCCGCCGGGGCAACGCCCGAAAGCGCGCCGCCAAAGCCGCCGATGGCGGTGCGCACACCCGATGCGATCACAACATTTCTGGTCATTTCCGTCTTCCTCTATCTGTTAAGCCTTTGCGCCTGCCAAACCTATCGGCCGGGAAATTGCAAGCTCTGCGGGCCAATTCCTGCGCCTATCGCCGCGCGGGTGCAAGGGCGATCGGCCAGAAACAAAAACGCCCGGTCAATATTCACATTGACCGGGCGCATGCAATCATGATGACCGCCGGGTTAATCGACGATCACAGCCTCGGTCGCGGCGCGCAGTTCGGCCTCGGAAATCCCGTCGGCCAGTTCGACGATCCGCAAACCGCCATCGACTACATCCAGCACGCCCAGATTGGTAATGATCCGGTTCACCACCGATTTTCCCGTCAGCGGCAGGGTGCAGGCCCGCAAAACCTTGCTTTCGCCCGCTTTGTTGGTGTGATCCATCACCACCACCACGCGTTTCACGCCCGCCACCAGATCCATCGCGCCGCCCATACCCTTGACCAGCTTGCCCGGGATCATCCAGTTTGCCAGATCACCGTTTTCGGCAACCTCCATCGCGCCCAGAATGGCCATGGCGATCTTGCCGCCGCGAATCATCGCGAAGCTTTCGGCGCTGTCGAAATAGGCGGTCTGGGGCAGTTCGGTCACCGTTTGCTTGCCCGCGTTGATCAGATCGGGGTCTTCCTCGCCCTCATAGGGAAAGGGGCCGATGCCGAGCATGCCGTTTTCCGATTGCAGCGTCACATGCACGCCCTCGGGGATGTAATTGGCCACCAGCGTCGGAATCCCGATCCCGAGGTTCACATACCAGCCATCCTGCAATTCCTGTGCGGCGCGGGCCGCCATCTGGTTCCGATCCCAACCGGCCATCATACGGACTCCTTCTTGCGGGTGGTGCGCTGTTCGATGCGTTTTTCATGTTCGCCCTGAATCAGGCGGTGCACATAAATGCCGGGCAGATGGATCGCATCGGGATCGAGGCTGCCGGTCGGCACGATTTCTTCGACCTCGCAGATACAGACCCGCCCGCATTTCGCCGCTGGCACGTTGAAATTGCGCGCGGTCTTGCGGAAAATCACATTGCCGGTTTCGTCGGCCTTCCAGCCTTTGACAATGGCGATATCGGCAAAAATCCCGCGTTCAAGGATATAGGTCTCGCCATCGAAATCCTTGTGTTCCTTGCCCTCGGCGATCACGGTGCCCACGCCGGTTTTCGTATAAAAACCGGGGATACCGGCGCCGCCTGCGCGCATACGTTCGGCCAAAGTGCCCTGCGGGTTGAATTCCAGCTCCAGCTCGCCGCTCAGATATTGGCGCATGAATTCGGCGTTTTCGCCGACATAAGACGACATCATCTTGCGGATCTGGCGCGAATCCAGCAGCTTGCCCAGCCCGAAACCATCAACGCCGCAGTTATTGCTGGCCACCGTCAGATCCTTGGTGCCCGCGCGCAGCAGCGCATCGATCAGCAGTTCGGGAATACCTGAAAGCCCAAATCCCCCCGCCGCGATCAGCATTCCATCATGCAGCAGCCCCTCAAGCGCAAGATCGGCCGAGGGGTAAATTTTCTGAGATCCTGCCATTCCATATACCTCATGTGGTTTCGTCTTGGGGCGCTTTTGCGCGCATTTTACACTGTGTCACAGGTAAAAGCCCTGCTATATCCGTAAAAATACGTAGATGATTAGGTATTTCATGCCGCCGCGCGATTACGACAGCCTTGGATTTCAACATGCGCCCGATGCCACCCTGGTGCTGGCGGATCGGATGATCGTGCGCGCAAATCAGATGGTGACATCGGTGTTCGGCTGGTCGCCCCGCGCGATCGAGGGGCAGTCGATGCAGATCCTTTATCCCGGCCGCACCGATTTCGATCTGCTGGGCGCCCGCGCGCGCGAGGCATTGCAGCACCAACCCTATTATCGCGACGAACGTTTCATGCGCCGCAAGGATGGCCAGATCGTCTGGGTCGAGGGGCGCGGGCGCACGATGGATCAATCCGATCCCCACCGGCTGGCGATCTGGTCCTATCGCCTGCTTGAAGCCGGACAGGATGCAGGCCCCCTGACGCCCACGGAAAAACGCATCGCAGGCTATCTGGTAAATGGCTTCACCAGCAAGGAAATTGCCCAATCGCTTGCCTGTTCGCCCCGCACGATCGAGGCCCACCGCGCCAACATGATCCGCAAATTCGGCGTGCGCAACAGCTTTGAACTGGTGCGCAAATTGCTCAATTCCGGGGCGGGCTAGGCACCAATTCCGCGCATTTTAGGGAAAGAAGCCCGCGCTGAGGGGGCGGTTTTTACCCTTTGTTAGCGCCCGTTCCAGACACTGAACAACGGTCCGAATCATCGGGATCGCTGATTTTTGACCCGTTCAAATGCGATAGTTGTAGAGGTGTATAATTCATGATCGCAATCCCCCAGACCGCGCGCGTTTCGCGCCTTATGCGGCTGTTGCTGATTACCTGTTCGGCCACTGCGCTGATCCTTGCACTGCCCACCGCGCGCGCCGGCGCGCAGGCGCTGTCCGAAAATATTGCGGGCGATATCAACGGCCTTGGGGGCAGCGGCTTCCTGATCACGGGTGATTCCCGCTTTGACGGCGCGGCTGCCGTGACGGTCGGGGCCAGCGACCGGCATTCGCTTGTTCATAATTTCGCCACCACCGGCGGGGCCGGTTCGGGCGGCGGCGCCGGGCTTGGCGGCGCGTTCTTTGTCGATAGCGGCGCGGTGTTGACGATTCTGAACACCGATTTCAAAAGCAACCGGGTGCAGGGTGGTCAGGGCGGCTCGACCCCGGCGCTACGGTTCTATGACCGGGTGCTGAATGTGATCGGCAACAGCGTCGATGTGCTGGCATTCGCCGGCACATCCGCCGTGCCGGTGCAATTGCAACAGGTGGATGGCAGTTACGTCATTTCCGCGCTGCAGGTCGGGCCCGAGGCACTGCCCATGCTTAACCCCGGATCAGTCCTTACCTTTGGCGGGCTGAATGGGGCCACCAGCGTGGTCGATGGCGTCACGCCGCAGGGCTGGGTCAGCTTTGGCGCCGGTCAGGAACTGACGATCGACGCATATAACACGCTCAGCGCCGCGCCCGTGGTGCCGCTGGGCGCGCCCGAGGAATCCGGTTTCCGTTTTGTCGATGGCAAGACAATTGATTTCATTGGCGAAACCCGGGCCGCGGATATCGCCGGGCTTGGCGATATTTCCGTTGGCAGCATCATCGTCGTGGGCGACGATATCACCACCGTCAAAAGCGTGACTTATGGCGATGATGGCGCGCTGTCGCGGGTGATCCTGACGGATACGGTCTCGACCGCGCTGCCGACGATCGATATCCTGCCTGCGCTGGGATTCAATGCCGCGAACTTCGCGCAAACCGGCGTTAACCAATATACCGTGGTGGATGAAAGCACCGCCTTTCGCGCCGGGATGACCGTATCCTGGACCCATGACGACCAGGTTCAGACCGCGATGATCAGCAGCGTGTCCCCCGACGGGCGCACGATCACGCTGGATCAGCCGATCCCGCCGGGCGTGGCCGGATTTCGCGCGGTGGAAAAGCCGCTTCTGGGCCGGAATGGCGATGGCCATGACATCCTGCGCGTCGCGGGCGAGGCCAGCAGATTCGCCGTCGATGATGCCGTCTATGTGCCCGGCGCCGATGGCAATGTCGGCTATTCCGGCGTGATCCGCGGCATCGATCTGCAAAGCGGCACGATCATCATCGAACAGGTCGGCGGATCAGCGGCGCTTGCCGATCTCTATGTCGATAATATCGGTGTCTCGGTGCGCAGCCCCTCGGCCATGGTGGACGAGGCGGCCAATACCATCACGATCCTGCGCAACCCCGATGGCGATGCGGCACAAGGCATGCTGATCGAAGGCGCCGGTTTTGCCGAAGGCGCGATGATCGAGGCCGTTCTGGCCACCACCGCGACGACGATCACGCTGCAACTTTCGGATGGGGCGATCGAACAGGCGGGCGATGTCGGTTATTTCAAGATTTTCAGCCCGCTTTCCGCCGGCGGCAGCATGAATAACCTGATCGCGCCGCAAAATTCCGAAGGCCGCAATGGGGCCAATGGCACCAGTGCGAATTACGCCAACAGTTTCTTTGGCGAAGGCGAAGGGGCCGATGGCAATAACGGCGAATCCGCCCGCGATCCCGATAATGGCACGGGGTATAATGGCGGCGACGGCGGCAATGGCTCGGACGGGCTGTCGGTCAACCCGGCGCTGGTCTATGATATGGTCACCGCCAGCTATGGCTTTACCGCCGCGATCAACGGGGTCGCGCAGGCCGGGCTTTCGCTATCGGCCGCGATCAACCCCGATATCGTCGTATCCTTTCCGCCCGGCGTGACTGCGCCCGACCCGATCGAAGTGGCCGCCGCCCAGGCCGATCTGGGCTTTGCGATTGCCGATCTGGTATTTGCGACATCGGATCTGGCCAAGGTGATCGCCGAAACCGCAAACTGGAACACCCAGCTTCAGCGCGGCCTTGCCGGCCGTGGTGGCGCAGGCGGCGATGGCGGCGAAGGCAGCGGCGGCGCCGATTTCTTTGGCGGCGGCGCGGGTGGTGACGGCGGCAATGGCGGCAGCGGCGCCGGTGCCACCACCCATGGCGGCGATGGCGGTCAGGGTGGTCGCGGCGGCGATGGCGGGTTTGGCGCGGGCGGCGGCGCCGGTGGGGCTGGCGGTGATGCCGGCAACCATGGCTTTGCCGCAGGTGGTGATGCGGGCGATGGCGGCTATGCCGGTTTCGGCGCGGGCGACGGCGCCAATGGCAACGGCATGTTCGGCGGCGGCGGCGCGGGCCTTGGCGGCGCAATTTTCGTGCGCGAAGGCGGCCGGCTGATCATTCAGGGCAATGCCCTTTTCGACCTCAACTATGCCGCCGGCGGATCGACCAACAGCCGGTTTGGCGAAGCAGGCTTTGGCACCGGCACCGATCTGTTCATGATGAAGGGCGCGAATGTCCGGCTTGAGCCCGGTCTTGGAAATGAAATCCGGTTCGAGGGCGATATCGCCGATGACAGCCTTGCGACCAATGATGGCTTTATGCACGCGGCGGGCGATGGTGCGGATATCACCATCGCGGGCGATGGCGGGCTCGTCACCTTTAATGGCGCCAACACCTATTCCGGCGACACGATCCTGGAAGGCGCGACGCTCACCGCGCTGATGGGCGAAGGCGTCAATGATGCCTCGCGCCTGCGGTTCAACGGCATCGGCATGGCCAGCCCCCTTGGCGCCGATGTGCCAAGCACACTGTCGCTGGGCACCACCGGCACGTTCCTGCTGCAAGAGGATTACATCCGCCGTGCCGGAACGGAATCGTTTGAAACCATGTGGACCGGTTCGGGCGGCTTTGCCGCCGGCACGGAGGCCGGCGCGATCGTCAATCTCGGCGCGCTTGACCCCGCGACGGGGCGTGGCCAGGCGCTGATATGGGGGCAGGATGGCTTTTTCGTCGATCACGGCACCGGGGCGGGCATCCACGGCACGCTGACCTTTGGCTCGGAACATGCGCTTGGCCATGTGACCTTTACCAATGGCGTCGATCTGGATGGCCATACCGGGCGCATCGCGGTCTATGGCGATGGCCAACATAGCCTCCAGATGCATGAGGCGGCGATTTTATCGGGCGATTGGGTGAATGGTGCCGCCATTTTCGACGATCAGGGCCCATTCGGCGGCACGATATTCATGACCGGCCAGAACGCGCTGTCGCTGGCCCAGATCTGGGGCGGGCATCTGACCACCTATGGCTGGGGGCGCGACACGGGCCACGGCCGCCTGCTGGCCGATGGCGGCGATCTGATCGTCTATCCGCGCGCGATGGTCAGCCTGTTCGGGCAGGAAACACCCGAAAATATCGGGGTTATGCCGGATGCGATGCTGCTTGTGGCGGGCGCGATGACGGTCGGTAATGCCGTTGACAATTACGGCACCACAGTGGTGATCGCGGATATGCCCGCTGCGGATATTCTGTTTGGCACGGATCACGAAGTCATGGCCGCGGGCCGGTTGTCGGTTCTGGGCGACCTGACCAATCACGCGGACGGCAATTTCCAACATAACGGTATGATCGATGTGGGTGGCGATCTGATGAATGCCGGGGGATGGTTTGGCCTCGCCGATATTGCGCGGATTGACGGCACGCTTGTGAACACGGGCACCATGGCAATGACCGCCAATATCGGCGCGACCGGCGCGATCGTAAACACCGGCAGTTGGACGCAATTGGGCACTGTCGGGCTGGTCGCGGGCGGTGTGCTTAATGACGGTACGATCGTGCTGGACGGCGAGATGGATTCGGCAACAGCGTTTGAAAACAACGGCTTCTGGCGCATCGCGGGCGACAGCAAGCTAGGCGCGCCAGTGCTCGCGGGTGCGGCAAGCGGGGTTTTCTGCCTTGAAACCGGCACCGAGACCACCTGCGACACGGGTGCGAATGCCACCCGGCTGAATCTGGCGCTGGACGGGCCGCTCAGCACCTATCACGGCAGTTTTGCCGGCGCAGGCAGCCTGACGAAAGCGGGTGCCGGTAAATTGGTGCTGACCGAGGCGCAAAGCTTCACCGGCGGGCTGACAATCACCGAAGGCGTGGTTGAGACGACGCAAAATGCCACGTTCCACGACGATCTTGCGATCGACATCGGCGCGGATGGCCAGCTTTTTGTGGGCGTTGCGGACCGGATCGGCACGCTGCACAATGACGGCCTGCTGGCGATCAGCGCGGATCTGAGTGCCGCCGCAATGGTGAACGACGGGAATATGACGCTCGCCGCCGATTTGCAGGCGGGTGCCCTTACCAACCACGGCAGACTTGCCGTTTCGGGCGCGCGCAGGCTGACGGCGACGCTGACCGGTAATGGAATGATCGACCTCACGGCCCTTGGGGCGCTGACGATCGATCAAGCGGGCGACAGTAGCTATTCGGGCGCGATCGGCGCGTTGGATGGCGATCAATTGGTCGCGGGCGGCAGTGTGACCAAGATCGGAACGGGCACGCTTACGCTTGATGGCGCCGCACAGTCGGTGATGATCGCCGATCTGGTGATCGCGGCGGGCACGATCGTGCTTGATGGCGAAAACCTGATCAACACCGCTGCCAATGTCGATATCTGGCAAAATGGCGAACTGGAATTGCGAAATGGCGATCAGAGCATTAACGAATTGCGCGGTTTCGGCACGGTGACGCTGAACGATAATGACCTCAACATCCAAAATGGCGGCAGTTTTGTCGGCGCCGTCTTTGGCAGTGGCGCGGTCAACGTGGCCGCGGGCGATTTCAGTATCAGTGGCACGATTGCGTCGGATGCCTCCGGTTTCAACGTAAACGCCGGGTCAAACACAACGCTGGCGACCGGGTCTTTGATCAGCGTCAACAGCATGGATATCGCCGGATCGCTGCATCTGGGCAATGCCGGTGCTGCCTATACGCCGGGATTGCAGGATAATACGGTCGTGACGGCGGGCACAACGCTGCTGACCGGCGCGCTGACCGGCACCGGCCGGTTTACCGGCGCGGTCACAACTTCGGGCGGCGTGATTTCGCCCGGCAATTCGCCCGGCATCCTGTCATTCGGCACGCTTGCGCTGACCGATGCGACCGAAATCATCATGGAAATCGTCGATCCCGCCGGCGATGCTGGCACCGGATTTGACCAGATCATTGTGGCCGGCCAATTCGATATCGGCAATGACAGCGTGCTAAGCATTCGCGACCTGACCGGGGGTGGCGCCACTGCCGATCTGGGGCAAACCACGCGGCTCTTTGCCTTTGGCGAAGGCAGTGTCACCGGCCATTTCGGAACGGCAGAGAGCGATAATCCCACGCTCGGGGTGTTGAATCTGGCGACCGGTAACCTTGTCGGCCTCGGGGCGGAAACGCTGGCATCCCTGCGCGCCACCGCCGATACCGCGAACCGGATTGCGATCCATGACGGCTTTGCCGTCAATACTGCCGGGGGCGTCGGCCAATATTACGGCGGCCATTTCGTCGAAGATCTGACCCGGGCCATGCATGACGGTATCGATACGGCGTTGATTTACGACGCCTATTCGCCGGCCTCTTACACGGCGCTGCGCGATGCGGCCCTGCTCGCGCAGGCGCAGGTGCTGCCGGAATGGATGGGATCGCTGCCCGAGGGCACTTTCGCAGGCGCCACCCGCGCAGCCGCGGCCGTTGCGGATGGTCTGGACAATCACAGATATTCCGTGTCCGGCACGGCATTGCGCGCGGGCCATATCGGCGCGTTTGACGACAAACGCTTTGTCGTGGCGCTTGGCGGGCTCTCGTCCCGGACCGATGGGGAATATATCACCGCCAGCGGCCATGGCCTGTCGATCGGGGCGGCGCTGATGGGGCCGGTCGCGGGGAATGAAAACGTGCTCTGGCATATCGGCATGGCCCATAGCGCCCTGAACCTGGACGGCACGCGCCAAAACAGTCGCGGCGATGCGGGTTTTGCCGATGTTGGGGTCCGCGCATCCGAAATCACCGCGGGCGGCACGTTTGAGCAATCGTTTCCCGATGCCTATCTGAAACTGCGCAGCGCCGTCGCGCTTGGCACCAGCAAACGCAGCGCCTTTGATGAACAGTCGATGGGGCCCTCAATGCTGAACGCGATGCAGGTGGCGGCGCAGGAAACCAGCCACCTGCGGCTATCGCTCGGCACCGAAATCGGGGCGCGTATCGCCGCTGAGAGCATGATATTCGGCGGCGTTGCGGCAAATTTCGTCACGTTCAACCGTGGGGCAGATATCCATGCGACCTATGACACCGGTCAGGGCGCCTTGGCTGTGACCAATGACTCGGCGATGAAATCGAATGTCGCCGCCTCGGTCGGTTATCGCCAGATGGTGCCGGCTGGCACGATGGAGCTGTCGATCGGCGCCACTCATGACTGGAACAGGGGGCTCACCGCTGTCGGAAATCTCAGCTACAGCTTTGCTTTCTGACGGGTTGCGCGGAATCGGTGCCCCCGGGCACCGATTCCACCAGGCAAATAAATCGCTTGCCCGAACCGCACCCGCCCGCTACCAATTTCGTTATATTCAGAGGAACATATCGAAGAGTCCCATGCGCCACCTGATAATCGCCCTTGTCGCCGCAACATCTCTGGCCGCGCCCGCTTTGGCAGATCGCGTCAATATCGCGGTGGCCGCCAATTTCACCGATGCCGCGAATGAAATTGCCGCCGCTTTTGCCGAGGCCAGCGGGCATGAGCCGGTGCTCTCCTTTGGTGCCAGCGGCCAATTCTATACCCAGATCATGCAGGGCGCGCCCTTTGATGTGTTCCTGTCCGCCGATGCGGCGCGACCCGCACTGGCCGTGGCCGGGGGCTACGGGGTCGAGGGTAGCATTTTTACCTATGCGATCGGGCAGCTGGTGCTCTATTCGATCGAACCTGACCGCGTCACCGGGCCCGAGGTGCTGGCCGCCGGCGATTTCCAGCAAATCGCCATCGCCAACCCCGAAACCGCCCCCTATGGCCAGGCTGCAATCGAAACAATGCAATCGCTTGGCGTCCACGGCGCGCTTGCATCGAAAATCGTGCAGGGCCAAAGCATTGGGCAGGCGTTCCAATTCGTCCAAACCGGCAATGCCGAGCTGGGCTTTGTCGCGCTTGGCCAAATCTCGCAAACCGATGCAGGTTCGCGCTGGGTCGTGCCGCAAGAACATTACACCCCGATCAATCAGGATGCCATCTTGCTGAAAACGGGGGAAAACAACCCCGCCGCCACGGCGTTTCTTGAATTTATGCAAGGCGATGCCGCCGCAGCCATCATCGAAAAATATGGCTATGCGCTTGACCGCTGACGGGCAGGCATGAAAACTGCGCCGCGCCCCGAAGGGTGCGGCATTAACCACGGGGGCGAATGTGTCGCAGGATTTATGGATGCCGATCCGGCTGACGATCGAGCTTGCGACCATCACCACCCTGGTGCTGATCGTCATCGGGCTGCCCATCGCATGGTGGCTGGCCTGGACGCGATCACGCTGGAAAGAGGTGGTGGCCACGGTGGTGGCGCTGCCGCTGGTGCTGCCGCCAACGGTGCTGGGGTTCTATATCCTTGTGGCGCTTGGCCCGCAGGGCTTGGGCGGCTGGTTCGGCCCATGGGTGGGCATGCGAAGTTTTGCCTTTACTTTCCAAGGCTTGGTCGTGGGCACGGTGATTTCGTCACTGCCCTTCATGGTCCAGCCGCTGCGCAATTCGTTCGAAGCCATGGGCCAGCGCCCGCTAGAGGTTGCGGCAACCCTGCGCGCATCGCCATGGGACCGGTTCATCACCATAGCCCTGCCGTTGGCCATGCCCGGCCTGTTAACCGGCGCGGTGCTGGCCTTTGCCCATACGGTAGGCGAATTTGGCGTGATCCTGATGATCGGCGGCAATATTCCGGGCAGCACCAAGGTGCTGTCGATCGCCATTTACGATTTCGTCGAAACCTTGCGCTGGCGCGAGGCGCATATCCTGTCGCTGGGCATGATGGTCTTTGCGTTTGTTGTGATCCTGTCCGTATCGCTTTTGGCGCGCCGAACCGACCGCCGGGTATTTTGATGGGCGACGTGATCGGGATCGCGCTGACGGGCCGGCTGGGTGATTTCACGCTCAACGTGGATTTTACCGCGCCGATGCATGGGATTACCGCGCTTTTCGGCCCGTCCGGCTGCGGCAAAACCACGATCCTGCGCGCCGTCGCGGGGCTGAACCGGATGACCGGCCGCATCACGATCGGGGATGAGATCTGGCAGGATGCGCACCACTTTCGCCCCACCCACCGGCGCGCTTTGGGCTATGTGTTTCAAGAGGCAAGCCTTTTTGCCCATCTCTCGGTGCGCGCGAACCTTGGCTATGGCGAAAAGCGCGCGCGGGGCGAAAAACACATCCGCTTTGACGATGTCGTTGATCTGCTGGGTATCGGCCATCTGATTAACCGCTTTCCCGAACATCTATCGGGGGGCGAGCGTCAACGTGTTTCGATCGGTCGCGCGCTGCTGTCGCAACCGAAGCTGCTGTTGATGGATGAACCGCTATCGGCGCTTGACCGCATGGCCAAGGATGAAATCCTGCCCTATTTCGAAGCCCTGCATGCCAATCTGAAAATCCCCATCCTGTTGGTAAGTCACGATATTTCCGAGGTTGAACGGCTTGCGGACCATCTGATCCTGCTGCGACAGGGGCGGATGCTTGCCGCGGGCCCGCTGAACGATGTGTTGGCCGCGCCCGATTCACCGTTGGCCACACGGCGCGATTTTGCCGCGATCCTGCCCGCGCGCGTGACCGGATTTGCGCCCGATGGGATCGCCGCGCTCGATATCGGCGGGCGCGAATTGTTAACCCTTGCTGATGGCCTGCAGCCGGGCGATGCGGTGCGCGTGCGCATCGCCGCAAGCGATGTCTCGATCGCGCGCTCCCCCCATGCTGCAAGTTCCATTTTGAACGCCCTGCCCGCGCGGATCGTCGGGATCGACCCGCTCAACCCGGCCGAAGCCAGCATCCGGCTGGATATCGGCACCCGGACCAAAGCCCTGATCCGCGCCCGCATCACGCGGCGGTCATTGAACGCGCTGGGTCTGGCGGCGGGGCAGGATGTCGTGGCCCAGATCAAAAGCGTATCATTGGCTACGAACCGCTAGGCTTGCCCCCTGCGGCGCTGATTTGCCGCAACCCTGCGCGCTTGGGGTTCATCTTTCGGATTACTAAGTATATGTTCTGCCATGGGTGTCAGCACCCGCGGCCGTCCTGGCGCCATGCCATGGTTTCGGCCCGTGAACCGCGATCAGATCGCGTGAACTGACAACGCTCATATATCCGCGCCTGCTGCCCTTCGCGGGGCATTTTCGCAGAACGCATGCAAATGAATGGGGAAACGCAATGAAATCACTTAGGGTAGCCATCATTGGCGCCGGCCCGTCGGGAATGGCGCAGATGCGCGCATTTGAATCGGCCAAACGCAAAGGCGAGGAAATTCCTGAAATCGTCTGCTTTGAAAAGCAAAGCAACTGGGGCGGGTTGTGGAATTATACCTGGCGCACCGGGCTGGATTACCACGGCGAGCCGGTGCATTCGTCAATGTATCGTTATCTATGGTCGAACGGCCCGAAAGAGGGTCTGGAATTCGCCGATTATTCCTTTGATGAACATTTCGGCGAGCCCATCGCCTCTTATCCGCCGCGCGCGGTGCTGTTCGATTATATCGAAGGCCGGATGAAAAAGGCCGATGTGCGCGACTGGATTCGCTTTAACACACCCGTAAGGTTTGTGCGCTATAACGATTCGGACAAGACCTTTACCGTCACCGCCCATGATCAGGAAAAGGATTCAACTTATGACGAGGTGTTTGATTATGTAATCTGTGCTTCTGGCCATTTCAGCACGCCGAATGTGCCCTATTACGACGGATTCGAACAATTCAACGGTCGGATTCTGCATGCCCATGATTTCCGCGACGCGCGCGAATTCGAGGGTAAGGATCTGTTATTGATCGGTTCGTCCTATTCGGCCGAGGATATCGGTTCGCAATGCTGGAAATATGGCGCGAAATCCATCACCACATCCTATCGCAGCGAACCGATGGGCTTTGACTGGCCCAGCAACTGGGACGAAGTGCCGGCGCTGGTCAGGGTGGATGAACGGACCGCCTATTTCGAGGACGGCACATCGCGCGAGGTGGATGCCATCATCCTGTGCACCGGCTATAAGCATTTCTTCAACTTTCTGCCTGATGATTTGCGGCTGAAAACCGAAAACCGGCTGGCAACGGCCGATCTGTATAAGGGGGTTGCTTACGTTCACAATACCAGAATGTTCTATCTGGGCATGCAGGATCAGTGGTTTACCTTCAACATGTTCGACGCACAGGCTTGGTGGGTGCGGGACGCGATCATGGGCAAGATCGACATCCCCAGCGATATCGATGTGCTGCGCGCCGATGTGGCCGCCCGTATCGCCGCCGAGGATGCCACCCAAGGCCCCAAAGGCGCGATCCAGTATCAGGGCGATTATGTGCAGGAGTTGATTGCGGAAACCGATTATCCCAGCTTTGACGTGCAGGGCGCCTGCGCCGCGTTTTTCGCCTGGATCGACCACAAGGAAGAGGATGTCATGGCGTTTCGCAACAAATCCTATCGTTCGGTGATCACCGGCACGATGGCGCCTGAACACCACACGCCCTGGGAAGAGGCGCTTGACGATTCGCTTGAAGGCTATCTGCAAAGCGAGCCGGTCGAAGAAGCGGTATGACCCCAAAAGCGCCCCTGTCGGTCAGGGGCGCCGCGTGAAATGGGCAACCGAACCGGTGATTGGCGCCCGAGCGGCGCGATCACCAAACGATACCGGCCCCTGCCCTGCCGCTTATGTCTGGCATTCGGCGTTTCCGTATTTCGCCTGGCAGGCCCGGATGGCGCAGGACTGGATTTGCGTATCGCGCTGAGGTTTGCGGATATCCACGGTTTCGACCGCCGGATAAGGCACGGAAACCATCGCGGTCGCGGGGATACAACGGGTGTTGGACCCTTCGGTCACGCAATTCACCGCGCCGGTCAGGCGTTCTTCGGTGCGATATTTGGTGACGATCTCTTGTCGGTGAACGGGCGGGATTTTCAGCATCCATTCAGCGGCACAGTGGGAACGTTCGGCGCGATACTCTGGCGTTCCGCAGGCCGCGAGGCCGGCCAGCGCAAGGATGAATATGCGTTTGGAAAAAATCATGCGTAGCTTCCTGGTGACGAATATTGCGGTCCCGCACCCCGGCTTGGCACGAAAATCCATCGCAAGCACATGCCCGGCGTCGATCCTGGCGCATGCAACGCAAGGATCGGCTTTCCAACCCGGCCTGTCAACAACGCCTCAGCCCCGGGGCCCAGCCATCCCCAGATGCGCGACAAGTTCGCGGGCTGCGGCGGCACCGGCGCGGTTTGCACCGATGGTCGAGGCCGAGGGGCCATATCCCACAAGGTGAATCCGGGGATCTTTGGCGACCTGTGTTGCCAGCCGGCCCGCCATCGCGATGCCGCCGCCTTTGTTGCGCAGGTGCAGGGGCGCAAAATGATCAAGCGCATGATGAAAGCCGGTGCACCACAAAATCACATCGGCGCGGCGCGCGGTCCCATCGGCCCAGCGAACGCCCCGCTCGGTGATTTCCGTAAACATCGGCCACCGAGCAAGCGCGCCGCGTTCGCGCATCGCAATTATGCCGGGGGTAAGCGGAATGCCCGTCACCGACACGACCGAGCCGGGCAGAAGGCCCCGCCGAACCCGTTCCTCGACCAGCGCAACAGCGGCGCGGCCATCTTCGGGGGTGAACGGGCTTTCCCGAAAGCGGGGTTCGCGCCGGGTGACCCAAGTGGTTGTGGTGACACGGGAAATTTCATCAAGCAACTGAATCGCCGAAATACCGGCGCCGACCACGATCACATGTTTGCCGGCAAATGCCCCCGCCGTGCGGTAATCGCTGGTGTGAAGCTGCGCGCCCCTGAACCTGTCGCGGCCGGCTATGTCGGGGATATTGGGCCTTTCCCATGTCCCGGTCGCGTTGATGATGCCGCGGGCCGAAAGCACGCCCGCATCCGTTTCCACGCGCAGCCGCGCGCCCCGACCGCTTACCAACGCAACGCGAACCGGGCGGCGGATACGCAGATCGAATTTTTGCTCATAGGCGGCATAATATTGCGGCACGGCCACGGCGGCCTGCACTTTGCCCGCCGCATCCACATTGATCACATCCCCAAACCCGAGGCCGGGCAGATCATGCACGCGATTGGCCGTCGCCAGCGTCAGCGATGGCCAGCGATGCTGCCACGCGCCGCCCGGCCCCCGATTGCGATCGAACGTGACAAAATCCCGGTCAGGCGCAAAGCCCATTCGACGCAGGTGATAGGCTGACGACAGCCCCGCCTGCCCCGCGCCAATCACGACGATGTCAACCTTGGTGGCGATCATACCGGAAGCGGGGTGAATTCCTCGCGGTCCGTGGGCGGCAGGTCGAATTGGCCCTGACCCCAGCGCGCGGCGCGCCATTCTTCCTTGGCCGCTTCGATCCTGTCTTGCGATGAGGACACGAAATTCCACCACATATAGCGCGGCCCGTTCAGCGTCGCGCCGCCAAGCGCCATCAGCCGCGCGCCCTGTGGCCCGGCGGCGACGGTGATCCGGTCGCCGGGGCGAAAGACCATCATCCGCCCGGATTCGAACATCTGGCCAGCGATGCTGACCGAACCTTGGGTCACATAAAGGCCGCGATCCTCGTGATCATCGGGCAGCGGAAAGCGGGCGCCGGGGGCAAGCGTCACATCCAGATAAAAGGTGTCGGAATAGAGCGTGACGGGCGCCTTTTCACCATAAGCATGGCCAAGGATCAGCCGGGCGTTGACACCCTCGGCCTCGATCAGGGGCAGCGTTTCCTTGCCGTGATGCTCGAAAATCGGGTCCATTTCTTCGCGATCTTCGGGCAGGGCAAGCCAGGTCTGGATACCAAAAAGACTATGCGGCCCCTGCCGCGCCAGGCTGCTGGTGCGTTCGGAATGGGTGACACCCTTGCCCGCGACCATCCAGTTGACCGCGCCGGGCAGGATCACCTGATCGCTGCCGATGCTGTCGCGGTGGTGAAAATCCCCGCGATAGAGATAGGTCACCGTCCCCAGCCCGATATGCGGATGGGGACGGATATCGATCCCCTGCCCGGTCAGAAACTCAGCCGGGCCGGCCTGATCGAAAAAGATGAACGGGCCAACCATCTGCCGCTTTGGCGCGGGAAGGGCGCGCATCACGTTAAACCCGCCAAGATCGCGGGCACGCGGGATGATCAGGGTTTCGATCGCCTCGGCCCCGATGTCATCCGGGCAACCGGGCGCGAAAGCGGGGTTCCAACTCATGGCAATCCTCCTGCGGGCTGGCACTGCTGGAACGATACAGCATGGTGCGGAGGGTGCAATCACGTTGACATTCATCTATATCATCTATATGAATCAGGCATCGTTAACCTCACGCATAATGCCGCCGCCAGAGCCGCTCGCGTGTCCGGGAGGAAAGCCATGCATAAACCATTCACCATTCGCCGTGCGGCCCCCGCGCTGGCCCTTGCGGGGGTTGCCCTTGCCGCCGCCGCGCCATCACAGGCCGAGGTCGTCAAGTTCGGCTCGGCATCCTATTCATCGATCAGCGGCCAGATCCTTGCGGCGTCGCTCGACCCCGAGATTTTCGGCGCACATGGCATCGCGCTTGAATTGGTCGATCTTCGCGGCAGTTCCGTCAATTGCCTGACAGCGCTGATTTCGGCCTCGGTCGATGTTTGCCAGGTGGGCACGACAACCGGCATGGATGCAATCGCCGAAGGCGCGCCGCTAAAGGCCGTGGCGGTAGTGTCCGGCCCCACGAACGAAGTGATCCTGTCGGCAAAGACCGCCGATACATTGGGCGTGGCACCGGATGCCCCGGTTGCGGATCGGCTTCGGGCGCTGGCGGGGTTGCGCATCGCCTCTGCCCCGCCGGGATCGGCGCATCACACCACCCTTGCTTACATGCTGGGCACGGTGGGGCTATCGGTTGCGGATCTGCAGTTTCAACCGCTGGTGGATACGGTGGCGATGATGGAATCCATCCGCCACGATCAGCTTGACGGCGCACTTTGGAGCGCGGGGGATCTGGGCGGGCTGCTCAGCGACAATTCGGGTATCCGCTGGCTCAGCATTCCGCGCGGCGATGTTCCCGAACTTGCGACACTGCCCTATGTGACCGCCTATGTCCGCGCCGATTGGGCCGAAGAAAACCCCGACCTTGCCGAGGCTGTGCATAACGGGCTGGCCGATGCCATCGCCCGCATCGATCGCGATGACGGCACCATGACCGAGGCGATCCGGGCCGAATATTTCCCCGAACTGGACCGCGCCCTTTGGGAAGACGGCATCGCCGAGGCGCGCAAGGCCGCCTTTGAAAACGCGCAGGCGACAAAGGCCGGCTGGGACATGCTTTTGGAACTGCAGGCCGCAAGCACTGGCAAGGATTATGGCGCGGTCGCGTTTGAAACCGTCGTGCTGCCCTTTGCCATCGCCGACTAGGCCGCCATATGCACCGCCCGCCGCGGCGGTGCCCCCTTTATCATGCGAGTGCACCCATGAAAAAATCAGTGGATCAGACCGAATTTCAGACGCTTTTGGATCATGCGGGCCTGCATGTGCTGCCCGGGGATGAGGCCGATTTCCGCGCCGCTTATCGCTGGGTTGAACAGGTCCGGGCCCGAATTGGCAAGCCACACCCCGATACCCTGCCAGCCGCGCAATTCACGGTGACGCGGCCATGAGCGATACCCCCACGATCGCCGAAGCCGGCGCGCTGTTTCGCGCGCGCAAACTGTCGCCGGTTGAATTGTTGCAGCACTGTATGAACCAGATCGAGCGGTGGGACGGCGAACTTAACAGCTTCCTGCACATTTCCCGCGAACGGGCGCTGCGCGATGCCCGGGCCGCCGAGCGGCGCATTCTTGGCGGCGATGCCCTTGGCCCGCTGGATGGGATACCGATTGCCCATAAGGACGTGATCGACACCAAAGGCATTCCCACCACCGGCCATTCCAGATGGCTTGAGAATAATATCCCCGCACGCGATGCCGAGGTTGTGTCCCAACTTGATGCCGCCGGATCGGTGCTGTTGGGCAAGCTTGCCACATACGAATTTGCCATGGGCGGCCCGTCTGACGATCTGCCCTGGCCCTTTCCACGCAACCCGTGGGATGTCAGCCGCTTTGCCGGCGGATCAAGCAGCGGATCGGGGGTGGCCGTGGCGGCGGGGCTGGTTCTGGGGGCCACGGGCACGGATACCGGGGGTTCGGTGCGGGTGCCTTCTGCATTTTGCGGTGTCGTCGGGCTGAAACCGACCTTTGGTGCCATAAGCAATGCAGGGCTGCTGCCGCTTGCCTATTCCATGGACCATATCGGACCCATGGCCTGGACGGTGCACGATTGCGCGCTATTGTTTGACGGCATGCGTGGCCGTGGATCTGCGCCGGATTTCACCCCCGCAAACGGTGATCTGAAGGGCTGCCGCATCGGCGTGATCCGCCATTTCTTTGAAGAGGATACCAAAGTCAGCCCCGACCAGATCAGTGCCATCAATGCCGCGGTTGGCGTATTTCGCGATCTGGGCGCCGTGGTCGAGGATGTGCAGCTTTCCTCGCTCTTGGAATATCACGCCTGCGGTGCGCTGATCCTGTGCACCGAAGCCAGCGCCGTCCATCACGACCGGATCAAAAGCCATCCCGAAAAATTCGGCGAACGGATGCGCGCGCTTTTGACGATCGGTTCGCTGTTCACCGGTGTCGATTACGTTCAGGCCATGCGCCGCCGCAATGAGCTTTGCCGCGAAATGGCGGCCATGTTTGCGCAATATGATGTGCTGATCACCGTGGGCGCCGCGGGCGAGCCGCCGCTGCTGGCCGAAGTGCCCTATTGGACAACGCTTTCCACCCCGACATATACGATCCCCTTTAACGTGACGGGCAATCCGGCCATGACGGTGTGTTGCGGCTTTGGCAGCGGGGGCATGCCGCTGGGAATGCAGATCATCGGGCCGCCGGATGGCGAAAGCGCGCTGTTCAAAATCGGCCACGCCTATGAACAGGCCGCCGACCGCCGCAAACGCCCCCTGCAGGGGCCTGCAATCTGACCTGTCTTGTCCGGGGTGGCTTGGCTATAAAGGGGGCAGACAGCCCCGGGCAGGAAATGAACAGAGAATTGAAACGAAACAGCCGGCGCGCGGGCACCACGGCCGGCCCGTTCAGCATTACCAGCGGCAGCGGCCCGCTTTTCCAGCGGGTCAAGCTGGAAGTGGTCAAGATGCTGAGCCATGAGGCCTATGCCGCCGGCCAGCCCATCCCCACCGAGCGCGAATTGCGCGACATGTTTCAGGTTAGCGTGGGCACCGTCCGCCGCGCGATTGACGAGCTGGTCGCCGAACGGATTCTGGTCCGCCATCAGGGGCGCGGCACATTCCTTGCGCAACATGGCGACAGCCGGATGACAAGCGTGTTCTGGCGCCTGGTGGACCGCGACGGCGGCCAATATGTGCCGCTTGTCCAGACGCTGCATTTTGGCCCGGCCGTGGCCTCGGCGGATTGCGCATCCGCCCTGCGGCTTGGTAGCAAGGATGCCGTCTGGCAATTCCGGCTGCTGATCGTTCTGGATGGAAAGCCGGTCTCGGTCGAACATGTGACCGTGCCGCAGCAACTTTTTCCGCATCTTGACCGCGACATGATTTCCAGCCGCGATCGCGTGAATTACGCCCTCTACCAAGAGGAATTCGGTGTGATCGTCACCCGGGTCGAAGATATGATCGGCGCGGTGCCAGCGGGCGCGGATCACGGGCGCCTGTTGAATATCGCGCCCGCGACCCCCATTCTGGAGGTCGTGCGCACCGCATTTTCCATTGACGAACGCCCGGTCGAATTGCGCCGCAGCGTGATCCTGACCACGGACTATAGATACAAATCCTGCCTGCCGGGATAGGCGCGGCCACCATCGGCCGCGCCCCCCCCGATCACTCGGCGCGGGCCTGCGGCAGGATCGCGGTCTCATAAGCGGCTGCGGTGTAATCCTTGTCTGTGCTTTCGGCTTGCAGACGCAGCAGAAGCTCCCAGCCATCCCGGTTCACCTTGGCCCCGTCAAGAAACGAGCTTGACGCCTGGCTGAACCCATCGCGCCAGAGCGTTTCATCAAGCGCCTCGAAATACCGATCCTTGAGCACGGCGCCTGCCGCTTCGGGATCGGCCTTGATCGTGGCGATCGCATCGGCAAGCCCCTGATGAAGCCGGGCGACAAGGTCTTCGTTCTCGGCGATCCAGTCGGCGCGGGCATAGGCCGCGACATAGGGCACTTCGGCCAGTTCGGGAATGTCACCCCCGGCAAGGCTGATCCAGCGCACGCCGGTGCCATCCACCAACACGCCGCTCAGCCCGCCGATACCCCACATGCCGCCGTCGATCTGATCGTTGCGGATCGATTCCATGATCGCGACCACATCGGTCAGGGTGCGGTATTGCACATCCGCAACGCTCATCCCCGCAGTGCGCAGCATGGCATCAAGCGTGATATAATGCGCAGACCCCGGCGCCGCCGACACAAGGCGCAGGCCACGCAGCGCTTCGATACGTTCGGCAACCGGCGCATCCTGCGACACGCCCAGCGCATCGACGGTGCTTTGCGACAGGATCAATTCGCTTACCGGGCCGGCGGTGACGGCCAGGGCTTTCAGATCGGCCCCTTCGGCAATCGCGTCAACCCCGGTGGATGATCCGACCTGACAGACATCGATCGAATCCGACAGCAGCGCGGCGATGCAATTGGCGCTGTTACCGCGAAGGTCGGTGATTTCGATCTGCACATCATGGGCGGCAAAGATTTCGGGCATCGCCTCGCCCAACAGCGCCGGCGCGTGGTTTGCCGATACACCCGCCACACCGTAACGCACCGTATCGGCGGCCGATGCGGCCCCCGCGCCCGCCACCGCGACCAGCGATGCAAGCAGCCACGCGGATGGTTTTAGGTTGTGATTGATCAAGACATCTCTCCTCTCCTGTTATGGGTGGGGCGCAGACGCGCGGCGATGACGCTTGCGGCACTGGCCCCTTCGGACGCGGCCATCACGGCATCGCCGCCATAGCCGGAACGGACCGCGCCGGCGGCAAATAGCCCGCGCAGGTCTGTTTCAAACATGCTGTTCGTGATGATGCTGCCATCGGGGGCAAGACTGCACAGCCCGTGCGCCAGGCCCGAATTCGGGTCGGCGCCGATCTTGGGAAAGATCGAAAAGCAGGCCATTTCCGTCTCGTCGCCATTTGCATTTCGCAAACGGACGGTTTCAAGCCCGTTATCCCCGCAAAGCTCGGCCACCTGCCATTCCCACATGAAACGCAGGTTGGGCCGGGTCTCGGCACGTTCCAGATAGCCGCGGCGCGCGCGGGCCTGCCCACGGACCACGACGGTCACGGTGTTGGCAAAATCGGCCAGCACCAGCGCCTCTTGCAGCGCCGCATCACCGCCGCCGATCACCATCACATCGCGGCCCCGGCACAGCGGCCCGTCACAGGCGGCGCAATGGCTGACGCCGCGGCCCTCAAGCGCCGTTTCGCCCGCAATGCCCAGCCTGCGCGCCGTGCCGCCGGTTGCCAGCAGCACCGCCCGGGCAAGGGCGAAACCATCCGCATAACGCACGGTCAACCCTGCAGAATCCTGCACGATCGCCTCGACCGTATCGGGCGAAAATCGGGTGCCGGCATCGCGGGCAGCGGTGTAAAGCGTGGCGGAAAAATCGGGCCCGCTGATGGCATTGCCGGGTGGGACACCTTCGACGCGGGCCACGGTTGCAATCTGGCCGCCGAACTGGGGCGCACCTTCGAAAACCAGCACCGAAAGCCCCCGCCCTGCCGCATGCCATGCCGCCGTAAGCCCGGTGATCCCGCCCCCGATCACCACCAGATCATATCTGCCGTGCCGCAACATGCCTGTCACCCGATACCCCCTGTTCGTGCCAAAACGTCTGGACAAGACCTTAACAATTGGCAAAGTGTTGTCCATACAATTTGCAAAATGAGAGGCGTGCTTTTGACTTTGCGAAATTCCGGTCGCTTTTCCACCGTTTGGCCCGGCAGCCCGCGCCAATTGGCCCAAGCCCAATTGGCGACACGGCCTGCCCAGACCGAAGGGCTGCGTATCGCCCAGCTTTGGGATTTCCTCTTTCGCGGGGATGAGGTGTTCGACATGCTCGAAGCGCCGCTGCGCGAAAGGTTGCCGGGGGTCGAATTCATTTCATGGCGCAGCTTTGGCAGCACCCATGGCGCGAATGAGGCCGAGGTTCTGGCCGGCCTGCCCGATCGTTTGCGCGAACTCGGGGTCGATCTCGTGCTGTCGGGCATTGGTTGCTGCGGGTCTTGCACCCCGGCGGTTCTGCGTGCGGCCGCCGCCTGCGAGCGCGCGGGTTTTCCCACGGTTTCGCTTGTGTGCGAAGGGTTTATCGGCCAGGCAAACGTGACCGCCGAGGGGATCGGCCTGCCCAATCTGCCGATTGCCCGCATCCCCGGCCATGTGGATGTGCTGTCCGCCGAGGAACTGGAACGCGTGCTTGCCGAGGTCACGGCAGATGAAATCGTGGCGGCCCTTGCCGCCCCGCCCGACACGGTCGCGCCCGAAACAACCCCCGAATATGGCCCCCGCGACATCGTGTTTACCGGCGATCTGGATGCGGTGCAGGACCATTACGAACAGGCCGGATGGTCGGATGGCCTGCCCTTTGTGCCGCCCACGATCGACCGGGTCGAGGCCTTTCTTGCCCATACATCTTTGGCCCCCGATGATGTGCTTGGCATCGTTGTATCCGACAACCGCGCCGCGACGGTCTGGAGTGTGGCGGTCAACGGCGTCATGGCCGGATGCCGGCCCGAATATATGCCGGTTCTGGTGGCGATTGCCGAAGCCATCTGCGATCCCGGTTTCGGGATCGAGCGCAATTCCAGCAGCGGCGCTGAAACGCTGATCATGGTCAACGGCCCGGTGATCGAACGGCTGGGGCTGAATTTTGAACAGGGCGTGCTGCGCGATGGTTTTCGCGCCAATACCTCCATCGGGCGGTTCTTTCGGCTCTATTTCCGCAATGTCGCCGGTTTCCGCCCGCATGAACAGGACAAGGCCACATTCGGCAACACCTGGCGCGTGGTTATGGCGGAAAACGAAGCGGTTCTGCGCGAACTTGGCTGGCCCTCGATCGGGCAGGAAGCAGGCTTTGGCCCCGATGACAGCGTGGTGACGATCGCGCGCTATTCAGGTGGCGATGTGATGCCCAATGTGGGCGGCAGCAGCCCCGAAGATATCGCCGCCGTGCTTGCGGACGGGATCAGCAAGATGATCACCTGGCAATTGCGCTATACGCTGGGTTTTGCCAATGGCATGTTGCGCCCGCTGTTGCTGATCACGCCAATCCTTGCGCGCACGCTGGCCGCCGGTGGCTGGGGCAAACCCGAACTGAGGCAGTTTCTATTCGACA
>JBBAGE010000012.1:0-27305 GCA_041655055.1 Paracoccaceae bacterium
AGCACCTCGAACCCCTGTTCGATCAGCCAGGCCGCCGCGGTCGAGGCGCTGAACGGGCCGCATGATTTCATCGCGCAAAACAATGCGGTTTTTCAGCGCCGCCGCGATCTGGTGGTCGAAATGCTGAACGCCGCCCAAGGCATCACCTGCCCGCAGCCCGAGGGGGCGTTTTACGTCTATCCATCCATCGCAGGCTGCATTGGCAAGCAAAGCGCCGGGGGCCGGCTGATCAGCGATGACGAAGCCTTTGCCGAGGCTTTGCTCGATGAAACCGGCGTCGCAGTGGTGTTTGGCGCGGCCTTTGGCCTATCACCCTATTTTCGCGTCAGTTACGCGACATCCGACGATGATCTGCGCGAAGCCTGCAGCCGGATTCAGGCGTTTTGCGCCGGTCTGCACAGCCCGGATTCTGCCGCGTAATGTCCGCATTCCTGCCAGAGATCTATTTCCGGGTGCGCGAGAACGGCGCGCTGGTGTTTCGCGTCGATGCCCAGAACCGGCAGCGCCGGATTGAAATGGAACAGATTGCCACGCTCAATCTTCGCAATGGCGAAATCAAGCCCCATGGCACCCGCGCGCTGAGCGGGGCGGAACTGGCGGCCATCGACGACTGGATGCGCCAGCGCAAGGCCCAACTGGCCGCGCGCGATATCGACGATATCGAACGCACCATCGATCACCTGAACCTGACGACCCATTGGGCACAAAGCCGCGCGGACGATGCGGATCTTGAACGGGTCACCGACAGTCTGCTTTTGGCGATGCATGATCTGCGCAGCGTGCTGGTGCGCAAGAAAAGCGAACGGCTCTTGCGCGACACCAAGCTGGACGGCGCGTGATCACCCCCGCCCCAGCCGCGACCAGAACCGCCAGCCCATCATCGCCCAGGCAAGCGCCAGCCCAAGCGTCAGCCCCAGCCAGACGCCGTAAACACCAAGCCCCAGCGGAAAGCCCAGCAGA
The DNA here is from genome assembly GCA_041655055.1 of Paracoccaceae bacterium. GTDB lineage: Bacteria > Pseudomonadota > Alphaproteobacteria > Rhodobacterales > Rhodobacteraceae > JBBAGE01. Next base: position 961 of record JBBAGE010000012.1, read on the forward strand.
TAGCTGGCCGGCATCCCGAACGCCCAATAGCTGAGCGCGGCATAAAACATCGGCACGCGCGTATCTTGCACCCCGCGCAGCAATCCCAGCGCGATCACCTGCCCCGCATCCGCCAGTTGAAACAACGCCGCAACCGCCAGCAGCCCGACACCCACGGCGATCACCGCCTCGCGCGCCGGATCACCCGGGTCCAGAAACAGCCCGATCAACACATCCGGAATGGTCAGAAACGCCGCAATCGCCATCAGCACCACGGCGATCGAAACACCGCTCACCGCGATCGCCCCGCGCCGCAGGCCATCGGTATCATTGCGCCCCACCGCCTGCCCCGCGCGGATCGTCGCCACATTCGACAGGCCCACATGCATCAAAAAGGCCGCGCCAGATATCTGCAACCCGATACCATGGGCCGCCAGTTCCACCGTGCCGATCCAGCCCACAAGAATGGCGGCCGCGTTGAACAGCCCCACCTCGGCCAGCGATGTGACCCCGATGGGCCAGCCAAGCACGAAAACACGGCGAAAAGCCTCGCCATCCAGGCGCCAGATCCGCTGCATCAGCGCATGTTGGGGCTCAACCCGCGCGGCATAGACGACCAGCACGACGAAATTGAGCATTTGCACCACGAATGAGGCCAGCGCCGCACCGGTGATCCCCAGTTCGGGCGCGCCGAATGCGCCAAAAATCAGGATATAGTTCAAAAATCCGTTCAAAACCGCCGCCGCTACGGTGGCCCACAGCACGATCTGCGTGCGCTCCAGCGCGGCCAGATAGCTTTTGAGCACCATGACCCCCAGCGCAGGAAACAGGCCAAAAGCCGCGATACGCAGATAATCCCCCGCCAAAGCGGCAATGGCGGGTGTCTGGCCCAATGCCACCAGAATCGATTCGCCCAGCAACATGACCGGCAGCGCCGCCAGCGCGAACAACATCGATAGCCACAAGGCCATGCGCGTGGCGCGGCGCACAGTGGCGTCATCGCCATTTTGCGCGGCGCTGGCCACGATCGGCATCACCGCCCAGCCAAAGCCCGAGCCGAATATAAAGAACAAAAAGAACATGCCCCCAGCCAGCACCACCGCCGCCAGGGCCTGCACATCATACCAGCCCAGCATGACGGTATCGAGCACCTGCACCGCGAATTGCGCCAGATGGCTGCCCACCAGCGGCAATCCCAGCCCTAGCACCGCGCCGACATGCGCCTTATATGATTGCTGTTTGCTCATCCTCTGGCCCCTATGCCAGAATCCCCCCATGGGCAAGCGGCGCCGCTTGGGCCGTTGCCCCTGCCCGTCCATGCGATATGATGCAGCCAAACCATAACCCGGAAAGAGCAGCCCATGCCCGAAGACCTTCTCACAGGTGCCGAACAATCCTATGACGCCGCGTCGATCGAGGTGCTTGAGGGGTTGGAACCCGTGCGCAAGCGCCCCGGCATGTATATCGGCGGCACGGATGAACGCGCGCTGCACCATCTTGTGGCCGAGGTGCTGGATAACTCGATGGACGAAGCCGTGGCGGGCCACGCCAACCGGATCGAGGTGGAACTGCACGAGGATTATTCCATCACCATCCGCGATAACGGCCGCGGGATTCCCGTTGATCCGCATCCGAAATTCCCGGATAAATCCGCGCTTGAGGTGATTTTCTGCACCTTGCACGCGGGGGGTAAATTTTCGGGCAAGGCTTATCAGACGTCGGGGGGCCTGCACGGCGTCGGGGCGAGCGTGGTCAACGCCCTGTCCGATCACATGCGCATCGAGGTGGCGCGCAACCGCGAACTGTTCGTGCAGGAATTTTCGCGCGGCATCCCGCAAGGCCCGCTGCACAAGGCAGGCGCCGCCCCCAACCGGCGCGGCACATCCGTGACCTTTCACCCCGATCCCGAAATCTTTGGCGCGCTGCGGCTTAAACCGGCGCGGCTGTTCAAATCCATCCGCTCTAAGGCCTATCTGTTTTCGGGCGTGGAAATCCGCTGGAAATCGGCCGTTGACGATGGCGAAACCCCGCAAGAGGCGACATTCCATTTCCCCGGCGGGCTGGCGGATTATCTGGCCGAAACGCTGGGCGGCGCGTCTACCTATGCGGATCGCCCCTTTGCCGGCACCGTGGAATTTGCCGAAAAATTCAACGCGCCCGGCAAGGTCGAATGGGCAATCAACTGGACGCCCGCGCGCGACGGTTTCATCCAGTCCTATTGCAACACCGTGCCCACCCCCGAAGGCGGCACCCATGAGGCGGGCTTCTGGGCCGCGATCCTGAAGGGCATCCGCGCTTATGGCGAGTTGGTGAACAACCGCAAGGCGCGCGACATTACCCGCGAAGATCTGAGCGCGGGGGGCAGCGCGCTGGTATCGTGTTTCATCGCCGAACCGGAATTCGTGGGCCAGACCAAAGACCGGCTGGCCACCGCCGAGGCCGCGCGGCTGGTCGAAGGCGCGGTGCGCGATCACTTTGACAACTGGCTGGCGGCGGATACGAAAAGCGCGGGCGCGATTTTGGATTTTCTGGTGCTGCGGGCCGAGGAACGCCTGCGCCGCCGGGCCGAAAAGGAAACCCAGCGCAAGACCGCCACCAAGAAACTGCGTCTGCCGGGCAAGCTGGTGGATTGTTCCGCCACCAACCGCGACGGCACCGAACTTTTCATCGTCGAGGGCGACAGCGCGGGGGGGTCGGCCAAAATGGCGCGCGACCGCAAGACCCAGGCGCTGCTGCCGCTGCGCGGAAAAATCCTGAACGTGCTGGGCGCGGCGTCATCGAAACTGGGCACCAATGCGGAAATTTCCGATCTGTGCCAGGCGCTTGGCGTCAGCATGGGTTCGCGCTTCAACGTGGATGATCTGCGCTATGACAAGATCATCATCATGACCGATGCGGATGTGGACGGGGCGCATATCGCCTCGCTGTTGATGACGTTTTTCTTTACCCAGATGCGCCCGATGATCGATGCCGGACACCTTTACCTTGCCTGCCCGCCGCTGTTCCGGCTGACGCAGGGCGCGCGCACCGTCTATTGCGCGAATGAGGCCGAGCGCGACGAATGGCTGGCCAAAGGGTTGGGCGGCAAGGGAAAAATCGACGTATCGCGGTTCAAGGGGTTGGGCGAAATGGATGCGGCGGATCTAAAGGATACGACCATGAACCCCGCCACCCGCAAACTGGTTCGCGTCACGATCGACGAAGATGAACCCGGCGAAACCGGCGATCTGGTCGAACGGCTGATGGGCAAGAAGCCCGAAATGCGCTTTCAATATATTCAGGAAAACGCGCGTTTCGTCGAAGAGCTGGACGTCTAGCGCAATTTCCGTTTTGCGCCGCGCCGGACCTGTGGCAGCATTTTTCCCGTAACTTGTGCGGGGGCTGCCATGCGTTTTGCCGTGTTTGTCTGTTCTGCTATCCTTCTGGTCACATCGCCCGCGCTGGCCGATCCGCCCGCGCCCGTGCTGGCCGAGCGCGATACATTGGCGGCGCAATGCCGCGATGTGGGCGGGGTGCCGACCTTTGTTCCAGAATTCCTGACCGAGGGGGATTTCAACGCCGATGGCATTGGCGATTATGTCATGAACGTCGCAGGGCTGGAATGCGCGGGCACGGGCGGGTTTTTCTGCGGATCGGCGGGCTGTCCGGTATCGGTCTGGCTATCGGGGCCGAACGGGCATGAGATCGCCTGGGCCAGCTATGCGCAGGCGGTCGATGTCGATGGCACCGCGATCACCGCCTATCTGCACGGGCAGTTTTGCGATCCGCCCCGCGCCGGCATCGATGGTTGTAGCGAAAGGCTGGATTTCACCGCCCGCTGATCAGCCCTGCACCGATTCCAGATAGGCCAGCAGCGCTGCAAGCGGGCGTGGCACCGGGGAAATCGTGCCATCCTCAAGCGTGACAGGAACGGTTTCACCATCCAGGAGCACACCGAATTCGGGCATCACATGGTGGCGCTGCCCCGGTTCGCGCACGCGGGTATAGCCGTCGATTTCACTCAGGATCCGGGTGCGGGGAAAGGCCCCGTCGGGCAGCAAGGCGATCCGGGTCAGATCCGGCACCGCAGCGCCGGCGGCCGGATTGCCGCGCGCATCCGCCCCGTGGCAAGAGGCGCAATTTTGCGCAAACAGGGCCTGCCCCTCGGATGGGGTGGGCATTTCCGTCGCCGCACAGGCCACAAGCGCCCCCATGCCGACAAAAGCCATTGCCGCGTATCGTTTCATATCCCTGCCCCGTTCGTGTTGGTGTCTGGCGCAATCCTGCCCGGTTTTCCGGGCTTTCGCAATCGCGCTAGGCGGTGATGCGCCCATCTTGCAGATGCAATATCCGGTCCATCCGCGCCGCCAGATCAAGGTTATGCGTCACGATCAGCGCGGCCAGCCCCTCGGCGCGCACCAGATCCATCAGGGCTGCAAATACCAGATCGGATGTCGCGGGATCAAGATTGCCGGTGGGCTCATCGGCCAAAAGGATACGCGGCCGGTTCGCCAGCGCCCGGCAAAAGGCCACGCGCTGTTGTTCGCCCCCCGATAGCGCCGCAGGCCGGTGATCGGCGCGCGCGGCAATCCCCACGCTTTCCAGCAGGGCGCGGGCGCGGGTTTCAGCGGCGGCGCGCGATTGCCCCGCCGCCAGTTGCGGCAGCACGATATTTTCCAGCGCCGAAAATTCCGGCAGCAGGTGGTGGAACTGGTAAATGAACCCCACATCGGCGCGGCGGGCCTCGGTCCGGGGGCGATCACCCAGCCGGGTCATATCCTTGCCGCCGATCCGCACCGTGCCCGCATCGGCCGTATCCAAAAGCCCGGCGATATGCAGCAGCGTCGATTTTCCCGCGCCCGAGGGGGCGACCAGCGCCACCACCTCGCCCCGCGCGACCGACAGGGCGGCCCCGCGCAGCACCACCACTTCGCTGGATTTCCCGCGGTTATAGACCTTTTCGATCCCTTCAAGCGCCAACATCGGTTCACTCATAGCGCAAAGCCTCGACCGGGTTCAGCCGCGCGGCGCGGCGCGCGGGCCAAAGCGTGATGCCAAAGCTGAGCGTCAGCGACAGCGCAATCGCGCTGAGCACATCGCCCAGTTGCAGCACTGCCGGCAACCGGTAGATCCCACGCACCGAGGCATCCCAGACATCGCCACCCGCCGCCCCGTTCACAAAGGCCAGAATCTGATCGAAATAAAGCGCAAACAGACAGCCCAGAATCACCCCCAAAAAGGTGCCGATCAGCCCGACCATCGCGCCACACAGGAAAAACACCCGCATGATCGAACCTTCGGTCAGGCCCATGGTGCGCAAAATGCCAATATCGCGCCCCTTGTTTTTCACCAGCATCACCAGCCCCGAAATGATGTTGAGCGAGGCAATCAGCACCAGCACCGACATCAGCACGAACATCACCGTATCCTCGATCTCAAGCGCGCGCAGAAAGCTGCCCGATGCGTCGCGCCAGCTCCAGACCAGCGCGTTTTCCCCGCCCGCGCGCAGCAGATCAGGGTTCAGCCCATCCACCGCTTCGGGATCGGTGACCATCACTTCGATTTCATCGGCCACGCCTTCGCGGTTGAAATAGACCTGCGCTTCGTCAAACGGCAGATAAATGCGGGTGCGGTCGATATCATAACGCCCGGCCGTAAAGATATAGCCCACCTCATAGGCATTGACGCGCGGCGATGTGCCAAAGGCCGTGCGCGCGCCGTCGGGCGAAATCAGCCGCACTGAATCACCTAGCCCCACACCCAATTCGCGCGCAATCCCGGCGCCAAGCGCCAGCCTGCCATCAAAATCCGCCAGATCGCCGCGCGATGTGGCCGGATCGGCCACGCGGGGGATGGTGGCAAGGTCTGCGGGGGCGATCCCGAACACCTCGGCAAAGGCATTACTGCCATTGGCGCTGGCCATGACCTGCCCGCGCACCAGCGGCGCCGCGCGGGTCACGCCGGGCACCTGCGCCAGCCGTGCGGCCATGGCCTCGTAATCGGTGATGCGGCGATCCACCTGGCCGGTTTCGGCGATGTAATTGCTGGAATAGACCGTCACATGCGCATTAGCGCCCAGAATCGTATCAACGAATTCGGCCCGAAACCCGGCGCGCACGGACAATGTGATGATCAGCGCCGCCACCGCCAGCGTGATGCCGATCAGGGAAATCAGCGTCATCGTACTGACGCCCCCTTCGGCGCGGCGCGCCCGCAGATAGCGCCAGGCGATCAGCCATTCAAAGCGGGCAAAGGGGGCGGGCGTTCTGGCCAAATCGGGCTCCGTCATGATGCGGGCAAGGTGGGTGGCGCGGGGCCAAAGGTCAAGCGCAGCCCTTAGCTGCGGCCATAGATCTGGGCGATCCGGGCCACGGCATCATCGGGCGACAGCTCCACGCTTTCGCCGCTGCGCCGCGAGGTGAGTTCCACCGTGCCCGCCGCCAGCCCACGCGGGCCAACGGTGATGCGCCATGGCAGGCCGATCAGATCCATGGTGGCGAATTTGCCGCCCGCGCGTTCATTGCGATCATCATAAAGCGGATCAAGCCCCAGCGCCACAAACCGCGCATAAAGCGCATCACAAGCAGCATCAGCGGCGGCATCGCCCTGTTTGAGGTTCACGATCCCCACATCAAAGGGCGTGACACCTTCGGGCCAGATGATGCCCTTGTCGTCGTGGTTGGCCTCGATGATCGCGCCGACCAGCCGGCTGACACCGATGCCGTGGCTGCCCATATGCACCGGCACGCGGTTGCCATCGGGCTGGACCACCGTGGCGCCCATCGGTTCGGAATATTTGGTGCCGAAATAAAAGATCTGGCCGACCTCGATCCCGCGGGCGCTGCGGCGCTGGCCTTCGGGCAGTTGCGCAAAGATCGCCGGATCATGGGTTTCATCGGTGCGTGCATAAAGCGCGGTAAATTCCTGCATCACCGCATGGCATTGCGCCACGTCATCATAATCGATCTGACGTTCGCCCAGATGAATATCGACGACAGCCGCGTCATAGAACACCTCGGATTCGCCGGTTTCGGCCAGCACCAGAAATTCATGCGTATCATCGCCGCCAATCGGGCCGCTATCGGCCCGCATGGGAATAGCCTGCAGGCCCATCCGCTCAAAACTGCGCAGATAGCTGACCAGATGGCGGTTATAGGCATGCATCGCGCCTTCGCGCGTCAGATCGAATGTATAGCCATCCTTCATCAGGAATTCGCGGCCCCGCATCACGCCGAAACGTGGGCGCATTTCATCGCGAAATTTCCACTGGATATGATAAAGCGTCAGCGGCAGATCCTTGTAGCTGCCCACATGCGCGCGAAACACATCGGTGACCATTTCCTCGTTCGTCGGGCCATAAAGCATGTCGCGCCCATGGCGGTCGGTGATGCGCAGCATTTCTTCGCCGTAATCGTCATAGCGCCCGCTTTCGCGCCACAGATCGGCCGGCTGCAGCGTCGGCATCAGCATGGGAATGTGACCGGCGCGGACCTGTTCTTCGTGCACGATGGCTTCGATCTTTTTCAAAACCTTGAAACCGAGCGGCAGCCATGAATAAATCCCGGCCGCCGATTGCTTGATCATCCCCGCCCGCAACATGTAGCGGTGCGACACGATCTGCGCCTCGGCGGGATTTTCTTTCAGAACCGGCAGGAAATAGCGCGACATACGCATGGCGGCGGGCCTTTTCGCAAGAATGTTTTCGCCGGTTTAGGCGAGCTTGGCGGATCAGACAAGCACCCGCGCGCATCGCCCGCGTTCTATCGCTTGCATGAATCCCTGCCTTGCGCGATGAGTAGAGCAACAAATTGAAGGTTACATGGGCATGCCGGCGCGCAATCAGCTTAAATACTGGGGTATCGCCGCGGCGGGGGTCTTTGCGGTGCTCTATCTGCTGGGCGATGTGATCTTGCCCTTCGTGCTGGGTATGGCGGTGGCCTATCTGCTGGACCCGATCGCCGACCGGCTTGAGGCGCTGGGGCTGGGCCGGGTGCTGGCGACGCTGGTGATCACGCTGGTGGCGGCCATCGGCTTTTTGCTGGCGACGATTCTGATCGTGCCGATGCTGATCCAGCAGGCGCTGGAGCTGCTGCAATCCGCGCCGGCGCTGGCGCGCGATCTCTATGGTTTCCTGATCGGCCGCTTTCCTGACCTTTTGGATGCCGACAGCCAGCTTTCACGCACGATGGCCGGCATTGGCGAAACGATCAGCGCGCGCGGGGGTGAATTGCTTAACGGGGTCATCACCTCGGCGGCGGGGCTGGTCAATATGGTGATCCTTTTGGTGCTGGTGCCGGTCATTACCTTTTATCTGCTGCTCGATTGGGACCGGCTGGTGGCCCAGATCGATGCGCTGTTGCCGCGCGATCATGCCGATATGGTGCGCGGGTTGGCGCGCGATATCGATCATACGCTGGCCTCGTTCATCCGGGGGCAAGGTCTGGTCTGCCTGATCCTCGGCGCGTTCTATGCGATTTCGCTGATGCTGGTGGGGCTGAATTTCGGGCTGGTCGTCGGTGCGGTCGCGGGTTTCCTGACCTTCATCCCCTATGTCGGTGTGATCGTGGGCGGGGCGCTGGCCATCGGGCTGGCGCTGGTGCAATTCTGGGGCGACGGGCTGTGGATCGCGGTGGTCGTCGCGATTTTCGTCTTTGGCCAGTTTGTCGAAGGTAATATCCTGACCCCGAAACTCGTCGGCTCATCGGTGGGGCTGCATCCGGTGTGGCTGCTGTTCGCGCTGGCGGCCTTTGGCACGTTGTTTGGCTTTGTCGGTATGCTGGTTGCGGTGCCGGTGGCGGCTGCCATCGGGGTGATCGCCCGTTTCGGGATCGAGCGTTACCGCGCCAGTCTGCTTTATCTTGGGGTGTCCGAGGGCGGATTTGCCGCGGGCGAGGCCATGTTTACGGCCACGACGGAAAACATCAGTAACGACCCCCCCGCCGCCAAAAGCGACAGCGGAGACTGAGCCATGGCCGAACAGCTTGCCCTGACCCTACCGGTGCGCCCCGCACTGGGCCGCGAGGATTTCTTTGTTTCCGCATCAAACGCGCTGGCGCTGGCAAGTCTTGATGGCTGGCAAAGCTGGCCGCTGGCCAAACTGGTGCTGGTGGGCCCGCCCGGCGCGGGCAAGACCCATCTGGCGCAGGTCTGGGCGCATGAACATGGCGCGGTGATCGTGCAAGCCACCGAACTGGGGGGCGCCGATATCGCCGCGCTGGCCGGGCGCGGTTTCGTGGTGGTGGAAAATGCGCATCTGCTGGCCGAACCGGCGGGCGGACATCCCGCCGCCGAACAGGCGCTGTTTCACCTGCATAACCTGACGCTGGCCGAAGGCGGGCGGCTGCTGATCACCGCCACCACACCGCCCGCGCATTGGGGGCTGAGCCTGCCAGATCTGGCCTCGCGCATGGCGGGCACGACGATTGCGCGGCTTGATCCGCCCGATGATGCGCTGCTGGCGGCGATGTTGTTGAAGCTGTTTGCCGATCGCCAGATTGCCGTGCCGCCGCAACTGATCCCCTATCTGGTCAAACGGATGGAGCGCAGCCATGCCGCCGCCGCAACGTTGGTGGCCGCGTTGGACGAGGCCGCGCTGGCCCGTGGCGGGCCGGTCAGCCTGTCGATGGCGGCGGCGATGCTGGACAATCACGAAAACAGCACTGAATATTAGTCCAATCGTCATATGCCCGTTACATCGGGCCGGGATAGAGCGGACATGAACACGAGCGATTTTCTAAGAACCCGCGTGGGCGCACCGACCGAGCCGCAAGATTTCGATCTTGCCGGCCCGGCGCGCTTTTTCAACCGCGAATTGTCCTGGCTCGCCTTTAACTGGCGCGTGCTGGAAGAGGCCGAAAACCCCCGCGTGCCCTTGCTGGAACGGGTGCGATTCGTGTCAATCTCGGCCGCGAATCTGGATGAATTCTATACCGTCCGCGTCGCCGGTCTGCGCGAATTGGTGAATGAGGGCAATGTCACCCCCGCCGATGACGGGCGCACCCCCGCCGAACAGCTGCAACTGATCAATGAAAGCGCGCGCGCGCTGATCAATAAACAACTGGCAACATGGGACCGCCTGCGCAGCGAAATTCAGGCGCAGGGCATCACCATCTGCACAAGGCGCGATCTTTCGGCCGCGGATTCCGCCCATCTGCATGATATCTTCATGGCCGGTGTGTTTCCGGTTCTGTCGCCGCTTGCGATCGATCCGGCGCATCCGTTTCCGTTCATTCCGAATATGGGGCTGGTGCTGGCCTTGCAATTGCGCCGCCGCCATGACGGGCGCGCGCTGCAGGCCATGCTGCCGATCCCGCAGCAAATCGACCGTTTCGTGCCCCTGCCCGCCCCCGATGGGCAGCACCGTTTCCTGCCGCTCGAAGAACTGCTGCTGATCCACCTTGATAGCCTGTTTCCCGGCTATGAGGCCGCGGGATCGTGCATTTTCCGGGTTCTGCGCGACAGCGATCTTGAGGTCGAGGATGAAGCCGAAGATCTGGTGCGTGAATTCGAAGTGGCGCTGAAACGGCGCCGCCGCGGCGAGGTCGTGCGCCTGACCGTCAGCCACGGCGCGCCGCGCGCCCTGCGCAGCCGCATCGAACAGGAATTGCGCGTCGCCCCCGACGAGGTGATCGAGATGGACGGCATGATAGGCCTGTCCGATCTGCGGCAACTGGTGCTTGATCAGCGGGCCGATCTGCTCTGGCCGTCGTTCACGCCACGTGTGCCCGAACGGGTGCAGGATCACGAAGGCGACATGTTCGCCGCGATCCGCCAAAAGGACATGCTGCTGCACCACCCCTATGAGACCTTTGACATGGTCGTGCGCTTTTTGCATCAGGCCGCCAACGATCCCGATGTGCTGGCGATCAAACAGACCCTTTACCGCACATCGCGCGATAGCCCGATTGTTTCCGCACTTTGCGATGCCGCCGATCAGGGGAAATCGGTCACAGCACTGGTGGAACTGAAAGCGCGCTTTGACGAGGCTGCGAATATCCGCCAGTCCCGGCGGCTGGAACGATCCGGCGCGCATGTGGTTTACGGCTTCATCAACTATAAAACCCATGCGAAAATCAGCACCGTCGTGCGCCGCGAAGGTGACCGGCTGGTGACATATACCCATTTCGGCACCGGTAATTACAACCCGGTGACGGCGCGGATCTATACCGATCTGTCGTTTTTCACCTGCGATGCGGCGCTGGGGCGCGATGCGACCAAGGTGTTCAATTTCCTGTCGGGCTATGCGCCGCCCCAAGAGCTTGAAAATCTGGCCATATCGCCCATCAGCCTGAAACCGCGCCTGCTGGAAAGCATCGCCTATGAGGCCGAGAATGCCCGCGCCGGCAAGCCCGCCGCCATCTGGGCGAAAATGAATGCGCTGGTCGAAGCCGATGTGATCGACGCGCTTTACGCGGCATCAAACGCCGGGGTCAAAATCGACCTTGTGGTGCGCGGGATTTGCGCGCTGCGCCCCGGTGTCAAAGGCCTGAGCGAAAATATTCGCGTCAAATCCATCGTCGGGCGATTTTTGGAACATTCGCGGATCGTATGTTTTGGAAATGGTCATACCCTGCCGTCGAAACATGCGCGGGTGTATATGTCATCGGCCGACTGGATGGATCGCAACCTCAACCGGCGGGTCGAAACGCTGGTGGAAATCACTAATGCCACCGTCAAGGCCCAGATCGTCAGCCAGATCATGGCCGCCAATATGGCCGATCAGGCCCAAAGCTGGGTGCTTGATGCCCATGGCGACTGGAATCGCCCGCGTTTTGACGATGACGCCCGCCCGTTCAATTGCCACCGGTTTTTCATGGAAAACCCGTCGCTTTCTGGCCGGGGGTCGGCCGGGGCGGCAGATGTGCCTGCGCTGACCCATTCGACGGACTGACGAATTCGGCCGGCGCGCATTGACGCCCGGCCCGACAATTGGCAGTGTCGCACTGGAACAGCCAGGAGCCATCCGTGAGCAATATTTCAGCGAACGAGGAATGGGGGCCGTTCGGCCGCCCGCTGTTTCAAGACCAAGATGCCCGCGCGCTATCGCGGGTCGGGGTTGTCGATATCGGGTCGAACTCGGTCCGGATGGTGGTGTTCGACGGCGCCGCGCGTAGCCCTGCCTATTTCTATAACGAAAAAATTCTCTGCGGATTGGGCGCCGGGCTGGCCGAAACCGGCAAATTAAATCCCTTGGGTAAGAAACGTGCTCTTGCAGCCCTCAAACGTTTTCAGTTATTAGCACAAGGTATGGGGATCCCCCCGCTGACAGCAGTCGCCACCGCTGCCATGCGGGAGGCGGAGGACGGTCCTGCGTTTCGGGAGGAGATAGCGCAGGAGACCGGCCTCCGCCTGTGGGTTATCGACGGGCAACAAGAAGCGATGCTTTCGGCCCAGGGCGTTCTGCTTGGCTGGCCCGATGCCGATGGGCTGATCTGCGACATTGGCGGCGCTTCGATGGAATTGGCAGAATTGCGTGAAGGCCGGGTGGGCCGGCGCATATCCGCACCGCTCGGGCCGCTGAAACTGGCCAATATCCCCGGCGGCCAGAAGGGTCTGCGCAGCCACATTGCCACAATCATGCAGGATCTGGTGGCGCAGATGGGCGCAGATTACGACCGGATCTTTCTGGTGGGCGGTTCATGGCGAGCGATTGCGCGCATCGATATGGAACGGCGCAATTATCCGCTGCATGTGCTGCACGAATACCGCATGACCCCCAAGGCCGTCAGCGCCACCGGCAATTTCCTGCGCGAAAACAATCTGTCGGACCTGCGCAGCCGCACCGGCATTTCATCAGAACGGATGGAGCTTGTGCCCGTCGCCTCCGAGGTTTTGCGCCAGTTGGTGCGCGCGTTTCAGCCCAAGGATATCGCGATTTCCAGCTATGGCCTGCGCGAAGGGCTGCTTTACCAGCAAATGCCCAGCACCTTGCGCGCGCGCGATCCGCTGATCGAGGCCTGCCGATTCGCCGAATACAAGGACGCCAGAATCCCCGGTTTCGGCAAGGCGCTGTTCCGGTTCTTGCTGCCGCTGTTGCGCGCCAAGGGCGATGCGCGGCTGCGTCTGGCGCGCGCGGCCTGTCATCTGCATGATGTCAGTTGGCGTGCCCATCCCGATTACCGCGCCGAAGTTTGCTTTGACAACGCCACCCGCGCCAATCTGGGCGGCTTGACCCATCGCGAACGGGTGTTTTTGGGGCTGGCGTTGCTGCACCGCTATACCAACAACCGCCGCGACACGCCCTTTGCCCCGCTGTTCGACCTGCTCGACCCTGCCGAAATCGCCGAGGCCGAGGTGCTGGGCAAGGCCATGCGTTTTGGCGCGATGTTCACCGTCCACGCCCCCGATTCGATCGCGCGGCTGCATCATTACCCGCGCAAAAAGGAACTGGAGCTGATCCTGTCGCCCGACGCACAGGATCTGTTTGGCGAAGTCGCGCAGGCGCGATTCGCCTCGCTCGCCGCGTCGCTGGGGGCCAAGGGCGTAGTTACATCGCGCAGCTAAAGATCAATCTGCGCATCCGGGGCGGGCTCGGACGGCACGATCGGCACTTTGCGCCGGATGATGATATCGCCATTGGGCAGCACTTCGGGGGCGTGATAGGCATTCAGATCGACCAGCCGCCCCTCTAACCCTTCAAGCGTCGGGCCGATTTGATCCATCAATTCGCCCAACAAAAGCTCGGTCCCTTCGCGCAGCAGGTTCAGCCCGCGCGCCACCGCGCTGTCATCTTCGGTGGGGGTATCCTGCGCCTGCGCCGGGCCAAAGGCCAGCAGAGCCACGAAAACATATGTCAGCCGCAATTTCATAGGCCCGATCATAGGCCGACTGCGGCAAAAGTCAGATATCCAGATCGACCGTCACAGGAAAGTGATCCGAGCCCCGCAACAGCGCCTGCCGCAATTCGGGGATGCGATAAAGCAACGGATCGTCGAGCGGGTGCCAGATCCGCCATTCGGCCCCCCGCGCGACCAGATCGGGCGAAAGCATGATATAATCCAACAACACTTCCAGATAGCGATGTTCGTTTTCCAGAAAAAACCGCGCCGTGGTGGGCGGGGGTGTCACGCGCTGATGTATGGCGCGATCGGCATGGGGATCGAACAGCGGGATTTCCCCCCGCGCCGCCGATCCCATCACGATTTCGGGGCCAGAGCGCCCGAACAGTTTTTCAAATTCATCAAGCCCCGGCCCATCGTTGAAATCGCCCAGCACGATCATCGGCTCGCCCGCGGCCAGATGCCCGGCCACCCGTTCGCGCAGCCACAGGCATTGGGCCAGTTGCGTGCGCCGGTTGGCGATAGCCGTGCGCAGCATCGCCTTGTGATCCTGCGCGCCATGCGGCGCTTTGGATTTCACATGCACGCCGATCATGCGGAATTGAAACCCGCTTTCGCGCACCTGCAACGCCACCTCAAGCGGGGGTTTGGAAAAGCGGATTTTTTCGTCATGCCCATCTTGATCCAGATCGATGCGATAGACGCCATCAAAGCGCGGCGCTTCGCGCAGGCCCTTTTTCCCGGTCGGATCGCCCATCGGATCATGGCGCGCGCACAGCGTATCGGGATCGAACAGCAGCGCGATTTCCTGCTGGGTTTCATTGGCAAAACCGATCAGCGCCTTGCGTGCCCGCAGCCCGGCCCATTGCGCAAACCGTTCCAGCGCAAGAATACTGTTGCGCTTTGATCCGGTATCCGGCGCCTCGATGATCATGATCGCATCGGCATCCAGCGCGGTAAAGACGATGCCCAGCGCCTCAAGCTGCTGCGCGCGGGTCACGCCCTGCCGGCCCGAAACCTCATCATCGGCGATCAGATTATCTTCGATATCGAATAAATAGCTGAACCATTCGACATTATAGGTCGCAATGCGCATCAGGCGGGGGCGTTTTCGACACGGCGCAATTTCTGGATTTCCTCCCACGCGTTGTTGATCGCGATCAGCCGGCCTTGGGCGACTTTGATCACCTCATGCGGGACGCCGCGCGCGGCCATCACATCGGGGTGCATTTCACGCACCAAGGCCCGCCATGCGGCGCGAATCCGGTCGGTCGGCGCGTCATGGGCCACCCCCAGCAGATCATAGGGGTCGGGCGCACAATCAGGCACGAAACGCGCGCGAATGGCGCGAAAACAGCGCTGTTCGATCCCGAAAATCTCGGCCACGCGGGCAAGAAAGACATCCTCGGCCGGATGATAGCCGCCATCGGCCAGCGCGATATGAAACAACCCTTCGAGCAGGTCATTCAGCGTGGCGCTGCCCGGCCCGAACATATCGGCGATTTTGGTGGCATAATCCTCGAACCCCGCCACATCGCGGCGTGCCATGTTGAACACGCGGGCGGCATTGGCCTCTTCCTCGGGGGGGATGACAAAGATTTCGCGAAAGGCGGTCACTTCGTTACGGGTGACCTGCCCATCGGCCTTGGCCATCTTGGCCCCCAGCGCGATCACCGCAATCGCAAAGCCCACGCGCCGTTCGGGCGGGGTGCGCAGATGGGCAAAAACGGCAGAAAGCCCTTCACCAGCGGCAAGGGCAGAAAGGGCGTTGGCTATGCGGGTCCAGATCGACATGGGCCGAGTCTAGCGCGCCCGCGCGCGAATGTCAGCCGGGTGTGACACTATAACACTCATAAAATGCCGGGCAACCGAAGCTGCCCGGCCATTGCGTTACGCCTTGCGGTTTTCGCGCACCAGTTTCAGGATATCGCGCGCCGCTTCGGGGATATTGGTGCCCGGGCCGAAGATCGCCTTCACCCCGGCGCTGCGCAGGAATTCGTAATCCTGTTGGGGGATCACCCCGCCGCAGATCACGATGACCTCGCCCGCGCCTTGGGCCGCCAGCGCCTCGATCAGCTTGGGCGCGAGGGTCTTGTGGCCCGCCGCCTGGCTGGAGATGCCGACGATGTGCACGTCATTGTCGATCGCGTCCTGCGCGGCCTCTTCGGGGGTCTGGAACAGCGGGCCCACATCGACATCGAAGCCGATATCGGCGAAGGCGGTGGCGATCACCTTGGCGCCGCGGTCATGGCCGTCCTGGCCCATTTTCACCACCAGCATCCGGGGCCGGCGGCCTTCTTCCTCGGCAAAGGCTTCGACATCGCGCTGGATCGCGGCAAAACCTTCGTCGCCCTCATAGGCCGCGCCGTAAACACCCGCGAGCGTCTTGACCTCCGCCCGGTGCCGTCCGAATGCCTTTTCCATCGCCATCGAGATTTCCCCCACCGATGCACGAGCGCGCGCGGCCTCGACCGCCAGCGCCAGCAGATTGCCCTCGCCGCTGGCTGCCGCCTGTTCCAGCGCGGTCAGCGCCGCATCACAGGCCGCAGCGTCACGCGTGGCCCGTATCCGTTCCAGCCGGGCGATCTGGCTTTGCCGCACCGCGACGTTATCGACATCAAGAATATCGATCGGTTCCTGTTCGGCCAGCCGGTATTTGTTGACGCCGACGATCACCTCATCGCCCCGGTCCACCGCTGCCTGACGGCGCGCGGCCGATTCCTCGATCCGCAGTTTCGGCATCCCGGTGGCGACCGCCTTGGTCATGCCGCCCATTTCCTCGACTTCGCAGATCAGCTTCCACGCTTCGTCAATCATGTCAGCAGTCAGCTTTTCCACGTAATAGCTGCCCGCCAGCGGATCGACGACATTGGTCACGCCGGTTTCTTCTTGCAAGATCAACTGGGTATTGCGCGCGATCCGGGCGGAAAATTCGGTGGGCAGCGCGATCGCCTCATCCAGCGCATTGGTGTGCAGCGATTGCGTGCCGCCAAGCACCGCGCTCATCGCCTCATAGGCGGTGCGGATCACGTTGTTGTAGGGATCTTGTTCCTGCAGGCTGACGCCCGAGGTCTGGCAATGGGTCCGCAGCATCAGCGAGCCGGGCTTCTTCGGGTTGAATTCCTGCATGATCCGGTGCCACAGGAACCGCGCGGCGCGCAGCTTGGCGGCTTCCATGAAGAAATTCATCCCGATGGCGAAGAAGAAGCTCAGCCGCCCGGCGAAGGCATCCACATCCATCCCCCGCGCCAGCGCCGCGCGCACATATTCGCGCCCGTCGGCCAGCGTGAAGGCCAGTTCCTGCACCAGGTTCGCGCCCGCTTCCTGCATGTGATAGCCGGAGATCGAGATACTGTTGAACTTCGGCATCTCTTGCGAGGTGTATTCGATGATATCCGCGATGATCCGCATCGAGGGTTCGGGCGGATAGATATAGGTGTTGCGGACCATGAATTCCTTCAGAATGTCATTCTGAATCGTGCCCGAAAGCACCGCGCGGTCATGCCCCTGCTCTTCCCCGGTCACGATGAAATTCGCCAGAATCGGGATCACCGCGCCGTTCATCGTCATCGAGACCGAGACCTTGTCCAGCGGGATGCCATCGAAGAGGATCTTCATATCCTCCACGCTGTCGATCGCGACGCCGGCCTTGCCGACATCGCCCACCACGCGTTCATGATCGCTGTCATAGCCGCGGTGGGTCGCGAGATCGAACGCCACGGAAACGCCCTGCTGCCCCGCCGCCAGCGCCTTGCGGTAGAAGGCGTTCGATTCCTCGGCGGTGGAGAAGCCCGCATATTGGCGGATCGTCCACGGGCGGCCGGTATACATCGTGGCGCGGGGGCCGCGGGTATAGGGGGCTACGCCGGGCATCGCGCCCATATGCGGCAGCCCTTCGGTATCTTCGGCGGTATAGACGGGCTTGACCGCGATCCCCTCGGGGGTTTGCCAGGTCAGATCGGACAGCGGACGGTCGCGCAATTCCTTGGCGGCCAGCTTTTCCCAGGCGCTCTTGTCATCGGTCATCGGAACGGGCTCCTTCTTTTCCCAAGGGGCGGTCTGTTGCCCCTTCGTTTTTGCTATGCCCTGCCCTATATGTATCGTGATGGCAGGAGTGTGCATGAAACAGGTTTTCTTGGTTGTAATTCTGGCGCTGTTCGGCACGGCGCCATTGGCCGCGCAAGACGAAAGCCTGACGCGCACCCTGGTCGAAAGCGCGTTGCCCGCCGACACGCCCGAGGCGGCGGCAGAGGCTGCGCCGGAATGGGCCCCGATCGAGGCCGGAGATCTGACGCTGGATCAGTTTCTGTGGGTCGCGCGCCCGGTGGTGGTATTTGCCGACAATCCCAATGATCCGTCCTTTATCGAACAGCTTGAACTGTTGTCCGAACGCCCCGAATCGCTTGAAGAGCGTGACATCGTGGTCATCTATGACGCAAGCCCCGCCGATCGCAGCCCGATCCGCACCGCCTTGCGCCCGCGCGGATTTTCCCTTGTGCTGATCGACAAGGATGGCCGGGTCGCGCAGCGTAAACCCTCGCCCTGGTCCATTCGCGAAATCAGCGCCACCATCGACAAAATGCCGATGCGCCAACAGGAATTGCGCGACCGCCGCTAGGCGCGAAAACGCCCCGGCGGCCACACCGGCCGCAGCCGTGACAGGGGCAGGCCCCTGCACAATGCTGGCGGCCCCGTGGATCATTCGAATTCCATGATCACTTCATCCACCGCCAGGCTATCACCGGCGCTGGCGTTGATCTTGGTCACGGTGCCCTTGCGTTCGGCGCGCAGGATGTTTTCCATCTTCATCGCCTCGATGGTGCAGAGCGCCTGCCCCTCTTGCACTTCGTCGCCCTCGGCCACATCGATTTTCACCACCAGCCCTGGCATCGGGCAAAGCAGCAGTTTGGACGTATCCGGCGGCAGCTTTTCGGGCATCAGCGCGGCCAGTTCGGCCTGGCGCGGGGTGCGCACATAGACCTTGAGATCGGCACCGCGCACGCGCAGGCGGAACCCGTTGGGCAATTTGCCAAGCTTCATCACCAGCGGCGCGCCATCGACATCGACCACCGCCAGCGGCTGACCGGGCACCCAATCGGATGCCACGCGCAACGTGCTGCCATCGTCAAAGGTAATCGTCGAACCGGCGGGATCAGCATCGATTTTCACGCGGAAATTTTCATCCTGCAGGCTGACGACCCAATCCGAACCCACCATCCGTTCGTGGTTATCCATCCGCCCGGAAATGCGGGTGCGCCGAATTTCCGCCACGCGATACATGGCCGCAGCGGCCGCCGCGATCCGACGAAGCTGGTCATGCGGCAGGGTCACACCCTCGAACCCTTCGGGCCATTCTTCGGCGATAAACGCGGTGGTAATATCGCCCGATACGAATTTCGGATGGTCCATCACCGCCGACAGGAACGGCAGGTTATGCCCGATCCCCTCGACCTCAAAACTATCAAGCGCGATGCGCATTTCCTCGATCGCGCCGGCGCGGTCGGGCGCCCAAGTGCATAGTTTCGCGATCATCGGGTCGTAATACATGCTGATTTCGCCGCCCTCAAAGACGCCGGTATCATTGCGCACGACGCGGTTCGGTTCCGCCAGCTCTGCAGGCGGGCGATAGCGCGTCAGCCGCCCGATCGAGGGCAGAAAGTTGCGATAGGGATCTTCGGCATAGAGCCGGCTTTCCATCGCCCAGCCGTTCAGTTTCACGTCCGATTGCGCAAGGCCAAGCTTTTCGCCATTCGCCACCCGGATCATCTGTTCCACCAGATCGATGCCGGTGATCAATTCGGTCACGGGATGTTCCACCTGCAAGCGGGTGTTCATTTCAAGGAAATAGAAATTCCGGTTGCCATCGACGATGAATTCCACCGTGCCCGCGCTGGTGTAACCCACCGCCTGCGCCAGTGCGACGGCCTGTTCGCCCATGGCCATGCGCGTGGCTTCGTCCAGAAACGGCGAGGGGGCTTCTTCGATCACCTTTTGGTTGCGCCGCTGGATCGAACATTCGCGCTCGCCCAGATAGATCGCATTGCCGTGCTGATCGGCCAGAACCTGAATTTCGATATGGCGCGGCTGGGTCACGAATTTCTCGATGAAAATCCGGTCATCGCCAAAGCTGTTCGCAGCCTCGTTTTTCGACGACTGAAACCCTTCGCGCGCTTCTTGATCGTTCCAGGCGATCCGCATCCCCTTGCCGCCGCCGCCGGCGCTGGCCTTGATCATCACCGGATAGCCGACTTCGTTGGAAATGCGCACGGCCTCATCCGCATCCTCGATCAGGCCCATATAGCCCGGAACGGTGCTGACGCCGGCCTCTTGCGCCAGTTTTTTCGAGGTGATCTTGTCGCCCATCGCCTCGATCGCGCTGGCAGGCGGCCCGACAAAGGCCACGCCCGCAGCCTCAAGCGCCTCGGCGAACAGTTTGTTTTCGCTCAGAAAGCCATAGCCGGGATGGACGGCTTCGGCGCCGGTCTGGCGGATCGCATCCATCACCTTGTCGATCACGATATAGGATTGGTTGGCAGGCGACGGGCCGATGTGGATGGCTTCGTCAGCCATTTCCACATGCAGCGCATTGCGATCGGCATCCGAATAGATCGCAACCGTTGCGATCCCCATCTTGCGCGCCGTCTTGATCACCCGGCACGCAATTTCGCCGCGGTTCGCGATCAGGATCTTTTTGAACATGTCCCGTCCCTTCCTAGTCTGTCAGGTTCTGTGTCGCAGCGGTGCTGCGGAAATTTCGCACGAAAAAAGGCCGCCGGACAGGATGGTCCGACAGCCTTTCGATGTCTTGTTCACTATGCCTGCGTCAGCGCCGGGGCGCAGGTGCAGGCGCGGCCGATCAGCGGCAGCGGTGGGGGTAGGTCTGGCAATAAAGCAGGTTGCCCGCCGCACCAACAGCAGCACCCGTGGCCACATTGCCGCCCGTGACAGCCGCAGCGCCAGCGCCCGCACCGGCGCCAAAGACGCCCTGTTCAAGCGCAGTATCGCCACAGGCCGCAAGGCCCAGAAGTGCCGCAACGCCAACAATCCAGATTTTCTTTTGCATGAGTAACTGCCTTTTCCTTGATCACTCTCGCGGTAGAAAATGGCGCGAAAGCTCTCAAGATCAAATGAAAATTTTTCCCATAGGCGATTATCGGCGCGTGCTTGCCCATGCGGCAACCAATCCGCCCCCTCCGAACGGTGAGACCTGAGGCCAGATCTCACCGCAGGGGAAGGGTAACGCATGAAACATACAGGGCCACCTGACCCTGCGCATTCCAGCTTGCCGCAACCGCGTGCCATCCCATAGCCGGAAATGACAGCATCCGCGCTATCAGCCATATTTCGCGCAAACCGCGCGGCCATGGGCAAAAGATCGCCGGATGCGTTCATTCAAAGGCCTCGGGAAAGGATGCGCGGGCGCGGGCTTCGTCGATCACCAGCAGCGCCTCATAGCTTTCGGGGTCGAATGCGTCATCGGCCGGCACGACTTCGCGGCCGAAAAGCCAGCTCAGCCGCCCGGCATCGAGATTGCCACGCTCAAACGGCTGATCGCCAAAGGCTTGCCACAATGCGGCCATGAAGCCCGCATCCGCGCGCCTGTCGGCGGGGCGGCGGTCGGCATGACGTTCGCGGCGCACGATCGGCGTCGCCCCTTTGTCATTGGCGCGCCGGATCACGAATTGATAATCCGTGCCCGCCAAACGCCCTGGAAATCCGCGATGTTTCAGCATGTCTGATCCGTGGCTACGCTTGCACCATCACAGCGGGATGTTGTCGTGCTTTTTCCACGGGTTCGAAAGCTGCTTGTTGCGCAGGCTTGCAAAGGCCCGGCAGACGCGCCGACGGGTGGAATGGGGCATGATCACCTCGTCGATAAAGCCTTTTTCGGCGGCGACAAAGGGGTTCGCAAAGCGGTCTTCGTAATCCCTGGTGCGTTGCGCGATTTTGTCGGGGTCGCCCAATTCGCTGCGATAGAGAATTTCCACCGCCCCCTTGGCGCCCATCACCGCGATTTCCGCCGTGGGCCAGGCATAGTTGAAATCACCGCGCAGATGTTTCGATGCCATAACGTCATAGGCGCCGCCATAAGCCTTGCGGGTGATCACGGTTACTTTCGGCACCGTGGCTTCGCCATAAGCAAACAGCAGTTTCGCGCCATGTTTGATCACGCCGCCATATTCCTGCCCCGTGCCCGGCAAAAAGCCCGGCACATCCACAAAGGTCAGGATCGGAATTTCAAACGCATCGCAAAACCGCACGAAACGCGCGGCTTTGCGCGAACTGTCGATATCCAGACAGCCCGCCAGCACCATCGGCTGGTTGGCCACGACGCCCACGGTTGACCCTTCAAGCCGGATGAAACCGGTCAGGATGTTTTTCGCAAAATTTTCCTGAATTTCATAGAAATCGCCCTCATCCGCCACTTTGGTGATCAGCTCTTTCATATCATAGGGCGTGTTGGCATTGGCCGGGATCAGCGTATCAAGGCTGGGCTCAATCCGCGCGGGATCGTCAAAGAAAGGCCGCACCGGCGGTTTCGAGCGGTTGTTTTGCGGCAGCAGGTCGATCAGCCGGCGCACCTCGGTCAGGGCTTCGACATCGTTTTCAAAGGCCCCGTCCGCGACCGATGATTTGCGGGTATGGGTGGATGCACCGCCCAGTTCCTCGGCTGTCACAACTTCGTTCGTGACGGTTTTCACCACATCGGGGCCGGTTACGAACATATAGGATGTGTCTTTGACCATGAAAATGAAATCGGTCATCGCCGGGCTATAGACCGCGCCACCCGCGCAGGGCCCCATGATCACCGAGATCTGCGGCACCACGCCCGAGGCCATGATATTGCGCTGGAACACATCCGCATAACCAGCGAGCGAGGCCACGCCCTCTTGGATGCGCGCGCCGCCGGAATCGTTGAGCCCGATCACCGGCGCGCCGTTTTGCATCGCCATATCCATGATCTTGCAGATTTTCTGCGCATGCGTTTCCGAGAGCGAGCCCCCGAATACGGTGAAATCCTGGCTGAACACATAAACCTGCCGCCCGTTTACCGTGCCCCAGCCGGTGATGACGCCATCGCCGTATGGGCGATCATCGGCCATCCCGAAATCGGTGCAGCGATGCGCGACGAACATGTCGAATTCTTCAAAAGACCCCTCATCGAGCAGCAATTCGATCCGTTCGCGCGCAGTCAGCTTGCCTTTGGCGTGCTGGCTGGCGATCCGTTTTTCGCCACCGCCTTTGCGCGCGACGTCGCGCCGGATTTCAAGCTCTGCAAGGATATCTTTCATCAGGACGACCTCCATTTCGAATTTTGCGCAATGTATGCAACCGGGCAGCGCAGGGAAAGCAGGTTCTGGGATATTTGCAAAGACTTGGCAATGGGCACCGAGTAAAATGAATATCTGCTAATTTACGGGCCGAAACCGGGCGCCGCGACGAAAAGCCATAATTTCAATAGACAGAAACCATACCCCCCGTTACCCATTTGTCATGAAACCTGAAATACATGCCCGATTCATGGATCGCAGAAGCCCGCCGAATATCCTGACGCTGGTTCTGCTGGCGGCGCTCGGGGCGCTGTCGATGAATGTATTCATTCCGGCGCTGCCGGAAATGACCAGTGATTTCAACACCGATTACGCCGTGATGCAGCTTTCAGTGTCGGCCTATCTGGCGGTGAATGCGGGGCTGCAGATTCTGGTCGGGCCACTGTCGGACAAATACGGGCGCAGACCGCTGACGCTGATCGGGGTGGCGCTGTTCACGCTGGCCACGCTGGGCTGCATCTATGCCCCCAATGTCGAGGTGTTTTTGTTTTTCCGCATGGTTCAGGCGGTGGTGGCCTTTGCCATCGTGCTGTCGCGCGCGATCGTGCGCGATATCTATCCCGCCGACCGCGCTGCCGCGATGCTGGGTTATGTGGCCATGGGCATGTCGCTGGTGCCGATGGTTTCGCCGCTGATCGGGGGGATTTTGACGAATCTCTATGACTGGACATCCACTTTCTGGCTGATGTTCGGCATGGGTATTTTCACGCTGGTGCTGGTCTGGTTCGATCAGGGCGAAACCAATCTGCCCCGTCCGGTCACGCTGGCCGCGCAATTCCGGCAATATCCGCTGCTGCTGCGCTCGGGGCGGTTTTGGGGCTATGCGCTGGCCATCGCGCTGTCGATCGGCGCGTTCTACATCTTTCTGGGCGGCGCGCCGTTCATCAGCGACGAAATATTCAACCTGTCGCCCGCGGTCATGGGAATGTGGTTCGGAATGCCGGCGGTGGGATATCTGATCGGGAATTTCATATCCGGGCTTTATGCAGCGCGGCTGGGGATCAACCGCATGGTGCTTTATGGCACCTATATCGCCTGTCTGGGGGTGGCACTGATCCTTGGGCTGGCGCTGATGGGCATTGCGACGCCGGCCACGTTTTTCGCCACAACCGGCTTTGTCGGCATCGCCAATGGCATGGTGATCCCCTCGGCCACGGCGGGGGCGCTGTCGGTGCGCCCCGACCTTGCGGGCACGGCGGCGGGGCTGTCGGGGGCGCTGCAAATCGGGGGCGGTGCCGCGCTTGCGGCCATGGGCGGCGCATTGGTATCGCCCGCACTGGGGCTTTATACGATTTTGGGGCTGATGCTGGCCATTTCCATCGCCAGCACCATCGCCATTCTGCTGGTGATGCGCAGCGAACGCTATTAGATTGCAACCCATAGTTTGCAAGCGATACAAGGGTGAAACGCAAACTTGCAAAGGCACCCGGGAATGGCTCAGCAAAAACTTTACGCGGGGGCAAAGCTGCGCGAAACCCGCGCCCGGCTTGGGCTGACCCAGAAACGCTTTGCCGAAAAGCTCGGGATTTCGCTGCCCTATCTTAACCAGATGGAAAACAACAACCGGCCGGTATCAACCGGGGTGTTGCTGGCACTGGCGCAGGAATTCGGCTTTGACGTGACCGAACTATCGACCGGCGATGCCGAACGCATGGTCAGCGATATGCGCGAGGCATTGGCCGATCCGGTCTTTGCCGAAACCGCGCCGCCGCTGGCCGATCTGCGGCTGGCGGCGTCAAATGCACCGATGCTGATGCGCGCCTTTCTGGCGCTGCACCGCGCCTATCGCCAGAACAGCGAAAGGCTCGCCTCGCTCGACGAAGCATTGGGCCATGATGGCGCATCGCACAAACCATCGCCCTGGGAAGAGGTGCGCGATTTCTTTCACTATTGCGACAATTACCTTGATGCGGTCGATCACGCCGCCGAACATTTCGCAAGCCCGCATGGCCAGCCGCGCGATGTGATGGCAGCGGCGCAAAACACGCTCGACCGGTTGGGAATTACCAGCGTTTTTGGCACCTCCGACGCCCTTCGCCACTATGACGGCGCCACACAGCGGCTGACCGTATCGTCGCGCGCAGCCCTGCCCACCCAGCGGTTTCAGATCCTGCATCAGGTGGCGCTGTTGACACAAAACGAACTGTTCGAGGCCACGCTGGATCTGGCACGCTTTCAAACCCCCGAGGCCCGCGCCATCGCGAAAATCGGGCTGGCCAATTACTTTGCGGGGGCGGCGCTGATGCCATATCGCGCTTTTCTGGCGGCGGCACAGGATACGCGCCATGATCTGGAAATGCTGGCCGATCGCTTTGGCGCCTCGATCGAACAGGTCGCGCACCGGCTTTCAACCATGCAACGGCCCGGCGCCAAGGGCATCCCGTTTTTCTTTGTCCGCGTCGATCAGGCGGGCACGATCACCAAACGCCATTCCGCCACCCGGCTGCAATTTGCCCGCTATGGCGGGGCCTGCCCGCTCTGGAGCGTGCACCGCGCGTTCGAGGCCCCGGGCCGATTCCTGCGCCAACTGGCCGAAACCCCCGACGGCGCACGCTATCTGTGCCTTGCGCGCGATGTATCGAAACCCGGCGGATCGTTTCACGCGCCCACCCGCCGCTTTGCCATCTGCCTGGGCTGCGAAGTGCAGCACGCCCCGGCGCTGACCTATGCCGACGGGCTGGATCTGGGCCGCGCCCAAAGCTATGAGCCGATCGGCATTTCCTGCCGCATCTGCGAACGCCCCGATTGCCACCAACGCGCCGTGCCGCCGCTGGAACGCCGGCTGGCCGTCGATCCCGATACGCGCGGCACGCTGCCCTATCAAATCATCTGAGGCGCTTGCATAAACGGGCCAAGCCGCACATGCTGATCTTGCACAACCGAAAGGGCCAAAATGGAAATGACCGGAAGCCGCCTTATTGCGGCGGATCGCGCGACGATTTGGGCGCATCTTAACGATGCGGAAACGCTGAAAGCCTGTGTCCCGGGCTGTCAGGAAATGACGGGCACGCCCGAAGATGGCTTTGAGGCCGTCGTCAAACAAAAGGTCGGGCCGGTGCAGGCAACCTTCAAGGGCAAGGTCACGCTCAGCGATGTGGTCGAGGGCGAAAGCTATCGCATCACCGGCGAAGGCACGGGCGGCGTGGCCGGTTTTGCCAAAGGCGGCGCGCATGTCGTGCTCAGCCCCGCGGATGAGGGCACATTGCTTACCTATGAGGTCGAAGCCAAGGTCGGCGGCAAGATCGCACAGCTTGGATCGCGGCTGATCAGCGGCTTT
>JBBAGE010000013.1:0-26835 GCA_041655055.1 Paracoccaceae bacterium
CGAAACCTTTCTGAAAATGCTAACGGTTCAGATGGAAAACCAGGATCCGCTTAACCCGATCGAAGCGTCGGATTATTCGGTTCAATTGGCGACATTTTCCGGAGTCGAACAGCAGGTGCGCACCAACGCCCTGTTGGAAAGCCTGGTGGGCAGTTTCGGGGCCATGGGCATGTCCCAGCTTGCCGGTTGGGTAGGGATGGAGGCCCGCGCCGCCGCATCGGCCGAATTTGGCGGTGCGCCATTGACCATCTTTCCCAAAGCGGCGCCGGCCGGCGCGGAATCGGCGATTCTCGTGGTGCGCGATGCGACGGGAAACGTCGTGCAACGCGTTGATATCGCGCCAGATAGCGGACCGATCACCTGGGCTGGCGTGAATGAACATGGCATACCGTTTGCGCCTGGCCGTTATTCATTTCATGTCGAAAATTTTTCGGGCAAAACGAGCTTGGGAACAGAGCAGGCCGAGATTTATGCGCGCATAACCGAGGCGCGCAGTCAGGGAACGCAGACCATGCTGATCCTCGCCGGCGGGGCCGAGGTCGAAGCCGGCGCGGTCACCGCCCTGCGCGAGCCCGCAGCATGAGCTGTGCCATCCGGTTGCACCACGGGGCGCTTTCCCTTAGCATGAGCGGTCTGATTATCGGCGCGCTGCTTCATGTCCTTTTCCCGCGATATCAATGCATTACATGCGGCGCTTGTGCCGCGCTACGTCGCGAGTTCGTCACGCTGGGTTGCACTTGCGGGCGGGCGTTCGAACCGTTCGTGGTGCATCGACGGGCGGTTGGTGTGCAAGTTATTCCGGCCCGAACGTGCAACATCGCTATTCCCCAACGATTCCGTGGCCGAAGCACGCGTGTTGACAGCGCTGGCAGGCACGGGGCTGGCACCAAGGCTTGTTGGCGATGTTGAAACATATGTCGGGCATTGCTTGCTATATCACTATGTTCGTGGCGCGCCTTTGGCGGCCAGTCGTGACGCCTTTTTCCGCGCGGGTGCGGCGCTGCGCCGGCTGCATTGCCAACCGATTCCGGGCGGTTTGCGGGTTTTGCGGCGGGACGTCGCCGCGATTATCGAGCAGGCACAGGCATTATTGGCGGAATGCGAATCAAAGGCTGCCAGCGCCCTTATGCAAAACCCGCCGAGCGGCGGCTGCGCCGATGATCCGTCCGGTGTATTTCTCCACGGCGATCCGGTGCCCGCCAATATTATCGACAGCCCGGCGGGAATTGTTTTCATCGACTGGCAATGCCCCGCCGTCGGTGATGCTTGCGAGGATATTGCCATCTTTCTTTCGCCGGCGATGCAGTGTCTTTACGGTGCAGGGCCGGTCAGCGACAGCCTGGCAGACAGTTTTCTTGCCGGTTATGGGGCCGATGACATTATCGCGCGCTATCGCATCCGCGCGCCGTTTTATCACTACCGTCTGGCGGCCTATTGCCTGTGGCAGGCCGAACGCGGCGCGCCGGGATATGAGGCCGCCGCGCGGGCTGAATTGGCGAAACTACCGGGAATTTACGTTAAAACAGCGCGGCCAAGGCGACAGCGCCAGCCATGACCGCCGCTCCGCTGAGAAACAACCCAATCGCCGCGGGCAACGAAACCCCGCGCCGCGCCACGATGATCGGCGGCGCGCTTTGCCGGATCAGCGCATCTTCGGCCAATTGCGGCAACCGCGGCCCAAAGCGCGCCATGATGCGCGCGGCCTTGGCCAGATCGCGCAGCGCCGCTTTGGGGCCGATATTCGTCTTGATATAATCTTCGACGATCGGGCGCGACACTTCCCAGATATTGATATGCGGATCGAGCGAACGGGCCACGCCTTCGACAACGACCATCGTGCGCTGCAACAGGATCAGCTCGGTGCGGGTCTCCATGCCAAAACGTTCTGTAACTTCAAACAGATAACTCAGCAGCCGCGCCATCGAAATGCGCGTGGCATCCATGCCGAAAATCGGCTCGCCCACGGCACGCAGGGCGCGGGCGAATTCGTCGATATCGCGGTCGGCGGGCACATATCCGGCCTCAAAATGCACCTCGGCAACGCGGCGATAATCTTTGCGGATGAATCCATACAAAATTTCGGCGTAAACGCGGCGGGTATATTCCTCAAGCCGGCCCATGATCCCGAAATCAAGCGCGATAATGGTGCCGTCCGGCGCGATTTTAAGGTTACCCTGATGCATATCGGCGTGGAAAAACCCGTCGCGCAAGGCGTGGCTGAGAAACATTTGCAGCACGCGCGCACCCAACGCCGCACGATCATGTCCGGCGGCGTCAATCGCCGCCAGATCGTTGGCGGGAATTCCTTCGGCCCAGCCCAAGGCCATGACCCGCCGCGACGACAGATACCAATCGACAGCGGGCACGCGGAAACCAGGATCCTCGGCGGTATTTGCCGCAAATTCCGAGGCCGAGGCGCATTCCAGCCGGAGGTCAAGCTCACCCAACACCACGCTTTCGAAA
Organism: Paracoccaceae bacterium; assembly: GCA_041655055.1. Taxonomy (GTDB): domain Bacteria; phylum Pseudomonadota; class Alphaproteobacteria; order Rhodobacterales; family Rhodobacteraceae; genus JBBAGE01. The sequence continues at coordinate 2,464 of JBBAGE010000013.1, forward strand.
TGGGCGACCACATCATTCGGGCGCAGGCGGCGCGACGCGGGGGAAAGGGCTTCGACCATCCAGGCGGCAAGGTAAAATGCATCGAGATCGCGGCGAAACGCGCGTTCGATTCCCGGACGCAGCACTTTGACCGCCACATCCTGTCCGGTGGCGGCAACGCGGGCGCGGTGAACCTGCGCGATAGAGGCGGCGGCGACGGGCTCGGAAAATTCCTCGAACAGGGCGTCGATGGGCTGGCCAAGCTCGGTTTCGATCGTCTTGATTGCTAAGGCACGCGGAAAGGGGGGCAGTTTATCTTGTAAAACAGTCAGTTGCGTGGCCAGTTCGCTACCCACCACATCCGGACGGGTCGAAAGGATCTGGCCGAATTTGATATAAGCCGGCCCGAGCGCCGTCAGCGCCCGCGTGACCGGCGGCAGCGCCTGATCGCCCTTGATGCCAAGCCATTGAAACGGCCAAGCAACGGCGCGCGCGACCAGCCGCAACGGCATCGGCGCCTCCATCGCGTCAAGCACGACGCGCAGCGCGCCCGAGCGTTCCATGGTGGCGCCGGTGCGGATCAGACGCCAGAAATTATGGGGACCGCGCATTGTCCTAGATCTTCCAGCCGGAATGAAGCGCGGCAATACCCATGCTCAGGTTGCGATATTTAACCTGTTCGAAACCCGAATCGCGGATCATGGCTGCGAAACGGTCCTGATCGGGAAATTTGCGGATGGATTCGACCAGATATTGATAACTGTCACGGTCGCGGGCGATCAAATGGCCCATACGGGGGATAACATTAAACGAATACAGATCATAAAGTTTTTGCAGGCCTGCATTCGGAAGCTGGCTGAATTCAAGCACCATCAGCCGACCGCCCGGCCGCAAAACGCGGTAGGCCTCGGCCAGGGCGGCAGGGATTCGGGTCACGTTGCGGATGCCGAAGCTGATCGTATAGACGTCAAAGCTCGCATCGCCAAAGGGCAGGGCCATCGCATCGCCCGCGACCCAATTCAGCCTGTCGGCCAGCTTTTCCGCATCGGCGCGCTTGCGCCCGGCGACAAGCATGCTTTCGGTCATGTCACAAACAACGGCACCCGCACCCGGCGCGCGGCGCAGGAAGCGAAAGGCGATATCCCCGGTGCCGCCGGCGACATCCAGAAGTTGCTGGCCCGACCGCGGCGCCAGCCAATCCATCATGGCATCCTTCCAGACCCGGTGGATACCGACGGACATGACATCATTCATGATGTCATAACGCGACGCCACCGATGTGAAAACGCCATGCACCAGACCGGCTTTCTGATCTTCGGGAACCTCGGAAAAGCCGAAATGTGTGGTCGTGTCGGACATGGGGCGGCTCGCATTGATTTCTCTGCTTTATCGATACAGGGTGACGGGGCCGGATACAAACATCCAAGTTGTCACGCCGCGCGAAGGCGCGCCCGATCGATCAGAAAGACCTGCATTGCCCGAATTACCCGAAGTCGAGACCGTTCGCAGGGGCCTGGCGCCGGTCTTGGAAGGCGCGCGAATCGTGCGGGCCGATATCCGGCGGGCGAATTTGCGCTGGCCTTTCCCCCCGAATATGGCTGCGCGGCTGCAAGGGGCACGGGTGATCGCGCTGCGGCGGCGCTCGAAATATTTGCTCGGCGATCTGGATACCGGGGAAAGCCTGTTGATCCATCTGGGAATGTCGGGCCGGATTCTGATCGCGACCGCGGGGGCCGCACATGTTCCGCCTGGCAAACACGACCATGTGGTGCTGGATCTGATGGGTGGCGCGCGAATCACCTACAACGATCCCCGCCGGTTCGGGGCGATGGATCTGATGCCAACCGAGGCCGCGCCAACGCACCGGTTGCTCGCGGGGCTGGGGCCCGAGCCGTTGGGCAACGGGCTGAATACCCCTTATCTGGCCGACAAGCTTGCGGGGCGACGCACATCGATCAAGGCGGCGCTGCTGGATCAGCGGATCATCGCCGGTTTGGGCAATATCTATGTGTGCGAAGCGCTTTACCGCGCAGGAATCGCCCCCCAACGCGCAGCCGGCAGTCTGAGCGCCGCCGAGGTGGACACTTTGGTGCCGCTGATCCGCCGGGTCTTGGACGAGGCGATCAGTGCCGGGGGATCAAGCCTGCGCGATTATCGACAGGCCGATGGCAATCTGGGTTATTTCCAGCACGCATTCCGGGTATATGGGCGCGAAGGCGAGGCCTGTGTCACGCCGGGTTGCGCGGGGATAATCCAGCGCATCGTGCAATCGGGGCGGTCTACCTTTTATTGTCCGCGCTGCCAGAGCTGAAACTTTTACAGGACGGGCGGAAACATGTGCTAGCCTGTTGACTTGTGAGCGAGTCGGGCCTAGAAGCCCAACTTCAGATTTACACGAACCCAAAAGTGGGAATTCGAGATATGGCAAATTCGCCCCAAGCTATGAAACGCGCCCGCCAGATTGAACGGCGCACTGCAGTGAACAAAAACCGCCGCTCGCGGATTCGCACCTTTCTGCGTCGCGTAGAGGAAGCGATTGCATCGGGCGACAAGGCGGTTGCCACCGAAGCCCTGCGCAGCGCCCAGCCCGAGCTGATGCGTGGCGTGACCAAAGGCGTCGTTCACAAAAATACCGCCGCGCGCAAGATTTCGCGCCTGGCCGCACGCGTCAAGGCCATCGCCTGAGCGTTTGAAAACACCCGATTTTATCGGAACGAAAAGCGTGCCGTTCGGCGCGCTTTTTCGTTTTTTATCAAGGCATTAAAGGAACAAAACGGCATCCTTGCCAGTCGATGAGATTCGTTTCGGGAAAGACAGAGTCAAGATCGAAGATCAGTTGCGCAGCCCATGATCGGGGCGCTAGCTTAGAGCAGCGATTCACATCCGCTTGGGGGAAATGCAATGAATACCGGCCTTGGCTCGGTTGTCGGTAGGGGTGAGCCTGCCGCAACATGGACGATATTGACGATTGAAAATTTGGCGGTTCCTGCTGACCCGCGCCCGGCAAAAACCGGGGCGCTGCTGTCTTTTCCGCATTCCCCCAGCCCGACTGCATTGCGCGCACACCTGTCTGCCACAGGCACGCGCGCACGCGGCATTAACGCGGTTGAAGGGTTTCGCGACGATTTGGATATGCAGTGCCACCGGGGGGCCGATCGCGGCTGGAAAACCCGGGGTCTGGCTTCGCGCCAGGCCTGAATAACAACTATAAATCTGGGTTTATCTGAAATGACCAAAGAAACGTGGGGACACGTCCGTGACGAATTGTTGTTGGCCGTGGGCAAGAACAATTACACCAACTGGATCGAGCCCTTGGAATTTCATGAGGTTCAACAAGGGGTTGCAACCTTTCATGTGCCCACCAGCTTCATGGGCAACTGGGTGTCGCGCAATTTCGGCGAACAGATCCTGCAGCGGATGAATGCATCCGATGCGTCGATCAGCCGGATCGAATTCGTTGTGCCCAAGATGCGCAGCGCCGCCCCGAAACCGGCGCCCGCCGCCGCGCCCGAGCCCGTTCGGGCCGAGGGTGAATATATCGGTGCGCCGATTGACACGCGATTCACCTTTGACAGTTTCGTCGTCGGCAAACCAAATGAGCTGGCCCATGCCGCCGCGCGCCGTGTGGCCGAAGGTGGGCCGATTACCTTTAACCCGCTGTTTCTTTACGGTGGTGTCGGGCTGGGCAAAACCCACCTGATGCATGCGATCGCGAATGAAACCCGCGCGCGCAACCCCGATCTGAAAGTGGTCTATCTATCGGCCGAGCAATTCATGTATCGCTTTGTTCAGGCGCTGCGTGACCGGCAAATGATGGATTTCAAACAACTTTTTCGTTCGGTCGATGTCCTGATGGTCGATGATGTCCAATTCATCGCCGGCAAGGACAGCACCCAGGAAGAATTTTTCCACACATTCAACGCGCTGGTCGATCAGGGTAAACAGATCATCATTTCCGCCGACCGCGCCCCGGGCGAGATCAAGGAACTGGAAGACCGGATCAAAAGCCGCCTGCAATGCGGGCTGGTGGTCGATCTGCATCCGACCGATTACGAATTGCGGCTGGGGATTTTTCAAAACAAGGTCGATGCCTATCGCCACCAATATGCCGGGCTGGTGCTGGCCGATGGTGTGCTGGAATTTCTGGCGCATCGGATTTCGACCAACGTGCGGGTGCTCGAAGGCGCGCTGATGCGGCTTTTTGCCTTTGCCTCGCTGGTTGGGCGCGAAATCACGCTGGATCTGGCGCAAGATTGCCTCGCCGATATTCTGCGCGTGTCGGAACGCAAGGTCACGGTCGAGGAAATTCAGCGCCGCGTCGCCGAGCATTACAACATCCGGCTTAGCGATATGATCGGGCCCAAACGTGTGCGCGCGATTGCCCGGCCGCGTCAGATGGCGATGTATCTGGCCAAACAGATGACCTCGCGCAGCCTGCCGGAAATTGGCCGCCGCTTTGGCGGGCGTGATCACACGACGGTGATGCATGGCGTCAAGCGGATCGAAGAGCTGAAGGATCAGGATCACCAGATTGCCGAAGATCTGGAGCTTCTGCGCCGCGCGTTAGAGGTATAAGCCGGTTGCGCAAGCCTGCATTTGCGGGCAGAAATGGGCTTCCATCAGGGCAAAACCCCTGCGAATTGATCGAACGAGGATGGTATGAAGTTCAGCATCGAACGCGGCGCGCTACTTAGAGCGGTCGGCCAGGCACAATCCGTGGTCGAGCGGCGCAACACCATTCCCATCCTTGCCAATGTGCTGATCGAGGCCGAAGGCAACGAGATCAGTTTTCGCGCCACCGATCTGGATATCGAGGTGGTGGACCGCGCGCCGGGCCATGTCGAACGCGCCGGCGCCACAACGGTTTCGGCAGTGACCTTGCATGAAATCGTGCGCAAATTGCCCGATGGCGCGCTGGTGACGCTAAGCGATGATATGGTTAACGGCCGGCTGAGCGTCGAGGCCGGGCGGTCGCATTTCTCGCTTGCGACGCTGCCCAAGGAAGATTTCCCGGTCATGGCCTCGTCCGAATATGCGACGAATTTCACGGCCCCTGCGCCGGTGCTGCGACGGCTGTTCGATAAATCGAAATTCGCGATTTCCACCGAGGAAACGCGCTATTACCTTAACGGTGTCTATCTGCATATTGCCGAAGGCGAGGGCGGGCGGGTCTTGCGCGCGGTTGCAACCGATGGCCACCGTTTGGCGCGGATCGATGCGCCGATCCCCGATGCGGCCGAAACCATGGCGGGCGTGATCGTGCCGCGCAAAACCGTGGGTGAATTGCGCAAATTGCTGGATGATGACGATATGAGCATCGCCGTTTCCGTTTCGGAAACCAAAATCCGCTTTGCCACCCCCGCAATCACGTTGACATCTAAGGTGATCGACGGCACCTTTCCCGATTACACCCGCGTCATTCCGCAAAACAACACCCGCCGGTTGGAAGTGGACGCCGCCGAATTTGCTCGCGCCGTGGACCGCGTGGCGACCGTCAGTTCCGAACGCAGCCGGGCGGTCAAGCTGGCGCTTGACGAAGATCGGCTGGTTTTGTCGGTCAATTCCCCCGATTCGGGCGCGGCCGAAGAGGAATTGGCCGTAGCTTATGGGGATGAGCGGCTGGAAATCGGATTCAACGCCAAATATCTGTTGGAAATCGCCAGTCAGGTGGATCGTGAAAATGCGGTTTTCCTGTTCAATTCCTCCGGCGATCCGACGCTTATGCGTGAGGGCAACGATACCAGCGCGGTCTATGTCGTCATGCCGATGCGGGTGTGACGGCCCGCCACGCGCGGGGATAATCCCATGCCCGGGCTTGCGCTGCTCGAACTGCAACTGTCGCATTTTCGCTCGCACAAAGCGGCGCATATGGTGTTTGATGGGCGTCCGGTGGCCATATTTGGCCCCAATGGCGCGGGCAAGACGAATATACTTGAGGCCGTTTCCCTGCTGTCGCCCGGCCGTGGCCTGCGCCGCGCCACGGGGGATGAGCTGATCCGCCAGCCCGAGGCTTTGGGCTGGAAAATCCGCGCCATTTTACGCAGTGGCGCGAATCTGCATGAAATCGAAACATGGGCCGAACCGGGCGCCAGCCGTCAGGTGCGTATCGATGGCAAGGCTGCAGCGCAGGTCGCGCTGGGGCGGCTTGCGCCGATTCTGTGGCTGCAGCCTGCGATGGACCGGCTCTGGATCGAGGGGGCGGAAGGGCGGCGGCGATTTCTGGATCGGATGACGCTTAGTTTCACGCCCGGTCATGCGGATGCGACGCTTGCCTATGACAAGGCGATGCGCGAGCGTAACCGGCTGCTGCGCGATGATATCCGCGATGCGCATTGGTTCGGCGCGGTCGAGGCGCAGATGGCGCGCGAAGGCGCGGCGATCATCGCCAACCGGCGCGCGGCGCTTGATCGGGTGATGGCCGCGCAAGAGGACACGCGCTTTCCCGCCGCCGATCTGACGATCGATTGGCCCGATGGCGAAGCGCTGCCCGATGATGCCACCGCGCTGACCGATGCATTTGCCGCAGGCCGCAATCGCGACCGCGCCGCCGGGCGCACGCTGAGCGGGCCGCATCGCGCCGATCTGGGGGCCATCTATGCCGCCAAGAACATCGCCGCGCGACAATGTTCCACCGGCGAGCAAAAGGCCCTGCTGATTTCCGTCGTGCTGGCCAATGCCCGGGCGCTTGCGCATGGCATTGGCGCGCCGCCGATTTTGTTGCTCGATGAAGTGGCCGCCCATCTGGATACGGGGCGGCGCGCGGCGCTTTTCGATGAAATCTGCGCGCTTGGGGCGCAGGCCTGGATGACCGGCACCGGCCCCGAATTATTCGCGGAACTGGGGGCGCGCGCGATGCGCTTTGCGGTGCACGATGCCGGCGGCACGTCGCGGATTAACGCGGCGTGAATCTGGCCGCTGGCACGTGACATCCGCCCAGAAAACCCGTATAAAATCAGATAAATAACCAAGGATTGCATGAATGTCGGATACTGCGCAGCCCGCCGCCGAATATGGCGCCGATTCCATCAAGGTTCTCAAGGGGTTGGAGGCCGTTCGCAAGCGCCCGGGCATGTATATCGGCGATACGGATGACGGATCGGGCCTGCACCATATGGTCTATGAGGTGGTCGATAACGGCATCGACGAGGCGCTGGCCGGTCATGCCGATGCCGTGACCGTGACGATCCATGCCGATAGCTCTGTTTCGGTGCATGACAACGGGCGCGGGATTCCGGTCGGCATCCACGAAGGCGAGGGCGTTTCCGCCGCCGAGGTTATCATGACCCAGCTTCACGCCGGCGGCAAATTCGACAGCAATTCCTATAAGGTGTCGGGCGGTTTGCACGGGGTGGGGGTGTCGGTTGTCAACGCGCTGTCGGTCTGGCTGGAACTGCGGATCTGGCGCGATGGCAAGGAACATTACGTCCGTTTTGAACATGGCGAAACGGTCGAACATCTGCGCGTCGTGGGTGATGCCGATGGCCGCAAGGGGACCGAGGTGCGGTTTCTGGCCTCGACCGGCACGTTTTCCAACCTTGATTACAGCTTTGACACGCTGGAAAAACGCCTGCGCGAATTGGCGTTTTTGAATTCCGGCGTGCGGATCATTCTGCGCGACGAACGCCCGGTCGAGACGCTGGAAAGCGTGCTCTATTACGATGGCGGCGCGAAGGAATTCGTCCGCTATCTGGACCGGTCGAAAACACCGCTGCTGTCCGAGCCGATCTATATCCACGGCGAACGCGACGATGTGATCGTCGAAGTCGCGATGTGGTGGAATGACAGCTATCATGAAACGGTGCTGCCATTTACCAACAATATTCCCCAACGCGACGGCGGCACACATATGGCGGGCTTTCGCGGCGCGCTGACGCGTTCGATTAACAGCTATGCGCAAACCTCGGGCGTCGTGAAAAAGGAAAAAGTAACCTTTACCGGCGAAGATGCCCGCGAGGGCCTGACCTGTGTGCTGTCGGTCAAGGTGCCGGATCCGAAATTTTCCAGCCAGACCAAAGACAAGCTGGTCTCATCCGAGGTGCGGCCCGCGGTTGAAAGCCTTGTGAACGAAAAACTCGGCGAATGGCTTGAGGAAAACCCTGCGCAGGCGAAAATCATCATGGAAAAGGTCGCCACCGCTGCGCTGGCGCGCGAGGCCGCGCGCAAGGCCCGCGAAATTGTCCAAGGCGGCAAAAACAAGTTCGACGTGGCCAATCTGCCCGGAAAACTGGCCGATTGTCAGGAAAAAGACCCCGCGCTGGCCGAAGTTTTCATCGTCGAGGGTGATTCCGCGGGTGGTTCGGCCAAACAGGGGCGCGATCGGAAAAATCAGGCGATTCTGCCGCTGCGGGGTAAAATCCTGAACGTGGAACGGGTGCGGATGGATCGGATGCTGTCGTCCGATTCGATTGGCACGCTGATTACCGCGCTTGGCACCGGGATCGGCACGGATTATTTCGATATCGAGAAATTGCGCTATCACAAGGTGGTCATCATGACCGACGCCGATGTGGATGGGGCGCATATTCGCACGCTGCTGCTGACGTTTTTCTATCGCCAGATGCCGGAGCTGATCGAACGTGGTTACCTCTATATTGCGCAGCCGCCGCTTTACAAAGTGACGCGGGGCCGGTCCGAGGTCTACCTCAAAGACGAAGCCGCGCTTGAAGATTACCTGATCCAGATGGGAATCGACGGCACGGTTCTGCGCCTGCCTACGGGCGAAGAAATCGCCGGTGCCGATCTGCTGCGCGTGGTCGAAGGGGCGCGGCAATTCCGCCGCGTGCTCGATGCCTTTCCGACGCATTATCCGCGCCATATTCTGGAACAGGCCGCGCTTGCGGGTGCTTTTGACGCCGGGCGCGCCGATAGCGATCTACAAGATGTTGCGGATCAGGTGGCCAAACGGCTGGATCTTGTGGCCGCCGAATATGAACGCGGCTGGCAAGGGCGCGTGACGCAGGATCACGGTATCCGGCTCGCGCGCGTGCTGCGCGGGGTCGAAGAAATTCGCACGCTGGATGGCGCCGTGCTGCGTTCGGGCGAGGCGCGGCGTTTGTCGGAAATTTCCAAACAAACCCGCAGCAATTTTAGCGAACCCGGCGATCTGGTGCGCCGCGACCGTGCGCAGCGGGTGCATGGCCCGATCGAACTGCTCGAAGCCGTGTTGAAAGAGGGCGAAAAGGGCCTCAGTCTGCAGCGCTACAAGGGTTTGGGCGAAATGAACCCCAGCCAGTTGTGGGAAACCACGCTTGATCCCGAAGCCCGCACCCTGTTGCAGGTCAAGATCGACAATATCGCCGAGGCGGACGATCTGTTTACCAAGCTGATGGGCGATGTGGTCGAACCGCGGCGCGAATTCATCCAGCAAAACGCGCTGAGCGTCGAGCATCTGGATTTCTAAGGCGGCGCGCTAGTCGCGCGGCCCCAGATGCTTTTCGCCCCGGGTTTTGGCCAGCGCGATCTGGCGCTGGCGTTCGCGAAACCGCGCACGGCGGGTCTCGTCATGTTCGCCGTGGCATTGGTGGCAGCTTACGCCTTGTTCATATTCCGGGCGGGTCATATCGGCGGGCAACAGCGGCCTGCGGCAAGCATGGCACAGCTCATGCGGCCCTTCGGCCAGCCCGTGACCCACGGAAACCCGACCATCGAACACGAAACATTCGCCATCCCACATGCTTTGCTGGGCGGGCACCTGTTCGAGATATTTCAGGATGCCGCCGCGCAGGTGATAGACATCCTCAACCCCCTGACCCAGCAGGTAATTCGTGCTTTTTTCGCAGCGGATGCCGCCGGTGCAGAACATCGCGACGCGCTTGTTGTGAAAGCGGTCCTTGTTGGCCTCCCACCAGGCGGGGAATTCACCAAAAGCGCGGGTTTGCGGATCAATCGCGCCCTGAAACGTGCCGATTGCGACCTCATAATCGTTGCGGGTATCGATCACGACCACATCATCGGCGGCGATCAGCGCGTTCCATTCGGCGGGTTCGACATAATGCCCCACCCGCGCGCGCGGATCGACATCGGGCTGGCCCATCGTGACGATTTCGCGTTTCAGCCGCACTTTCATCCGGCCAAAGGGGGGATCGTCGGCTTGGCTTTCCTTCCAATCCAGATCGGCGCAGCCGGGCAGGGAGCGGATATGGGCCAGCATGGCATCGATCCCCGCGCGCGAACCGGCAATCGTGCCGTTGATCCCTTCGCGGGCCAGCAAAAGCGATCCGGTGATGCCATGCGCGCGCGCGTGCGCCAACAAAGGGCCACGCAGCGCGGCAGGGTCATCGAACCGGGTGAAATGATAGAGTGCGGCAATGGTAAACATGCCGCCCAATACGCGCGAATCACATCGCCCCGCAAGGGCGCGGCTTGACCCATGGCGGGGCCTTCCATTACCCATAATGGGCACCCTCAAAAGGATTTTTCCATGTATCCGGCCTCAACTGCCCTGCTTGTCATTGATATTCAGAATGATTTCTGCCCCGGCGGCGCGCTGGCCGTGGCGGGCGGGGATGATATCGTGCGGCCGATTTCCGCGCTGATGAATGATTTCCAAAGCGTGATCCTGACGCAAGATTGGCACCCGGCCGATCATCTTTCCTTTGCGGATCAACATGATGGAGCCCAGCCCTTTTCCCAGATCATGATGCCCTATGGCGCGCAGGTTCTGTGGCCCAGCCATTGCGTTCAGGGTACGCATGGCGCGGATTTCCACACTGATCTGAACACGAATCCCGCCGATCTGATCATCCGTAAGGGGTTTCGCCGCACGATCGATAGTTATTCGGCGTTTTATGAAAATGATCGCAGCACGCCCACCGGGCTGGATGGTTATCTGCGCAGCCGGGGCATCACCTCGCTGGTTCTGGTCGGGCTTGCGACCGATTTTTGCGTGCATTATTCGGCGCTTGATGCGATCCGGCTGGGGTTTGATGTGGAATTGCGCACCGATCTTTGCCGCGCGATCGATATCGAAGGCTCGCTTGCCCAGGCGATGGATGCGATGCGCGCCGCCGGCGTGCGGATGGTGTGATCGCATATGGCCGATATTGCGACCCGCGTTTACAATCATAAATGGCAGATTGATCCGATCATCCGGTCATTGATCGACACGGATTTCTATAAATTGCTGATGTGTCAATCGATCCTGCGCAATAGCCCCGATACGCAGGTGTGTTTTTCGCTGATCAATCGCAGCCTGACGGTGCCGCTCGCCGATATGATCGACGAAGGTGAATTGCGTGAACAACTGGATCATGTGCGCACATTGTCGTTAACGCGCGGTGAAAGCACATGGCTGCGCGGCAATATGTTTTACGGTAAACGCCAGATGTTCAGCCCCGAATTCATGGGCTGGTTCGAAGGGCTGCGCCTGCCGCCCTATCATCTGGAACGCCGCGGCAGCCAATATGAATTGACCTTCGAAGGCAACTGGCCCGAGGTCATGCTGTGGGAGGTTCCGGCGCTGGCCATCTTGATGGAATTGCGCGGCCGCGCCGTGCTGCATCAGATGGGGCGCTTTGAGCTACAGGTGCTTTATGCCCGCGCGATGACGAAACTCTGGTCGAAAATCGAAGAATTGCGCGCCCTTCCGGGGCTGAGCATCGCCGATTTCGGCACAAGGCGGCGCCATTCCTTTTTGTGGCAGGATTGGGCCGTGCAAGCGATGATCGAGGGGCTAGGGCCAAAGTTTACCGGCACGTCAAATTGCCTGATCGCCATGCGCCGCGATATCGAGGCCATCGGCACCAATGCCCATGAATTGCCCATGATCCGCGCTGCGCTGACCGATAATGACGATGCGCTGCGCGCCGCGCCCTATCAGGTGCTGGCCGATTGGCAGGAAGAACATTCGGGCAATCTGCGCATCATCCTGCCCGATACCTATGGAACCGAAGGCTTTTTGCGCAATGCCCCCGATTGGCTGGCCGGCTGGACGGGAATGCGCATCGATTCCGGCGATCCCGCCACCGGCGCGGAACTGGCGATCCGATGGTGGCAGGAACGGGGCGAAGATCCGCGTGGCAAGCTGGTGATTTTCTCGGACGGGTTGGATACCGACACGATCGTGGCCCTGCATCGGCAATTCAGCGGGCGGGTGCGGGTATCCTTTGGTTGGGGCACGTTGCTGACGAATGATTTCCGCGGGCTTGTGCCGGGGGATCGGCTGGCGCCGTTTTCGCTGGTCTGCAAGGCGGTGAGCGCGAATGGCCGACCCACGGTGAAACTGTCGGATAACCCGAACAAGGCCACGGGCCCTGCCGATGAAATTGCGCGTTATCGGCGGGTGTTTGGCACCGGCGCGCAGGCGGCACAAGATGTGATCGTGTGATCATTCATTACTGACAGAACCGCGCAAAGCCTTGATTTCGCTGCGCTGTTTCTTGGCCTTGATGCGGCGCAGCTTGCTGCCCAGCGTGGGTTTGGTGGCGATCCGCCGCTTGGGTGCAATGGTTGCGGCGGCCACCAGCGCCGCCAGCCGGTCGCGCGCGATTTCGCGGTTGCGGGCCTGGCTGCGGGTGTCATCGACATGGATCACAACCGCGCCATCCTTGGTCCAGCGCCGCCCGGCCAGGCCGCGAAGCCGGCGTTTGACCGCATCGGGCAGCGACGGCGAACGCTCGGCCTCAAACCGCAATTCGACGGCGGTAGAGACTTTGTTCACATTCTGCCCCCCGGGGCCGGATGCGCGGCTGAATTGCTCGGTCAATTCCCAATCTTGCAGGGTGATCTGGTCGTTGATGCGCATAGCGGCCTTTGATGACAGACGAAAAGGGCTGCCAGTGTGGCAGCCCTTCGAGATCGTGGAAGATGGGCCAGTTAGGTCGCCCAATCAGGGATGTTCTGCCTTAGGGGCTGCCCTCAGGCAACGGCCTCCCCGACTGTCCCGACTCCGATTTCCAATACCACTCTAGACACTGGACCACCTCCTTTCAAAAATTGCCGTTACGCAGAAGGTGGCACATATTTGGTGTATGTCAAAGAAATTCACGCAATTTGTGTGATTAATCGCTTCACGATCAGGCGAAATGGCACCAGCGCGATGAAAGCGATCGATATTTTAACCATCCAATCCGCGACCGCCAGCGTCATCCAAAGCGGAATTTCCGGTCCGATCAACAAGAACGGCGCCGCCTCGGCGGCCCATGCGACCTCGGCATCGGCCTGCGCGCCAAAGCTGAGCGTGCCGGAAAAGGCGATGCCGAAAAACAGCACCGTGTCCAGGATCGACGCCGCGATCCCCGAACCCAGCGGCGCGCGCCACCATGCGCCCTGTCGCAACAGGTTGAACACCATCACATCCAGCAATTGCGACGCCAAAAATGCCGTGGCCGATGCGATCGCCACCCGCAAGGCCACCGCCGATCCGGTGACGCCGGGGGCGAATTCCACCGTGATCTGCGTGCCGATCAGCGAACAGATGATGCCGGTGACCAGCCCCGCGAAAATCACCTTGCGCGCCGCAGATGTGCCGTAAACACGGTTCATCACATCGGTAACCAGAAAGGCAAAAGGCAGGGTAAAGGCGCCCCATGTCAGCAATCCGTCAAGGATCAGAAACTGCACAAGGATGTTCGAGGCCACGACGATGATGGCCATGGCGATCACGCCGGGAAGGATACGCGTCATTTGATTTGATCCGTTTTTGCAAGGTAGCGGAGACTTGGCCCCATCGGGCGCGCCCTGTCTAATGCCTTGCGGTGGCGGATACAAGCTAATCCTTAAGCCGGTATTCCACGAATTCGGTGCGCTGGAACGGGTGAAAATTATCGTCTGAAATCATGGTGATACGGATTGCGCCATCCGGGTCGCGCCAGACGGCGATCCCTTCGAGATTGTCATGCGCCCCTGTGCCGGTTTGCAGCAGGGTTTCTTCGGACAGCACGGCATCGCCCTCGATCACAAAGCGGCGAACGCGGGTTTGAAAGCCGAAAAAGGCCAGGTGGCGTTCCAGCAGGTAAAGTTTGCCATCCGGGCCGAAATCGGCCCCCACGGCCAGAAATTTGCCATCGCGGCGCAGCGAAAACGGCTGTTCCCACCCGTCACCGTCAAAGCGATATACCGGAAAAGGCCGCGTCCATTCGCCCGAACGTTCGGGCAGGGTATAAAGCCGGCCCTGATCGTCGATCGCCAAGGCTTCCAACGACGAATTAAGCTGCATTTGTGCAAAATCGTCATGTTGGGGCAGCCGTTCCGCCGGGCCCGTGGCATCGGCATAGGCCCAGACGCGATGCAGCCCTTCAAACGATACGAAAATCCGGCCGTCGGCGCTGCGGGCGACGCCCTCGGCATCGGTTTCAAATTCGCGCAAGGGTTCCCCCCCGGGGCGCAGCAGCGGATTCAGCGCCAGATCGGCGACACCGCTGATCTGGCCATCCTGGCGCAGCAACCGGCCGGTCGCAATCGCGCCCCGGTCGCTGACGGCGACGAAATCGCTGCCATCGGGGGCCAGATCCAGCCCCGACATCCCGCCAAACAGCGGCGAAGGATCGCGCCAGGTATATTGCCCGACCAGTTCCGCGCGCAGCGTCGGCCCGGCCACCGGGGCCGTTCCGTGCAGCGCGATGGTGCCGCAGATCAGCGCGACGAAAGAACGGCGGAGCATTGTGCAGGCAGATCGGCAAGCGTCAGATCGCGCGTCGGGGCGGGGCGCGGTGCGGATGGGTCGGGCGGCGGCGGGCTGATGATATTGCGCACCCAGTCGCGGGCATCATCGCAGCCATCGCCGGGCGGGGGCGGTTCCTGATCCACGCAGCCGCGCGCGCCGGGCGGGCAGGCCAGCCGGACATGAAAATGCGTGTGATGCCCGGCCCATGGCCGCACCTTGCGCAGCCATGCTCGCTCGCCCACGGCATCATTGCACATCTGCACCTTGGCGCCGGGAAAGATGAAAATCCGCGCCACGGCCGGGTCTTGGGCGGCGGCTTTGATAATTTCGTGATGGGCCCGGCTCCAGTTGCCATTGACATAGGCCCCGCTGGCGCGGCGGGTAGAGATCGAAGAAATACGCTCGCGCTCAGCCACGGTCAGGTTCAGCCGCTCGGGCGGCAGCATCCAGATATCGGCATCTAGCCCCATCTGGTGGCTGGCATGGCCGGTCAGCATCGGCCCGCCGCGCGCCTGCGACAGATCGCCGACATAAAGCCCCGCCCAGCCGGGTTGGGCCGCGGCCGTCTGGCCAAGCCGTTCGATAAAGGAAATCAGCGCCGGATGGCCCCAGTTGCGATCACGCGACAGCCGCATGGCCTGCCAGGTCGGGCCGGTTTGCGGCAGCGCCACCGCACCGGCCAGACAGCCGTTGGCATAGCTGCCGATCGGCGCGGGCGCTTGGGCCGAGGCGCCATTTGCGGCGGCGAACAGGGTTTTCGCCGGCTGCATATTGCTTTGCGATACGGCGACCTGATCCGCAGGCTGCGGTGCGCAGGCGGCCAGTAGCAGCCCGATCAAGAGGGCTCGGGCGATGCGGACCATGATGGTTCCTGTGCTCCTTCGGGTTCGACCCAGATTAACAGGATAAGCCCGGCAAGGAACAGCACAATCAACGGCGTGATCCCGAGGCGCTGGCTTCCGCTTATATCCGTGGCCAAGGCGATGGCGGCGGGGGCGAGAAATGACGTGGCTTTGCCCGAAAGTGCATAAAGCCCAAAGGCTTCGGTCATGCGGTGCGGGTTGGCTTGGCGCACCATCATCGTGCGGCTGGCCGCCTGCAGCGCCCCACCCGCGGCCCCGATCAGACATCCGCAAAGGTAAAAGGCAATATCAGGCGCCATTGAACCCGCGGCCACGGGCACGAACAGCACCGCATCACGCGAAATCAGGATGATCGCGACGGATACGCCCAGCAAAACCACAATTGCGGTCATGATCACCGGTTTCGGCCCCCGCCGCCCATCGGCCCGCCCGCCGACATAGGCAAAGATCGCCCCGGTAATTGCCGCCACGATGCCAAAAATCCCGATATCCACAACGCTCCATCCCAATGTGCCCAATGCGTATATCCCACCAAAGGTATACATCCCGTTAAGCGCATCGCGATAAAACATCGACGACAGCAAATAGGTCGACAGGCTGGCCTGCCCCGGCAAGCGGCGGATCGTGGCCGCCAGGTCCGTTAGCCCGCGGCGCAGCGATGGCCGGGCGCGCGCAGCCTCGGGGCGGTCGCGCACCCAGAGGAAAAACGGGATCATGAACACGATATACCACAGCCCCGCCAGCGGCCCGACCGCGCGCGTGCCTTCGCGCATGTCCGGGTCCAACCCGAATACCGGCGCGATGCCCAGAAACGTCACGCCCGCCGCGTTTTCGGCCAGAAACAGCAGCACCAGCGCCAGTGCGATGATGCCGCCGACATAGCCCCAGGCCCAGCCGGAACCGGAAATCCGCCCGATCTCGCCGCGCGCACCCAGATCGGGCAGCATGGCATTGGTAAAAATCGTCGCAAATTCGGCACCAATCAGCCCGAATGCGAAAAAAGCCAGCACCAGCGGGATGTCAAGCGTGCCCGGCACCGCCAGCCACAGGCCAAAACAGCCCAGCACATAAAGCCCCGAAAACCCCCAGATCCATGGCAGCCGCCGCCCGGTGCCATCGGCCATTGCGCCCAAAACCGGCGCAAGCACGGCGATGATCACCCCGGCGGCGGTCAGCCCGTAACCCCAATAGGCCTGCGCACTGGCCTGCGCGGCAGCGGGGGCCATGCCGTTCGCAGTCAGTTTGATGATCACCGCTTCGGCAAAGAACGGGCCAAAGATAAAGGTCAGCAGCACCGTCGCATAGGGCTGGCTGGCCCAATCGAACATCATCCAGCCCCAGATGCGTTTCCGCTGATCGCTCATCTTGATGCGCCTTTGTGGTTCGGGCGGATAGAACAGGGAAAGTCTGCGCGTTGCAAGCGGCTCAACGGGTCATTTGCGGGGGCCAGGGCCGGGCATCTTCGGCGCGGCTCCACAGTTCGATCCATTCGTCCAGCGGGGGGCTGTCGGGGCCCAGGCCGATTGCCTCGGCCACGCGCGGGGCGGGCACGATGCCGTTGCGATCGGTCACGGCGACGCGGTAAACGGCGTGGTTGGCGCAGATTTCGCCCGCTTTCCACATGGATTGCTCCATATAAAGAAAGCGCTGGTCCCAGCCCACCAGACGGCTGCGCATTTCAAACCGCTGCATGTTCTTGATCCGCTGGCGATAGCGCACGACCACGCCGGCCATCGCCGCGCCCCAGCGGTGTTCGCGCATCGCCTCCAGCATGCCAAGCCGGATCATCAGCGGCACCCGCCCCAGATCAAGCAGGCTGAGCGTGCGCCCGTTGTTGAGCTCGGCCGCCATGTCCAGATCCCATGGCCAACAGATGTGGTTGGAAAAATGGGTCTCATGCAGCCCAAGCCGCGGCGCCTTGCGATAAAGCGCGATTTCTTTGAATAGACGTATGAAGGGAAACATATATGAAGCCTTGCCAGTGATGACGGATACCTTGCGCCGCCGCATCACAGGCCATAGATGTTCGGCATAGCAAAAATCAAGCAGGACGTGGCGCATGCTCTCACTCATCCAGATTATCCTGATGATCCTTGGCGTCGCCAAATTCGTGATGATCGTGCATATCATCATGAGCTGGCTGATCAATTTTCAGGTGCTGAACCTGCGTCAACAATTGGTGGCGCAGATCTGGTTCGGGCTGAACCGCCTGTTAGAGCCGGTTTACGGCCCGATCCGGCGGGTGCTTCCGCAGATGTCGGGGCTGGATCTGGCGCCGCTGGTGGCGTTTTTGGCGATTTATGCGCTGGAAATCATCATCCGCAACAACGCGGTCTATTTCCTGTAGCGCGGGGATTGGCCTTGTTCCACCTGCCCCCCTGTGGAATGAGGGGGGTGGAACCCGATCAACCCCTGCAGGCCCATGACTTCGTCTGACGCGCTTTTGTCCTCTGTGTTTGGCTTTGATGCCTTTCGGCCCGGCCAGCGCGAGATTGTCGATTCCGTGGCGCGGGGCGATAACGTGCTGGCGATCATGCCGACGGGCGGGGGGAAATCGCTTTGTTTTCAACTGCCTGCACTGATGCGCGATGGGGTCACGGTGGTGATATCGCCGCTGATTGCCTTGATGCGCGATCAGGTCCGCGCGTTGAACGAGGCAGGCGTTGCCGCCGCCGCGCTGCATTCGGGTAATACCGATGCGGAAACCGATGCCATCCTTGATGCGCTGCACGCGGGGCAGATCAAGCTGCTTTACATGGCGCCCGAACGGCTGGCCTCGGGGGCGACGCTGTCGCTGTTGCGGCGGATCAACACCAGCCTGATCGCCGTGGACGAGGCACATTGCGTATCGCAATGGGGCCATGATTTCCGGCCCGATTATCTGCGGATCGGGGCGCTTCGGGCCGCGCTTGACGTGCCATTGGCGGCATTTACCGCCACCGCCGATGAACAGACCCGCCCCGAAATCATCGCGCGGCTGTTTGGCGGTGCCGAACCGCAGATATTCCTGCATGGGTTTGATCGGCCCAATATCCACCTGCGCTTTGCGGTCAAGGACAGCCCGCGCCGGCAGATTCTGGATTTTGCCCGCGCGCGCACGGGGCAATCGGGCATCGTCTATTGCGGCACCCGCGCGCGCACCGAAACCCTTGCCCGTGCGTTGGCCGAGGATGGCCATGCCGCGGTGGCCTATCACGCCGGGCTCGATTCCGATATCAGGCGCGCGGTCGAACACCGTTTTCAGCAAGAAGACGGGCTGATCGTGGTCGCGACCGTGGCCTTTGGCATGGGGATCGACAAACCCGATATCCGCTGGGTGGCGCATTCCGATCTGCCGAAAACGATCGAAGGCTATTATCAGGAAATCGGCCGCGCGGGCCGCGACGGGGCGCCTGCAGATACGCTGACGCTGTTTGGCGCCGAAGATCTGCGGTTCCGGCGCGGTCAGATCGACGAAAGCGCCGCGCCCCCCGAACGGCGGGCCGCCGATCACACCCGGCTGAACGCGCTGCTGGGTCTGGCCGAGGCCCAGACCTGTCGGCGGATCGCCCTGCTGGGGTATTTTGGCGAAACGGATATCGCGCCTTGCGGGAATTGCGACAATTGCGACACGCCCCCGCAGGTGTTTGACGCCACCACCGCGGTGCGCAAGGCCCTGTCGGCGATATTGCGCACCGGGGAATATTTCGGCGCGGGGCATCTGATCGATATTCTGACCGGTAATACCACCGACAAGGTGCGCGAACGCGGGCATGAATCGCTGCCGACCTTTGGGGTGGGGCGCGAATATAACCGCCGGCAATGGCAGGCGATTTTTCGCCAGATGATGGGCCGCGACCTGGTGCGCCCCGATCCTGCCCGCCACGGCGCCCTGTTCATGACCGAACCCGCGCGCACCGTGTTGCGCGGCGAAGAAAACGTGACGTTGCGCGCCGATACGCTGGATGCCAGCGCGCGTGGCACGCCGAATGTGGTCCGCGCGCTGGTGGCCGAAGAAGATGCGCCGCTTTTGTCCGCGCTCAAGGCCAAGCGGCGGGCGCTGGCAGAGGATGCGCGTGTCCCGGCCTATGTGATTTTCGCCGACCGCACCTTGATCGAAATGGCCGAAAAGCGCCCAGCCGATTTTGATGAAATGGCGCGGATTTCGGGCGTGGGTGCGAAAAAGCTGGAACGCTACGGCGCGCTTTTCCTTGAGGTGATCACCGGCGCCGCGCCTGAATTGCCACATCCCAGCCGGCGCAAACTGGCCGGGCGCGATGATGCCGACCTTTATGATCAGTTGTTTACCACCCAGGCCGAGCTTGTGCGTGGCCGTTGCGGCACGAAAAAGCCATTGTCGTGCAGCACGGCCCAGATCGCGCGGCTTGTGGCGCAAAAACCGCGCGATCTGGCGGCGATCACGCGGATTCTGGATGCGCCCCGCGCCGAACGCTTTGGCCCGGCATTTCTGGATATATTGCACGGTGACTGACCTCATTCCTCGGGCCAGAGCGGGGCGCAGGCGGCGGGATGTTCCTGCTCGATCCGTTCAATAATCGCGGCCTTTTGCAGCGGTTTGGTAAGATAATGATCGAGCCCGGCCGCAAGAATTTCCTGTTCATCGCCCACCAGCGCATGCGCCGTCAGCGCCACGATCGGCACATGCGCGCCCGAGGCCGCCTCGGCCGCGCGGATCTGGCGCGTGGCCTCTTTGCCATCGAGATCGGGCATGGAAATATCCATAAACACCAGATCAGGGGCAAAACTGTGATAAAGCGTCACGGCCTCGGTGCCATTGCTGGCAAATTTCAGGTCGATGTTCAGCCCGGCCAGGAATTTGGCAAAAATGAACTGGTTCGTCATGTTATCTTCGGCCGCCAGAATCCGCATGGGCCGGGGGGCCGCATCCGGGGCGATCCGGGCCAGCGCCTGAAACAGATCGCGCCGCAGCAGGGGCTTTTGCAGCGTGATCACACCGGCGGGGCTGGGCCGGGGCCGGCCAGTGGCCATCACCACGATCGGCGCATCGGTTTTGGCCCGGATGTCTTGCACCAATCGGGCGGGATCGACACCGGACATGGCCTGATCCAGCAGATAGACATCGGCCGGCGCGCCGTCATCCAGAAAGGCGGCAGCATTCTTGAAACTGCGGACATCGATCCCAAGCTGGCGCAACTGCTTGGCCAGAACCGTGCGATGGGCCTGTTGGCTGTCAACCAACGCCGCCCGCCGCAGCCATTGCGGCAATTCATGTTCCGCCGTCACCAGTGGTTCGGCCACCGGCACGGTGATATCGATGCCGAAACACGATCCAACCCCTTCGGTCGAATCCACCCAAAGATCGCCGCCCATCAGCCGCACCAGCCGACGCACGATCGCAAGCCCGAGCCCGGTGCCCTCATAGGCGCGGCTGGGTTTATCTTCGACCTGATTGAATTCGCCGAAAATATGTTCAACCATATCGGGCTTGATGCCGATGCCGGTATCCTCGACCGAAATATGTATCCGCTGGCTGCCCGCATCCGCGCCCGGCAGGCCGATGGCGCGGATCAGCACATGGCCGCGCTGGGTAAATTTCAGCGCATTGCCGATCAGATTGGTTAACACCTGACGAATGCGCAGGGCGTCGGCGATATAGCGCGTGGGCAGGAACATATCGAAATCGACAATCAGTTCGATATTCTTGTCAAAGGCCGTGGGCTGCAACAAAATCACGGTTTCATGAATACATCGTTCCAGATCAAAGGGTTCGGGATGCAGCGTCAGCCTCTCTGCCTCGATCTTTGAAAAATCCAGAACGTCATTGATCAGCCCCAACAGCGCCTTGGCCGAACCGGTGATCGTGTTCACAAAAAGCCTCTGTTCCTCGCTGAGCGCGGTTTCCGCCAACAGATCGGCCGTGCCCAGCACACCATTCAGCGGCGTGCGGATTTCATGGCTCATATTCGCCAGAAAGGTCGATTTGGCGCGGCTTGCGGCCTCGGCCTTGTCGCGGGCCTCGGTCAGCTCGTTCCGGTGGCGGATGGTTTCGGTAATATCATGGGCAACCGACACGATACCGCCATCACGCATCCGCCGGTCGAGACATTTGACATAGGTGCCATTCCAAAGCCGCAGCACGACGGGCGCGATTTCGGGCGTGGCCCAGCGAAAAAGCGCGCGCCCGGTCCATTCATCGGGCGTATAGGGCGCGGTATCGACGATTCCTTCCTGTGTCAAAAGCAACAAGATATCGTGATAGGAAATGCCGGGGCCAACCTGTTCCAGCCCGTCAAACACCGCAAGCCACGCGGTATTCGCCGCGATCAGCAGGTTATTGGGGTCAAAAACCGCAAATCCGTCCTGAATGGTTTCGACCGAATCCCACAGCCGGCGTTCGGCCGTGGTGATTGCCGCGTGCGCGCGGGCAAGTTCCTGTAATGTCTGGTCATTTTGGCCTTTCAGGGCCTCGCTTTCTTCGCGTTTGACGGTGATTTCATCGGAAAGCTGGCGCGCATGTTGCGCAAGCCGTTGATTTGTGGCAAAAAGTTCGGCCTGCTTTTGTTCCAATAGGCGTTCGGCCGCCAACCGGGCGCGACGTTCCTTGGCAAAGGCGTCACTGTCAATCATCGATAACTCCGCAATTTTCGGGCGGCATGGCCCCTTGGGCGTATATTTTGTGATTCCCGTAAACATGTTCTTAACCGCCGATGTGAAACATGCGACCATGCCCGCAAGACGGAGGATCCCATGCGAGCACTGATCGCCGGCCTGTGCGCCCTGTTTCTTAGCCTTCCTGCCTTTGCCCAGACGGAGGGGGCGATGGATGCGCGCCGTGTGATCGTCACGAACGATGTGGATTTCTATGGCTTTGATATCCAGAACATTTTCGGCACCAGCCTGCAGGGATGCGAGGCCGCATGTCTTGGTGATCCCGATTGCCTGGCCTTTACGTTCAACAGCCGCACGAATGCCTGTTTCCCGAAATCGCAGGCGGGCGCGCCGCAGCCCTATGCCGGTGCCATTTCGGGCCGGATCGTCGAAATTGCGCCCGCGATTCTGGCGCGTGCCGAATCGCGCGCGGGTGAACTGGGGTTTCTGGGCGCGGGTGATTTTGCCGATGCGCGCGCCGATGCCCGGCGGGTGGCGCGCGACCATCCGGCGGGTGCCAATACGCTGGCGGAATTGCTGGCCGCTGCCGATACTGCGCGTGCCCAGGGCGATCCGCGCGCCGCGCGCGGCTATATCGGCGCGGCGCTGTCGCTGGATGATTCGACGGCATTATGGCACGAATATGCCCGGATCAGTCTGGGGCTGATGTCCGATAATTACGAAACGCAGCAGCGATTCCACCGCAACGCGCTAAGCGCCGCGATCAATGCCTATCTGCGTGCCGAAGGTGCGGCCGATCGCGCGGGCGCGCTGCGGGTCATGGCCGATGCGCTGGAAATTCGGGGTCGTGGCCGCGATATGATCCCGGCGCTGCGGTTGGCCCAGACGCTTGCCCCGGGGGCGGATGTCGATGCCGCACTTGATCGTGCCCTTGCGCGCCACGGGTTTCGCGTGATCGAACATCGCGTAGATAATGAAACCGCCGCCCCCCGCATTTGTGCCGAGTTTTCCGAACCATTGGCTCAGGGCGGCGTGGATTACGACAGTTTTATTCAAACTGCAGCGACCGGGCTTAGCGCCGATGCCAGCGGTAACCAGCTTTGCCTCGATGGGGTGCGCCATGGCGAAAGCTATTCGGTCACCTTTCGCGCCGGGCTGCCGGCGGCGTCGGGCGAAACCCTGCCGCGCCCCGTGACGCTTGATCTTTATATCCGCGACCGCGCGCCGCGTGTGTGGTTTGCCGGGCGCGCCTATATCTTGCCCGCCCATGGTCAGGCCGCGCTGCCGATAACTTCGGTTAACCTTGAACAGGCCGATCTGCGGCTGTCGCGCGTGTCTGATCGCAACCTTATCCGCAGCATGCAGCAGGATTTCTTTGCCGAGCCGCTCTATTTCTGGCAGCGCGAGGAATTCGATGCCGATATGGCCGAACTGATCTGGCAGGGCAGCGGCGATCTGGACATGGCGCTGAACGTGGATACGACCACCAGCCTGCCCATCGGCCAGATTCTGGGCGATGCGCCCGAGCCGGGGGTTTACGTATTGCAAGCGGCTGTGCCCGGCGCCGATCCCTATGGCGATCCGGTGGCGGCGCAATGGTTTATCGTGTCGGATCTGGGGCTTGCCAGTATGGACGGGGCCGATGGGCTGCATGTTTTCGCACGCAGCCTGCGCAGCGCCGCGCCGGTGGGCGACGCGCAGGTCCGCCTGTTGTCGCGCGCCAATGCGGTGCTGGGCGAATCGGTCACCGATGCGCAGGGCTATGCCCATTTCCCGCCCGGCCTGATGCGTGGCCAAGGCGGCGCGGCGCCCGCGATGATCACCCTCGGGCGGGGCGATGATATGGCGTTTCTATCGCTCATCGATCCCGAATTCGACCTGTCGGATCGCGGCGTCGAAGGCCGCGCGCCCGCCGGGCCGGTCGATGTGTTTCTTGCCACCGATCGCGGCGCTTATCGCGGCGGCGAGGTGATCCACGCCACCGCCCTTGCCCGCGATGACCGGGTGCGCGCCATCGATGGCCTGCCGCTGACGGCGATTCTGACCCGCCCGGATGGGGTGGAATATCTGCGCCACCTGTCCACCGGCGATCTGGCGGGCGGGCATGTATTTTCGCTGTCGATTGCCGAAAACGCCCCGCGCGGCACCTGGCGGCTTGCGGTTCACAGCGATCCGACCGCGCCCCCCCTGGCCGAACGCGCCGTTCTGGTCGAGGATTTCCTGCCCGAGCGGATCGATGTTACCCTGGCCCTGCCCGATGGCGATCTGAGCGGCCCGGTCTCGGTCGGGGTGCAGGCGGATTATCTGTTTGGTGTGCCGGGCGCCGATCTCCCGATCGAGGGGGAATTGCGCCTGCAT
>JBBAGE010000014.1:0-25941 GCA_041655055.1 Paracoccaceae bacterium
TGGTCAGAAGTTTGGTGAATATTCGCCGACCCGCACCTATTATGGCCATGCCGCCGACAAAAAAGCGAAGCGGAAGTAAGTCATGGGCAAGGCAGTAAATCCCCGCCGCGTGGCCGACAACGAAGCGATGGCCAAAGCCAAGATGCTTCGCACCAGCCCGCAGAAACTGAACCTCGTTGCGCAGATGATCCGCGGCAAGAAAGTTGATCGTGCTTTGACCGATCTGACCTTCTCGAACAAGCGGATCGCGGCTGATGTGAAGAAATGTCTTCAATCCGCCATCGCCAACGCCGAAAACAACCACAATCTGGATGTCGATGAACTGGTCGTGGTCGAGGCCTGGGTTGGCAAGAACCTGACGATGAAGCGTGGCCGCCCCCGTGCGCGCGGACGTTTCGGCAAGATCATGAAGCCCTTCGCCGAAATCACGATCAAGGTCCGCCAAGTTGAGGAGCAAGCCTAATGGGTCAGAAAGTCAATCCGATCGGCATGCGCCTTCAGGTCAACCGCACCTGGGACAGCCGCTGGTTTGCCGAAAGCAAGGATTTCGGCAACCTGCTGCTCGAAGATGTGCGTATGCGCGAGTTCATCAAGGAAGAAGTCAAGCAAGCCGGTGTCAGCCGTGTGATCATCGAACGCCCGCACCGCAAGTGCCGGGTTACGATCCACACCGCACGCCCCGGTGTGATCATCGGCAAGAAAGGCGCGGATATCGAAACCCTGCGCAAGAAACTTGCCGCGATGACCGCAAGCGAGCTGCACCTGAACATCGTCGAAGTGCGCAAGCCCGAGCTGGACGCCGCATTGGTGGCCGAATCGATCACGCAGCAGCTTGAGCGCCGCGTATCCTTCCGCCGCGCGATGAAACGTGCGGTTCAGAACGCCATGCGCATCGGCGCACTGGGTATCCGCGTGAACGTCGCGGGCCGCCTTGGCGGGGCCGAGATCGCACGAACCGAATGGTATCGCGAAGGGCGGGTGCCGCTGCACACGCTGCGCGCCGATATCGACTATGCACATGCTGAAGCGATGACCGCCTATGGCATCATCGGCGTGAAGGTATGGATCTTTAAGGGCGAGATCATGGAACATGATCCCCAGGCCCATGATCGTCGCCAGAGCGAGCTTCAGGATGGCCCGGCCCCGCGTGGCGCCGGTGGCCGTCGCTAAGAGAGGAATGAAAGATGCTGCAACCAAAGCGCACTAAGTTCCGCAAGATGCACAAAGGCCGGATTCACGGCCAGGCAAAAGGCGGCTTTGACCTGAACTTTGGCACTTTCGGCCTGAAGGCCATTGAGCCGGATCGGATCACAGCGCGTCAGATCGAAGCGGCGCGTCGTGCAATGACACGTTACATGAAGCGTCAGGGGCGGGTCTGGATCCGCGTATTCCCTGACACGCCTGTGACCTCGAAACCCACCGAAGTTCGGATGGGTAAGGGCAAAGGTTCGGTCGACTTCTGGGCTGCCAAGATCAAGCCCGGGCGGATCATGTTTGAGATTGACGGCGTATCGGAATCTGTGGCAAGAGAAGCACTCCGACTCGCAGCGATGAAATTGTCGATCAAGACGCGAACTGTCGTCCGCGAAGACTGGTGAGAATTGATCGGCCTTTGGGCTTTGCCCGGGGGCCGGTGACCCATTGGAAAAGCATGGGCCATTTTGGTCTCGTGACTTCTGATTAAAGGACGCGCGTCATGAACGCCCAGGAACTGAGAAACAAGACGCCCGATCAGCTCCGCGATGAGCTGGCCAGCCTCAAGAAAGAGGCTTTCAACCTGCGCTTTCAGCAGGCCACGGGGCAGCTCGAAAATACCGCCCAGATGCGCAAGGCACGCCGTCAGGCCGCCCGCGTCAAGACGGTGCTGAACGAAAAAGCCGCTGGCGCGGCTGAATAAGGAAGCCTGATAGATATGCCCAAACGCATTTTGCAAGGCGTTGTGACCAGCAACCAAAACGAACAGACTGTCACCGTTCTGGTTGAGCGGCGCTTCAAGCACCCGGTCATGAACAAGATTATTCGTAAGTCCAAGAAATACCGGGCTCACGATGAAGCAAACACTTTCAACGTCGGGGACACGGTCCGCATTCAGGAATGTGCCCCCAAATCGAAAACGAAACGCTGGGAAGTCATCGCCAATAACGGCGCCTGATTTTTCAGACTGTTCGAAACCCTGGGGATAAAGCCATCGAGCCCCCCATAGGTCGGGAGAAACCAAATGATCCAGATGCAGACCAATCTGGATGTTGCTGACAACTCCGGCGCGCGCCGGGTTCAGTGCATCAAGGTTCTGGGTGGTTCCCATCGCCGTTACGCCTCTGTGGGCGACATCATCGTGGTGTCGGTGAAGGAAGCCATCCCGCGCGGTCGCGTGAAAAAGGGCGATGTCCGCAAGGCCGTCGTCGTGCGCACCGCCAAGGAAGTCCGTCGCGAAGACGGCACCGCGATCCGTTTCGATCGCAATGCTGCCGTGATTCTCAACAACAACAACGAGCCGATCGGCACCCGTATCTTTGGGCCAGTTGTTCGCGAGCTTCGCGCCAAGAACTTCATGAAGATTATTTCGCTTGCGCCGGAGGTGCTTTGATCATGGCCGCCAAACTGCGTAAAGGTGACAAGGTGATCGTGCTTGCCGGCAAGGACAAGGGCAAGAAAGGTCAGATCACGTCGGTCAACCCCACCAAGGGCAAGGCTGTTGTTGAGGGGATCAATGTCGCCATCCGTCATACGCGTCAGACACAATCCGGCCCCGGTGGCCGCGTGCCGACCGCGATGCCGATCGACCTGTCGAATCTGGCGCTGATCGATGCGAATGGCAAAGCAACCCGCGTTGGCTTCCGCTTTGAGGATGACAAGAAGGTCCGCTACGCCAAGACCACAGGAGACGTGATCTGATGCTTGACGCTGCAACCTATACTCCGCGTTTCCGCACGCTTTATAACGATACGATCCGCGCCGCGCTGCGCGAGGAATTCGGCTATAAAAACGTCAACCAGATCCCGCGTCTTGAGAAAATCGTTCTCAACATCGGGTGTGGTTCCGAAGCCGTGCGTGATTCCAAGAAAGCCAAATCGGCCCAGGAAGATCTGACCACGATCGCCGGCCAAAAGGCCGTTGTGACCGTGGCCAAGAAATCCATCGCCGGTTTTCGCGTTCGCGAAGACATGCCGCTGGGCACCAAGGTGACCCTGCGTGGCGACCGGATGTATGAATTCCTTGATCGTCTGATCACCGTTGCCATGCCCCGCATCCGCGACTTTCGCGGTGTATCGGGCAAGAGCTTCGATGGCCGTGGCAACTATGCCATGGGGATCAAAGAGCACATCGTTTTCCCTGAGATCAACTTCGACAAGATTGACGAAGTCTGGGGTCTGGACGTCGTAATTGCCACCACCGCGCAAACTGACGCGGAAGCGAAAGCACTGTTGAAGGCATTCAACATGCCTTTCAACAGCTGATCGCGGGAGGAGACTGAACAATGGCCAAGAAATCAATGGTCGAGCGCGAAAAGAAGCGTCAAAAGCTGGTGGATCAATATGCCGCCAAACGTGCCGCGCTGAAAGATATCGTGAAAGACGAAAGCAAGCCGATGGAAGAGCGTTTCCGCGCCACCCTGAAACTTGCGGAATTGCCGCGCAACAGCTCGGCTACGCGGCTGCATAATCGCTGCCAGCTTACGGGTCGTCCGCATGCGTATTATCGCAAGCTGAAAGTGTCGCGGATCATGCTGCGGGAACTGGGCTCGAACGGCCAGATCCCCGGTCTTGTGAAATCGAGCTGGTAAGGAGATCATCAGATGAACGATCCTATCGGCGACATGCTCACGCGTATCCGCAACGCGCAGATGCGTGGTAAATCCACGGTCAGCACCCCTGCATCCAAGCTGCGCGCCTGGGTTCTGGATGTGCTGACACAAGAAGGCTATATCCGGGGTTACGAAAATGGTGTTGGCAAGAATGGCCATCCCACCCTTGAAATCAGCCTGAAATATTTTGATGGCGTCCCCGTCATTCGCGAACTCCAGCGCGTTTCCAAGCCTGGCCGCCGCGTTTATATGGGCGTCAAGGATATTCCCTCGGTCCGTCAGGGCCTGGGTGTATCGATTGTCTCCACGCCGAAAGGCGTCATGTCCGATGCAGATGCACGCAGCGCCAATGTTGGCGGTGAAGTGATCTGCACCGTGTTCTAAGGGGGGCTGGCAATGTCTCGTATTGGCAAGAAACCGGTTGGCCTGCCTGATGGGGTGAATGCATCCCTTTCGGGTCAGACCCTCGAAGTTAAAGGCCCCAAGGGCGTCCGCAGCTTCACCGCCACCGACGATGTCACCATCGCCATTGACGGCGATGTCATCACCGTTGCACCGCGCGGCAATTCCAAACGCGCGCGTCAGCAATGGGGCATGAGCCGCAGCATGATCGCAAACCTTGTGACCGGTGTCAGCACCGGCTTTCGCAAAGAGCTTGAGATCAACGGTGTTGGTTATCGTGCCGCGATGCAGGGGAACACGCTCAAGCTGTCGCTGGGCTATTCCCATGACGTCGAATTCGAAGTTCCCGCCGGTGTCACCGTAACCGCGCCGAAGCAAACCGAAATCGTCATCGAAGGTGACGATCAGCAGGTTGTCGGCCAGGTTGCCGCGAATATTCGCAAGTGGCGCGCCCCGGAACCCTACAAGGGCAAGGGGATCAAATACAAAGGCGAGTTCATCTTCCGCAAAGATGGCAAGAAGAAGTAAGGACGCAGCAATGGCAAACAGCAAACGGGAATTGTTTCTCAAGCGCCGCCAGCGCGTGCGGAACAAACTGCGGAAAATGGCCGATGGACGCGCGCGTCTCTCGGTTTTCCGCTCGAACAAGAATATCAGCGTGCAACTGATCGACGATGTGAATGGCGTGACGCTTGCATCGGCTTCGACGCTTGAGCGGGATCTCGGTCTCGTCGGCAAGAACAATATCGAAGCGGCTGCGAAAGTGGGTGCGGCAATTGCCGAACGTGCGCGCAAGGCTGGCATCGAAGAGTGCTATTTCGATCGGGGTGGCTTCCTCTTTCACGGCAAGGTAAAGGCTCTGGCCGATGCTGCGCGTGAAGGTGGGCTGAAGTTCTAAGGAGACGATGATGGCTAGAGAACCAAACCGTCGGGACCGTCGCGAACGCGAGGAAGCCCCGGAATTCGCCGATCGTCTTGTCGCGATCAACCGTGTATCCAAAACCGTCAAAGGTGGTAAACGCTTTGGCTTTGCCGCGCTGGTGGTTGTGGGTGACCAAAAGGGCCGCGTCGGCTTCGGCAAGGGCAAGGCGAAAGAAGTGCCCGAGGCGATTCGCAAGGCGACCGAACAGGCCAAGCGGCAGATGATCCGTGTGCAACTGCGCGAAGGCCGCACGCTGCACCACGATGTCGAGGGCCGTCACGGCGCCGGCAAGGTGGTCATGCGTTCGGCAACGCAAGGGACCGGGATCATCGCCGGTGGTCCGATGCGCGCCGTGTTCGAAATGCTTGGCGTTCAGGACGTTGTCGCCAAGTCGATCGGTTCGCAGAACCCCTATAACATGATCCGCGCCACGCTCGACGGTCTGGGTCGCGAGGCAAGCCCCCGTTCGGTGGCACAGCGTCGTGGCAAAAAGGTCGCCGATATCCTGCGCAAGGACGAAGCACCGGCCGCTACTGATGCGGTCGAGGCATAAGGAGCGGAACCATGGCTAAAACGATCGTCGTCAAACAGATCGGCTCGCCGATTCGCCGCCCCGAGATTCAGCGCGCAACGCTGATCGGGCTGGGCCTGAACAAGATGCATCGCACCCGCGAGCTTGAGGACACCCCTGCCGTTCGCGGCATGGTTGCCAAGATCCCGCATTTGGTGCAGATCATCGAAGAGCGTGGCTGATCGCCCCTGGGCGGCACGCCGTCCGGATTGAATATTGCAAGGTGCGCGCTGCGCGCCTTGCGTGCATTTAACGGCAAGCCATTCAGGTTTGTTTAACATAAGCTGTGGTATGCCCATCCGTCGCTGGGGGCCTATCCGGCAAGGAGTAGCGACATGAAACTGAACGAACTTCGCGATAACGAAGGCGCCACGAAAAAACGCATGCGCGTTGGCCGTGGTGTCGGCTCGGGCAAAGGTAAAACCGCAGGCCGCGGGATCAAGGGTCAGAAATCCCGTTCGGGCGTGGCGATCAACGCCTATGAGGGCGGCCAGATGCCGCTTTACCAACGCCTGCCCAAGCGTGGCTTCAACAAGCCCAACCGCAAATCCTTTGCGGTGATCAACCTGGGAATGATCCAGAAATTCATCGATGCCGGCAAACTTGATACTAACGCGGAAATCACCGAAGATGCGCTTGTCGCATCCGGGCTGGTGCGCCGCAAGCTGGACGGTGTGCGGGTATTGGCCAAGGGCGATCTGACGTCAAAGGTCACGATCAATGTCACCGGCGCTTCCAAATCGGCTGTTGAGGCTGTGGAAAAGTCGGGCGGCACGCTTTCCGTAGCGTTGATCGAGGCGGCCGCTGAATAAAAGGGTTGTAGGCAGTCAACGGGCTGCTTAGACCTTTATTTGGTTTTCCAAGCGCCGCCGACCGGGAAACGGTTCGGCGGCGTTTAACATGAAAGAGACTGTGCATGGCTTCCGCAGCAGAGCAAATGGCCGCGAATCTGAACTGGTCTGCCTTTGGCAAGGCCACGGAACTTCGTCAACGGATCCTGTTTACCATCGGACTTTTGATCGTTTACCGGCTCGGCACCTTCATCACGGTGCCCGGTATCGATACAGACGCCTTGCGCGATTTTATGGATCAGGCCGCGGCGGGGATCGGCGGCATGCTGTCGATGTTTACCGGTGGTGCGCTCGGCCGGATGGGGATTTTTGCCCTTGGGATCATGCCCTATATTTCGGCATCGATCATCGTTCAGCTCATGACCGCCATGGTCCCGCGGTTTGAACAGCTCAAGAAAGAGGGTGAACAGGGCCGCAAGAAAATCAACCAGTATACCCGCTATGGCACGGTATTTCTGGCGATTTTCCAGGGCTATGGCCTTGCGGTCAGCCTTGAGGCCGGCGGCATGGTGGCCGATCCGGGCTGGTATTTCCGTATTGCAACCGTGATCACGCTGGTCGGCGGCACGATGTTCCTGATGTGGCTGGGCGAACAGATCACCCAGCGCGGCATCGGCAACGGTATTTCGCTGATCATCTTTATCGGGATCGTCGCGGAAATCCCCGGCGCGATTGCGCAATTCTTTGCCAGCGGCCGTTCGGGCGCAATCAGCCCGGTTGTGACCGTTGCGGTGATCGTGATGGTTGTCGCGGTGATCGCCTTTGTGGTGTTCATGGAGCGGTCGCTGCGCAAGATCCATATTCAATACCCCCGCCGTCAGCAGGGGATGAAGATCTATGACGCCAACAGCAGCCACCTGCCGATCAAGGTTAACCCCTCGGGCGTGATTCCGGCGATTTTTGCGTCGTCGCTGCTGCTCTTGCCGACCACGATCGCGACATTTTCGGGCGATGACATGGGCCCGATCATGAGCACGATCATGGCCTATTTCGGCCCGGGTCAGCCGCTCTATCTGTTGTTTTTCACGGCGATGATCGTGTTTTTTGCCTATTTCTATACGGCAAACGTCGCGTTCAAAACCGAGGATGTGGCCAAGAACCTGAAATCACAAAACGGGTTCATTCCGGGTATCCGCCCGGGTAAAAATACCGAAGAATATCTCGATTACGTGGTTAACCGCATTCTGGTGCTGGGGTCCGGCTACCTTGCGGCTGTTTGTCTCTTGCCCGAGATTCTGCGTGGTCAATTCGCGATCCCCTTCTATTTTGGGGGCACGTCGGTCCTGATCGTGGTGTCCGTGACGATGGACACGATCCAGCAGGTTCAGTCGCATTTGCTGGCGCATCAATATGAAGGGCTGATCGAGAAATCTCAACTGCGCGGCAAAAAGCGCGGGAACAAAGGGACATCTAGAAGATGAATGTAATTCTTCTTGGACCGCCGGGTGCGGGCAAAGGAACGCAAGCGCGCCATCTGGTCGAAGAGCGTGGCATGGTGCAGCTTTCCACCGGCGACATGCTGCGCGAGGCACGCAGTTCGGGCACCGAAATGGGGCAGAAAGTCGCCGCCGTGATGGATGCGGGCGAGCTTGTGACCGACGAAATCGTGATCGGCCTGATCGAAGAGAAATTGCGCGATAATTCCGCGGCGGGCTTTATTTTCGACGGGTTTCCGCGGACACTGGCCCAGGCCGATGCGCTGGCGGATTTGCTGGCCCGTTCGGGCGCCGCGCCGGGTGTGGTGATCGAAATGCGCGTGGACGATGACGCGCTGGTGCGCCGGGTTACCGGGCGTTTTACCTGCGGCAATTGCGGCGAGGTTTATCACGACGACACCCGCCCGACCAAGGTTCCGGGCACCTGCGACAATTGCGGTTCGACCGACCTGCGCCGCCGGGCCGACGACAATGAAGACAGCCTGCGCACACGGTTGATGGAATATTACAAGAAAACATCGCCGCTGATCGGTTATTACTATGCCAAGGGCCAATTGGTGCCGGTGGATGGTCTGGCCGATATCGAAGATGTCGCGGCGGCCATCAAGGCGGCGCTGAAATAGCAGACAATACTTGACCGGGGGATCGTTTGCCCGTATGGCATCCTATCCCCTAGGGGTCGCCAGATTCGCGCGGTTGCGCCGTGTCCGGATCGGCAAGGAAATTCAGCTGAGGCCCGTTGATGAAAATCATCGGGCTTACGTTGTGAAAAAAGGTTCCGGGGTTACGGAACCGCAACGAAAGGAAGTATAACGTGGCACGTATCGCCGGCGTAAACATCCCGACTGCAAAGCGGGTGCCGATCGCACTGACTTATATCACCGGTATTGGTAACACCTCGGCCAACGCCATCTGCGAAGCGGTCGGCATCGACCGGACCCGTCGCGTCAACGAATTGTCGGATGCCGAAGTTCTGGCCATCCGCGAACATATCGACGCCAATTATGACGTTGAGGGCGATCTTCGCCGCGAAACGCAGATGAACATCAAGCGTCTGATGGATCTGGGCTGCTACCGTGGCCTGCGTCACCGCCGCAACCTTCCCGTGCGCGGTCAGCGCACCCATACCAACGCGCGCACGCGCAAAGGCCCGGCAAAAGCAATCGCCGGCAAGAAGAAGTAAGGGGGGCTGATCCATGGCACGTGATAAAACCCGCATGAAGCGGAAAGAGCGCAAGAACATCGCCGCCGGTGTCGCGCATGTGAACAGCTCGTTCAACAATACCAAGATCCTGATTTCCGACGTGCAGGGCAACGCGATTTCGTGGTCGTCCGCAGGCACGATGGGGTTCAAGGGTTCGCGTAAATCGACCCCCTATGCCGCGCAAATGGCCGCCGAAGATGCTGGCCGCAAGGCACAGGAACATGGCGTCAAAACGCTTGAGGTCGAAGTGCAAGGCCCCGGTTCAGGCCGCGAATCGGCGTTGCGCGCCCTTGCCGCCGTTGGTTTTAACATCACCTCTATTCGTGATGTGACCCCGATGGCGCATAACGGCTGTCGTCCGCCCAAGCGTCGTCGCGTCTGATCTGATGTGTTCTTTGCAAGGGCCGTGGGAAACCGCGGCCCCTGTATCTCATTGAAACCTCGGGAGTCTGCCGCTTACGGACATGGGCGACAGACAGGTATGGAGGCCAACGCATGATCCATAAGAATTGGGCCGAATTAATCAAACCGCAACAGCTTGATGTCAAACCGGGCAACGAGCCCAGCCGTCAGGCAACCGTTATTGCCGAGCCGCTGGAACGTGGGTTCGGTCTGACCCTGGGCAATGCGTTGCGCCGGGTGCTGATGTCGTCGCTGCAGGGTGCGGCGATTACTTCGGTGCATATCGATAATGTGCTGCATGAATTTTCATCCGTCGCCGGCGTGGTCGAAGATGTCACCGATATCATCCTCAACCTCAAGGGCGTTGCGATTCGCATGGAGGTCGAAGGGCCCAAGCGCTTGACGATTTCGGCCAAAGGGCCCGCTATCGTGACCGCAGGCGATATTTCGCAAAGCAACGGGATCGAGATTCTGAACAAGGATCACGTCATCTGTAACCTCGATGACGGCGCCGAACTTTACATGGAACTGACGGTCAATACCGGCAAAGGCTATGTTTCGGCTGATAAAAACCGCCCCGAAGATGCGCCGATCGGCCTGATCCCGATCGATGCGATTTATTCGCCGGTGAAACGTGTGAGTTACGATGTCCAACCCACCCGCGAAGGGCAGGTGCTGGATTATGACAAACTGACGCTGAAAATCGAAACCGATGGTTCGGTGACCCCGGATGACGCCGTGGCCTTTGCCGCGCGGATTTTGCAGGATCAGCTTTCGATCTTTGTCAACTTTGACGAACCTGAATCGGCTGGCCGCGAGGCCGAGGATGACGGGCTGGAATTCAACCCGCTGCTGCTGAAAAAGGTGGACGAGCTGGAACTGTCGGTCCGTTCGGCGAACTGTCTGA
Source organism: Paracoccaceae bacterium (assembly GCA_041655055.1). Taxonomy (GTDB): domain Bacteria; phylum Pseudomonadota; class Alphaproteobacteria; order Rhodobacterales; family Rhodobacteraceae; genus JBBAGE01. The sequence continues at coordinate 10,501 of JBBAGE010000014.1, forward strand.
AAAACGACAATATCGTCTATATCGGCGATCTGATCCAGAAAACCGAAGCAGAAATGCTGCGCACGCCGAACTTTGGCCGCAAATCCCTGAACGAAATCAAGGAAGTGCTGTCGGGCATGGGCCTGCACCTTGGCATGGATGTCGAAGAATGGCCGCCGGAAAACATCGAGGATCTGGCCAAGAAATTCGAGGACCAGTTCTAGAATTACCGGGGCGGCCAAGGCTGCCCCGCAATGCCCGTGCTGGCGGGGAAAATCGGGCATCTGCCCCAAGGAGAGCGGCCTTCACGCATTGGCCGCCAGACAAAGCAAAACACGTGATACGGAGAAAGTGATATGCGTCACGCAAGAGGCTACCGCCGCCTGAACCGCACCCATGAACACCGCAAGGCGATGTTCGCAAACATGGCCGGTTCGCTGATCGAACATGAACAGATCAAGACCACCCTGCCCAAGGCCAAGGAACTGCGCCCGATCATCGAAAAGATGATCACGCTGGCCAAACGCGGCGATCTGCACGCCCGCCGTCAGGCTGCAAGCCAGTTGAAACAGGATGCCTATGTGGCAAAACTGTTCGACATTCTGGGCCCGCGCTATGCCGAACGTCAGGGCGGCTATGTCCGCGTTCTGAAAGCCGGTTTCCGTTATGGCGATATGGCACCGATGGCGATCATCGAATTCGTTGATCGCGATGTCGATGCCAAGGGCGCGAATGACCGTGCCCGGGTCGAGGCCGAACTGGCCGACGAATAAGCCAAAGCGCATCGCACCATCGAAACCCCGCCCCTCGGCGGGGTTTTTTCGTTTGGGCTGATGGAGATTCACGGTTTCGCAACGATTTTGCGGTTTTATCGTGCCTGTAGGAATAATGATCAGTTGGGAATCGTGTTTTTCAGGCTTTCACGCAGCGCAAGGGCAAGCATCAGATCTTCGCCCATTTTGGAAATCTCGGCCGGGCTGAGATCACCGCCCGACAGAAAGGCGGCGAAATGCAACCTGTCCGGTTCCGGGAGGCTGGATATAATCGCATCAAGATCTGAATCCAAGGTTCCCAAAATGATCCCTTTGGTTTATTGAGGGTGCAGGGCGACAACTTAGGGATGATGCGTTTTTTTGCAACCTGTCGAAATATCCATGTCACATATGAATGAAATTAATCGTTTATTCACCAAGCTGGGCGCATTGACGCCGGCGGGATATTCGGCTGGATTGCATATACGTTTTGCCGCGCCAATGATTACGGACATCACATATGATCCCGCATGGTTGGAACATTACACGGCCAACGCCTATGGGCTGCGCGATCCGATGATCGGCTGGGCGCTTAGCTGCGAGGGTGCCTTGCGCTGGAGCGCGCTGGAAGTACCAGATCCCTTTGGCATCATGCGGCAGGCGGCCGAATTTGGTCTGCGCTATGGGGTGGCGATTTCCTGTGGCCCGATCACATCGCGCACAATGGTGGGCGTGGCGCGCGGCGATCGCGAGTTTACCGATTCTGAAATCACGCAAATTCAGGGACTGGTCTGGACCTTGCACGAGGTCGCGGAACCCCAGATCGAACTGACCAAGGCCCAGGTGCAGGCCCTCCGGTGCATCGCGGACGGCGACCGTCACGCAGCCGCTGCTGCCAAGCTTGGCATTTCCGAGAGCGCGCTGAAAGCGCGTCTGGTCTCGGCAAGAGACAGGCTTCTGGCGCGCACGACTTCCGAAGCCATTCAACGTGCCAAGGAATTGAGGTTGCTCTGACGGTCTGTTCCGACGTTGCGTTGAAGAAATCAACCCAACCGGAGATTGACCATGCAAACGACGACGCTTTCTTTCGACAATATGCACAACCATGGCGAATTGTTCGCCAACATGCTGCGCGCGCGCCATGAAACCTTTATCCAGCAGGCCAAATGGGATCTGCCTGAAGCCGATGGGATGGAATATGACCAATATGACACGCCCGCCAGCCGCTGGATCGCGGTGCATGAATTCGGCCAGGTGCTGGCCGGTATCCGGCTGACGCCGACCACGACGCGCTGCGGCATCTATACCTATATGATTCGCGATGCGCAGCGGGGGCTGCTCGATTCGATTCCGGCGAATCTGCTCTATGACGAGGCGCCGGTTGCGCCGCATATCTGGGAATCGAGCCGGATTTTCGTTTCGCAGCGGGTGCCGGCGAAATTGCGGATGCGGGTGCAGATGAATCTGATCAGCGAGATGACGATCACCGCGCGCCAGCTTGGCGCCACTTCGGTGCTGGGGCTGATCCCGGAAAACGGGCCGCGTTGGGGGCGTCGGGTCGGGCTTGATATCGACGTGGTGGGACCGGTGCTGGATATCGGCGGCTCGGCCAATGCCTGTATCCGGATCAACCTGTCGAACAAGCTGCATTAGCGGCGATATACTGGGGCGGGTGCGCCGCCCGGCCCCAGTATGCCCTTTCAAGCGGCGCATATCGGCCATAGAATTGAGCATGGCCGATCTGTTCGCATCCTCTGCACCCACCACGCCCGGCGCGCCGCATCCGCTGGCCGACCGCTTGCGGCCCAAGACGCTCGATGAGGTGATCGGCCAGCGTCAGGTTTTGGGCCCCGATGCGCCTTTGGGGGTGATGCTGGCCTCGGGCGCGCTGTCGTCGCTGGTGTTCTGGGGGCCGCCCGGTGTGGGGAAAACCACGATCGCGCGGTTGCTTGCGCATGAATCCGATCTCCATTTCGTCCAGATCAGCGCGATTTTCACCGGCATGCCCGATCTGCGCAAAGTGTTCGAGGCCGCGCGCCTGCGCCGCCAGAACGGCAAGGGCACGCTGCTGTTCGTTGATGAAATCCACCGCTTCAATAAGGCGCAGCAGGATGGTTTCTTGCCGCATATGGAGGATGGCACCATCGTTCTGGTCGGTGCCACCACCGAAAACCCCAGTTTCGAGCTGAACGCCGCGTTGCTGTCACGGTTGCAGGTGATGGTGCTGGAACGGCTGGGGCCGGATGATCTTGCGGCGCTGACGGCGCGGGCCGAACGTGAATTGGGCCGGACCCTGCCGCTTGATGACGCTGCGCGCCGTGCCCTTTATGAGATGGCCGATGGCGATGGCCGGGCGCTGCTGAACCTGATCGAACAGATCGCGGCGTGGAAGATTGACACCCCGCTGACGCCCGAGGCATTGGGCACCCGGCTGATGCGCCGTGCCACGCGCTATGACAAATCGGGGGACGAGCATTACAACCTGATTTCGGCGCTGCATAAATCGGTGCGCGGATCGGACCCGGACGCGGCGCTTTATTGGCTGGCGCGAATGCTGCGCGGCGGCGAAGACCCGCGCTTTCTGGCGCGCCGCATCACCCGCATGGCAATCGAGGATATCGGCCTTGCCGACCCGCAGGCCCAGACGATCTGTCTGCACGCCTGGGAGGTCTATGAGCGGCTGGGATCGCCCGAGGGGGAATTGGCGCTGGCGCAGGCGGTAGTTTATCTGGCGCTCGCGCCGAAATCGAATGCGGGCTATATGGCGTTCAGCGCCGCGATGCGCAGCGCGCGCCAAAGCGGCAGCGAACCGCCGCCGAAACATATCCTGAACGCGCCGACCAAGCTGATGGCCGAACAGGGTTACGGCGCCGGTTACGCCTATGACCACGATGCCGAGGATGGGTTTTCCGGGCAGGATTATTTCCCCGAAACCATGGCCCGCGCGGCGTTTTATCAGCCGGTCGAACGCGGCTTTGAACGCGATCTGAAAAAGCGGCTCGATTATTTCAGCAAGCTGCGCGCAAAGCGGCAGGGTGGTTGACATCCCGCCCGCGGCGCTATTGACAAGGCCCATGTTGACAGCCATCGCACAGGTCGCCCTTGGGGGTGCCATCGGCGCCAGCGCGCGCTATCTGGCGGGCATCGGGTTCGCGCGACTGCTTGGCGCGGGTTTCCCATGGGGCACGCTGTTTGTGAATGTGGCGGGTTCCTTTGTGATGGGGGCGCTGGTGTTGGGGCTGGGCATGCGCAGCGAACATCCGCTGGCACCGCTGTTGATTACCGGGCTTTTAGGTGGGTTTACGACGTTTTCGGCCTTTAGCTATGAAACCGTTGCGCTTTTTGAACGGGGCGCGGCCATGCAGGCCATGGGGTATGTGATGATATCGGTTTTTGCGGCCCTGGCCGCGTTGATGGCCGGCGGGACCTTTATGCGGGGATTGCTTGGATGAGCGGTGTGCAAACTTTGGTCGTGGGCCCGGATGAGGCCGATCAGCGGCTGGATCGCTGGATGCGCCGGCATTTCCCGCAACTGTCGCAGGTGCAGATCGAAAAGCACTGTCGCAAAGGCGAAATCCGCGTCGATGGCGGTCGTGTGCGCGCCAATAGCCGGGTAAGCCCCGGCCAGAGCATCCGCATCCCGCCGCTGCCCGATGCGCCCCTGCCGCGCAATCCGGTGCCGCAGGCGCGGCGCATTTCCGATGCCGATGCCGCAATGATCCGCGCGGCGGTGATTTACCGCGACGATGATATCATCGTGCTGAACAAACCATCGGGCCTTGCGACGCAGGGCGGCAGCGGCCAGACCCGCCATGTTGACGGGCTGGCCGAGGCGCTGTGTTTCGATCTGCCGGAAAAACCGCGACTGGTGCATCGGCTGGACAAGGACACATCCGGTGTGCTGTTGCTGGCGCGCAGCCAGCGGGTGGCAAGCGCGCTTAATGCTGCGTTTCGCCACCGCGCCACGCGCAAGATTTACTGGGCGGCGGTGGCCGGTGTGCCGCATCCGGCGCGCGGTGTGGTGCGCTATGGGCTGGTCAAGGCCCCCGGCGGCGGCCGGGGCGAGGGCGAAAAGATGCTCTGCATTCACCCCGCCGAGGTCGATAAGGTCGAAGGCGCAAAACGCGCGACCACCGATTATACCGTGATTTCCGCCGCCGCGAAACGCTGCGGCTGGCTGGCGCTGGTGCCCGTGACGGGCCGCACCCATCAGTTGCGCGCGCATATGGCCGAAATCGGGCATCCGATCATCGGTGATGGCAAATATGGTGGCTCGGGGCAGGAAAACCTTGGCGATGGCTGGGGCGCGCAACTGGGCGGCGAAATCAGCCGCAAATTGCATCTGCATGCACGCTCGTTGACGATACGTCATCCGGTTAGCGGCGCGATGCTGACCTTTACGGCACCGATGCCCGATCATATGTCGCGCACATGGGATTTCTTTGGCTGGCATCCCACGGACGCGCCGGCCGACCCGTTTGAGGACGAAGAATGAACGCTTGGGCAGCAAAACGATTCTGGACCGACACACGGGCCGAGGCTGATGCAGACGGCTATATCATCCGGCTGGATGATCGGCTGCTGCGCACCCCGGCCAAGGCGCCGCTGGTGGTGCCCACCATGGCGCTGGCGCAGGCGATTGCCGATGAATGGGCCGCCCAACAAGGCGAAATCAAGCCCGCGCAAATGCCCTTTACGCGCAGCGCGAATGCCGCGATCGACAAGGTGATGCGCCAACAGGCCGAGGTGGCGGATATGCTGGCCGATTATGGCGATAGCGACCTGCTCTGCTACCGCGCGGATGCACCGGCGGAACTGGCCGCGCGTCAGGCGGCACGCTGGGATCCGCTGCTGGATTGGGCCGCCGATCATCTGAGCGCGCGTCTGGTGCCCGTGGCCGGTGTAATGCACCGCCCGCAGGATGGGGCGGCCCTTGCGCGGCTGCGCGCGCAGGTCCATGCGCTCGATCCCTTTGCGCTGACTGCGTTTCACGACCTTGTCAGCCTGTCCGGCTCGCTTGTCATCGGGTTTTCTGCGATCCATGCACAAAATAGCCCCACTGCGCTGTGGGACTTGTCGCGGCTGGACGAAGATTGGCAGAAAGAACAATGGGGCAGCGATGATGAGGCCGAAGAACTCGCGCATCAAAAGCAGGCCGCTTTTTTGCATGCAGATGCTTTTTACCATATGTCGCGGGGCTGAAATACCCAAGGGCTACGGTCATTTCATCGCAGACAAGGCGATTCTTTGCTGATCGCGGTCTTGACGGATAAGAGGAAATCCGCCCAAACTCGGGCCAGCCGGGGGCGTTTTCCTTCAAGCCATCAAGACGGGCAGAGCGGGCAGGGGCGTGCATGTTGCCTGCAGCATGGGGCAAACAGAAAGAGGCAAGAATGAACACGACCAGCTTTCTTGGCGCGCTTGGCCTGGCTTTTTGCGCCTGCGGCCCCGCATTCGGGGCCACGCTGGACGATATCCGCGAACGCGGCGTGTTGCGCTGCGGGGTGTCCGCCGATCTGCCGGGCTTTTCCATCAAGGGCGGCAATGATGAATGGTCAGGTTTCGATATCGATTACTGTCGCGCCGTGGCGGCGGCGACGCTGGGCGATGCCAAGGCGGTCGAATTCGTCAGCCTCGGCCGGGATGATACCCGGTTCGAGGCGCTGACATCGGGCGATGTCGATCTGTTGTCGGGGGACACGACCTGGCGCTATGGGAATGATGCGGCGCGCGATGTCGATTTCGTTGGCGTGAATTATTTTGACGGGCAGGGGTTTCTGGTGCCGCGCGGCCATGGCATCACCTCGGCCAAAGAGCTTGAGGAGGCCACGATCTGCGTGGTGGCCGGGGGCGGGGCCGCAGCCAAACTGGCGGAATATTTCCGCACCCATAACATCAGCCACACGCCGCTTGTGCTGGCCACGACCGCCGATGCGCAGCGCGCCTATCTGGCGGGGGACTGTCTGGTCTATACCAATGATGCGTCGCGTCTTGCGGCGACACGCGCGACATTCGAGGTGCCGGGCGATCACATCCTGCTGCCCGAGGTCATTTCCAAAGAGCCGCTGGGCCCCGCGGTGCGTCAGGATGACAGCGGCTGGGCCGATATTGCCCGATGGACGCTGAATGCCCTGATCACGGCCGAGGAATTGGGCATCACATCGACCAATGTGACCGAACTTGCGGCGTCGTCGGAACTGACGGGGGTGCGCCTGTTTCTGGGGGTCGATGGCGATCAGGGTGCCGCGCTGGGGCTGTCATCCGATTGGGTGCGCAATGTCATCCTGTCGGTCGGCAATTACGGCGAGATTTTTGAGCGCAACATCGGCCAGACCACCCCGATCGGCATCGCCCGTGGCCTGAATGCGCAGTGGAAAGACGGCGGGTTGCTTTATGCCGTGCCGTTTCGCTAGGCGGTAGAATCGGCGGCGAGATCGCGCGGCACGATGAAATCCACGATCCGGTTCACGCCGGGCGCAAGCGACGCCCAATCGGCGGCGGCAATGTCGAAAACCGTGGTGGCCCCGGTCGGATAGCGCAGGAATGCTTCGTGGCCATGGGGTTTTTGGGCCAAGCGTTCGGCCAATTCGCCGATCGCGGGATTATGCGCGATCAGCATCACAGAGCGACCGCTGGCCGTGCGCAGGCGGTTGAACAGAGTCATCGCGCTGGCATTATAAAGGCGATCTTCGATCAAAACCTGCGCAGGGGCGGGCAGATGCGCGCCGATCCGATCCCAGGTCTCGCGCGTGCGTGCGGCGGCGGAACACAGCACCTGATCGGGCAGATAGCCATGGCTGGCCAGCCATGCGCCCAGCCCGTCGGCGGCCTGCTGGCCGCGCGGGTTCAACTGGCGGGCGAAATCTTCGGCCCAGGCGTCATCCCAGGCCGATTTGGCGTGGCGGGTCAGGATCAGCCGCAGCAATTCAGGCACGGATCAGCGACCCGGCGCCATGTTCGGTATAAAGTTCGAGCAGGCAGGCATTGGGCACCCGGCCATCCAGAATCACGACGGCGCGCACCCCGCCCGCAAGTGCATCAAGCGCGGTTTCCGTTTTCGGGATCATGCCGCCGGCGATGGTGCCATCCGCGGTCAGATCGCGGATCTGTTGCGAATCAAGCGCGGTCAGCACCTGACCATCGGCGCCCTTGACGCCGGCCACATCGGTCAGCAACAACAGCCGGTCGGCCCTGAGCGCCGCAGCAATCGCCCCGGCGGCAGTATCGCCGTTGACGTTGAAGGTTTCGCCATCGCGGCCCACGCCGATCGGCGCGATGATCGGGATGATTTCCGCAGCCGCAAGCGAACGCAGAAAATCCGGGCGCACATCGACCGGCGTGCCGACAAAGCCCAGCTCGGGATTGGTCTGTTCGCAGATCATCAGATTGGCATCCTTGCCCGACAGGCCGATGGCGCGGCCGCCCTGCGCGTTGATCGCCTGGACGATGCGCTTGTTCACCAAACCTGAAAGCACCATTTCGACCACTTCGACGGTGGCCTGATCGGTCACGCGCTTGCCGCCGACGAATTCCGACTGGATATCCAGCCGGGCCAGCATTTCGTTGATCATCGGGCCGCCGCCATGCACGATCACCGGATTGACGCCGACTTGCTGCATCAACACGATATCGCGGGCGAACAGGGTCATGGCTTCGTCCGAGCCCATGGCGTGACCGCCCAGTTTGATCACGACTGTAGCGCCATCGTAGCGCTGCAAAAACGGCAGGGCCTGGCTAAGGGTGCGGGCGGTTGCGGGCCAGTCTCGGTTCATTGTCTGGGTCTTCATGCTGGAGTTCCGATTGCGTCTGTCGCCATTATTATGATGCGCGCCTGCGGCGCAAGCCGTTACCATACCCCCACCCGGTCCCTCCCCAAGGGGGGAGGGGCCATGGGCGCGGCCGACCCCGCCTATTCCAGCGTTGCGATGATCGCACGCAATTCGGCGATCCCCTCGCCCTTTTCGCTAGAGGTCGAGACGATTTCGGGATAGGCGGCGGGGTGGCGGGCAAGCGCCTTGCGCACGCCATCAAGCATGGTGACGCGTTCGCTGTCGCGGATTTTATCGGCCTTGGTCAGCACCACCTGAAAGGTCACGGCAGATTTGTCGAGCAGGGTCATGATTTCTTCGTCCACCGCTTTGACGCCGTGGCGGCTGTCGATCAGCACGAAGGCGCGGCGCAGCGATGCGCGCCCCGAGAGATAGGATTTCAGCAGGCGCTGCCATTTTTCCACGATCTGAAGCGGCGCATTGGCATAGCCATAGCCGGGCAGGTCGACCAGATAGAGGTCGTCACCGCAGGCGAAGAAGTTGATTTCCTGGGTGCGGCCGGGGGTGTTCGAGGCGCGCGCCAATGCTTTGCGGCCGGTCAGCGCGTTGATCAGGCTGGATTTTCCGACGTTCGATCGCCCGGCCAGGCAGATTTCGATCCGGTCATCGGGGGGCAGGCCGCTCATGGCGACCACGCCTTTGACAAAGGTGGTGCCGCCGGCAAACAGCCGACGACCGGTTTCGATATCGTCCGCCGAAGGGGTGGCGAGGGGGAAGGGCAATTGCATGGCGCGGGCTCCGCCCCGAAGCGGTTATTTCGCTTCGGGGGATTTCTTGCGGCGAAGGGGCTTGAAGATATTGCCGATCAGGTCGGGCTTATGCCCATGGCTGCGCATGATGATATATTGCTGGGCAAAGGTGATCGTGTTGTTGGCGATCCAGTAGAGCACGAGCCCGCTGGCAAACTGGCCGAGCATGAACATGAACACCCAGGGCATCCAGGCAAAGATCATCCGCTGCGCCGGGTCTGGCGGTGCGGGGTTCAGCTTTTGCTGGAACCACATCGACACGCCCAGAAGGATCGGCAGCACCCCGAGCGAGACGATCGCAAAGAAGGATTCGGGCCCGGGGGCGGCAAAGGGCAGCAGGCCAAAGAGGTTTAGAACGGAGGATGGGTCGGGGGCCGAAAGGTCGCGAATCCAGCCGATCCAGGGTGCGTGCCGCAATTCGATCGTGACGAAAATCACCTTGTAGAGCGAAAAGAAGATCGGAATCTGCAGCAAGAGCGGCAGACAGCCGGCGGCGGGATTGACCTTTTCCTTGCGGTAAAGCGCCATCATTTCCTGTTGCAGCTTGGCCCGGTCATCGCCCGCGCGTTCGCGCAGTTTTTCCATTTCGGGCTGCAGTTCTTTCATCCGCGCCATCGATACGTAAGAGCGGTAGGCCAGCGGGAACAGCACCGCCTTGATCAGCAGGGTCAGTGTGATGATCGACCAGCCCATATTGCCGATCAGGCCGTTGAGCCAGTGCAGCACCATGAAGATCGGCTTGGTCAGGAAATAGAACCAGCCCCAGTCGATCGAATCGACGAATCGGTCGATCCCGAGGGTTTTTTCGTAATTGCGGATGGTTTCCCATTCCTTGGCGCCGGCAAAAAGCATCGTGGTCGATTCGGCCTGTGCGCCGGGGGCGACCTCAAGCGTGGGCAGCGTGACATAGGCCTGATAGGTTTCGGTCTGGGGCGCGTAGCGCGCGACCGAGCGGAAGCTTTGGCCGGGGATGGGGACCAGCGTGGTCATCCAGTTTTTATCGGTAAAACCGATCCAGCCGTTTTCGGCGACTTCGACCGTTTCGGCGCGCGCGCCTTCGCGTTCGTCGAAATCCATATCGGACATTTTGTTATATTTGATTTCCGAAAGCGAATCATCGCTCAGCCGCACCAGACCTTCGTGAAGGATAAAGAAATTCACCAGATCGGCGGGCAGGCCGCGGCGTTCGACCAACCCATAGGGCGCAAGGCGTTTGGTGGCATCAGAGGTGTTTTCCACCGATTGCGTGACGGTGAACATGAAATCTTCGTCCACCGCGATGCTGCGCCGGAAGGTCAGGCCCTTGCCATTGTCCCAGATCAGCGTGACGGGGGTGGCGGTGGTCAGCGTCGTGCCGCGTTCCAACTGCCATTGGGTATTCGGGCCGGGCACGTCTTCGCTGGCCAGATCGCCGCCCGGGGCCCAGCCATGCACGGCATAATAGGCATTGGGGCCGCCAACGGGGGACAGCAGGGTGACGATATCGCTTTCGGGTTCCAGCGTGTCCTTGTAATCGCGCAGCGACAGATCATCGAGCCGCCCGCCCACCAGCGAGATCGAGCCGCGCAGGCGATCGGTTTCGATCGGCACGCGGGCGCTTTCGGCGACGTCGATTTCGGCCGCATCGGGGGCGGCGGCGGCTTCGCTTTCGGCCGCGCGTGGGGTGACCAGATCGGCGATATCGCTTTGCGCGGTCACCTGCCCGGCGGGGTCTTGCGGCGGGGGTTCTGGTGCGAACCAGAGCATCCACACAAGCATGACAAGGCCGCTCAGCGCGACAGCCAGGATAAGGTTCTTGTTCTGATCGTCCATTACGGGCCGCCCAACGCAGTTTAGAATTCAGCGCCGGTTCAACCTGTCAGGGCGCCAAAGGTCAAGCCAATTCCCCCATTTCCACGCAGGAAGCGGCGAAAGGTATCATATAGCACGCCGCGTGACCTGGGGTGGTTCAACAATCGTTTCGCGGTGTCTGGCCATCCAGCCGGATATGTCATCTTCGGCCATCGGGCGGCCAATGGCAAATCCTTGCACGTGGTTGCAGCCCAGTTGCGCGAGGATGGAATATTCCGACATGGTTTCAACGCCCTCGGCCAGCGATTGCAGGTCAAGCCGTTCGGCCATCGTCAGAATCGCGGCCACCATTTTTTGTTGTTCGCGGTCGGTATCGGCGCGGGTGACATAGGATCGGTCGATCTTGATCCGGTTGATCGCAAACCGGCGGATATTGGCAATCGAGGCATGGCCGGTGCCGAAATCGTCCAGATCGATATTGCAGCCCATATCCGATAAGGCGCGGATATTTCGGGCAATCATGTCGTTATCGGTGGCCGCGATCACATCTTCGAGAATTTCGACCGTCAGCCGGTCGGGGGTCAGGTCGAACCGGTCCAGTTCCCAGCGGATCTTGTCGCAGATGCCCGGGTTGCCCAACTCGAACGACGAAAAATTGACCCCGACGCAGGGCACGATCAGCCCGGCATTATCCCAACGTTTAAGCGCGCGCAGAGATTGGCTGAGGATGATTTCGCCCAGACGTTCGAAAAGGCCCGCTTCGCGGATCGCGGGCAGGAAATCGATCGGCGCGATCAGGCCATTCACCGGGTGGACCCAGCGGGCCAGCGCCTCAAGCCCGCTGAGTTTGCCCGTGTCGGTCGAGACCTGCGGTTGAAACCAGGCGCGAATCTGGCCGTTTTCCAGCGCATCGGCGATTTCGGCGGCAAAGCGGGCGGGATTGGGGCAGGTGGGGGCCGTGCCATTGGTATAGGCGCGGATCGCGCCGGGGCCGACGCCGCGGGCCTCGGCCAAGGCCCGCAGGGCGGCCTCCAGATAACTGTTGCCATTTTGTTCGCGCGCGCGCGCCGGCAGGCAAAACCCGACCGAGGCCGTTACATGCACGCGGGTGCCCCCAAGGCTGATCGGTGCGGCAATTGCGGCCTGCAGCCGGGCCGCAAGCTGGATCAGGCTTTCCAGATCGGCGCGCCGGGTGGGCGCAAGCGCGATCGCGAGACAGGCCCCATCCAGCCGGGCAACCAGATCATCGGTGCGCAGCGCGCCAACCACCCGCCCGGCGGCGCCACGCAGAATTTCATCGGCGGCAACAGGGCCATGGTGGCGGGCCAGATGCGGATAATCATCGATTTCAACGACGATACAGGCCGTGCCCTGATGATTTTGCGCAAGTATTTGATCCAGCGTGGCAATCAGCGCCGCGCGCAGGGGCAGTTTCGTGACCGGATCGATCGTATCGCCGGGCGCGTGGGCTTGCCGCCCCGCGGCCAGCGCGAACAGCCCAGGCAACACCACCGCCAGCACCAGCAGCGCCGCCTCGCCCCCGAACCAATAGCCGCCAAGCGTCAGCGCCGGGAAAAAGGCCAGCAGTTGCGGGCCGACAAGGATTCGGTGCAAGCGGGCGCGGTTCAGGCGGGGTCTATATCTGCGAAACATCATTCATCCTGGGCTTGTGCAGGTCGGATACCTGCGCACAGGGCAAGGATTAGGCAGACTTCGTGGCCGAGCGGTTAACGCCCGCCCTCAAACTAGGTAAAATTTTAGTCTTGGGCAGGTTGCGCGCGGGCAAGCGCGGCAAAATCGAACAGGTTCGGGTCAAGCAGATGCGACGGCCGTGCATTCATCAGCGCCCGGAACATCACCTGCCGACGCCCGGGCGAATTGCGTTCCCACCCGTCAAGAATCTGTTTCACCTGTTGACGTTGCAGCCCATCCTGACTGCCGCAAAGATCGCAAGGAATGATCGGATATTGCATCGCGGTGGCGAATTTCAGGCAATCTTCCTCGGCCACATGGGCAAGGGGGCGGTAAACGAACAGATCGCCTTCTTCGTTAACCAGTTTCGGCGGCATCGTTGCCAGACGCCCGCCATGAAACAGATTCATAAAGAACGTTTCCAGGATATCGTCGCGGTGATGGCCCAGAACGACGGCGCTACAGCCCTCTTCGCGGGCGATTCGATAGAGATTTCCGCGCCGCAACCGCGAACATAGCGCACAAAAGGTGCGGCCTTGCGGGATTTTATCCATCACGATCGAATAGGTATCCTGATATTCGATCCGGTGCGGCACATTCATGCGTTCCAGAAATTCGGGCAGGACGGTGGCGGGAAAGCCGGGCTGACCCTGATCAAGGTTACAGGCCAGAATTTCCACCGGCAGCATCCCGCGCCATTGCAATTCATAAAGCGCGGCCAGCAAGGTATAGCTGTCCTTGCCCCCCGAAAGGCAGACCAGCCAGCGGGCGCCGCGTTCGATCATGCCATATTGTTCAACGGCTTCGCGCACATTGCGCACGATACGTTTGCGCAGTTTCTTGAATTCGGTGGTCGAGGGCGCGCCGTGAAACAGCGGATGAATATCGTCGAGATCGTCAAGCATCTGGGCCCTCTGGGTCAGTTTTTCGGGGGCCCGGGTCGGGCACGGGGTCATAGCCATCGCCGCCAAACGGGTGGCAGCGGCCAATACGACGCGCGGTTAACCATGCGCCGCGCAGCGCGCCATGTTTTTCCAGCGCCTCAAGCGCATAAGCGGAACAGGTGGGCTGATAGCGGCAATTGTGCCCGACCCATGGCGAAAAAATCAGCCGATAGGCGCGAACGGGCAGCGCGAAAATCCAGGCAAGCGGGGTCATGAGCCACCTTGATGCAGCTTTTTCAGCGCATAGATAAGATCGCCTTGCAATTTATCAAAGGGTCGGGCGGCCGTGGCACCGGCGCGGCCGATCAGCACGTAATCCCAGCCGGGCCGGCCATGCAGGGGCAGCAGGTCGCGCGCCACGGCGCGCAGGCGGCGCTTGGCACGGTTGCGGGCCACCGCATTGCCGACCTTTTTGGAACAGGTGAAACCGACGCGGATCAGGCAGGGGGTATCAGAATCGCCACGTTTGCGGGCCTGCACGATCATGCCGGGCGTGGCCTGACGGCGCGCGCGCGACGCGGCGACAAAATCGGCGCGTTTGCGCAATGTGTCCAGGCAAACAGAAACCGCCGGAGGCAGCGCTGCAGCACCGGCGATAACGCCTGCCACAGATTCCTCCGGCGGTGTCATGGCATTACCTTGCGCGGATTATGCGCTGAGCTCTTTGCGGCCACGCGCACGGCGTGCGTTCAGGATCTTGCGGCCAGCCTTGGTGGCCATACGCGCACGGAAACCATGGCGCCGCTTGCGAACCAGGTTGCTCGGTTGGTAGGTGCGTTTCATCGCTCCGTCTCCGTCGGGTTTGGCCCAAATCCACACGGGATTTGAAGGCCGGGATACATTCGAAGCCTGTCCTTAGGGTCATGTGGGCGGCTTGTCAATTAACGCGCGCGGCATCGGCGCAGAAATTCCACATAAATTGCCGGTTTTGCGCCACATCGCGGGGGCAAAGCCTGTTTATTGCGGTATTTATTTGGTAATCCTTGCAGCAGACGCCACCCCAATCAAGGGAGAAGATACATCCTGAACACACTTTCGGGTCGATTTCTGATCCTGACGATCGTTTTCGTCATGCTGGCCGAAGTGTTGATCCTCGTGCCATCCGTGGCGCGTTTTCGCGAAGATTACCTGTTATCGCGGCTGGAACGGGCGCAAATCGCGTCTTTGGCATTGCTGGCCAATGATGTGATCGACGTGGATCTTGAGGATGAGCTGCTGGCCAATGCGGGCGTGTTCAACGTGGTGTTGCGGCGCGATGAATTGCGCCAGCTTGTGCTGTCATCGCCGATTCCGCAGCCGATTCATGCCACCTATGATCTGCGCGCCCCCGGGCCGTTTGAACTGATCTGGGATGCGCTGGGCGCGCTGGCGGACCGCGAGAACCGCGTGATCCGGGTGATCGGCGATCCGGTGAAAGAGGCCGGGCTGTTGATCGAGGTGACGATGGAAACGGCGCCGTTGCGGGAAGAAATGCTTGATTACGGGCTGCGGATTCTGGCGCTGTCGGCGATGCTGACACTGATGGCGGCGGGGCTTTTGTTTTTGGCGGCGCGCCGGTTCATCCTGCGCCCGATCCGCGGCGTGGTCGATGCGATGATCACCTATACGCTGGCCCCCGAAGACGGGCGGCGCATCATCGTGCCGGCCGCCGATATGGCCGAATTGCGCGATGCCGAGGATGCGTTGCATGCGATGCAGACGCAAT
>JBBAGE010000015.1:0-24465 GCA_041655055.1 Paracoccaceae bacterium
TACTTGACGGCTCCGCGCCTGCGCCCATTGCTCACGCCGCCGAATGATGGCACACAAAAGGAGAACAGACTCGATTTACGAGTGGCCCTGAAAACGGGGGCAGGTCACCCGAAGTCACGATCGCGACGCCGGCACGCACCACTTTTGCCGAGTTAGCACGCAAATGGGATCGGCATATCGGCCATGAACAAGCCGCACGGGCCGGTGGTGCAGCACGTTTGCGCTGGTGCCTGCGTGCAGTAGCGCTCGCAGCCTCTCCCCCGGTCGAGGCGGTACGAATTGCCCGCTCTGACCGCATTACCGGGCTGCGGACCCAAGCCCTCGCGCTGGCCTGCCTCACCCGGGTGCGCCTTTACCGCAGCCGCCGTATGCTTGGCCTCGGCTTAGGAGGCGGCAGCCACGGCCTTGCGGAAAGCTGGCGGCAGCAGGGCTGAACCGGCCGGCGGCATAGCATGGCCGCGCGATTCGGCTGGCTTATGTAACATGTGCCTCATGATCGTCAGCGACTGCGGTGGTGGCAGATGGCTCCCGCGGATATCGGGCAATCTTCCAATCCACCTTCTGCATCTGCGGGCCAGTGACAGGTATGGCCCTGACAATATACTGCTTGGTCAGATAATGGCGGAATAAGCCCAGAGTCACGGCATTGAAAGCGCGCGTTCTGGGGCCCGACAGCCCTCCCAGCAGGCCGGCATCAACGATCAATCCTGCATCATTGGCCAGCCTGACCGTCGTCTCCTCGACAAACAACCTGGTATGGGTCCGATCCAGAATGCCGGCGTTCGTATAAGTGAAACGCCGTCGCATCAGCAAGGGCAAGGAAACGCCGATATAGGAAACCGCTGGAACCGATATGATTACCGCACCTCCCGGCCGGAGCAGGCTTGCATAGCGGCGAAGTGCATCTTCGGGAGACCTGAGATGCTCCAGCACATCCAAACAGAGGATCAGATCGAATGTCCCGATTTCTTCCGAAAAAGTCTCTGCGTCGCCGATGTGATAGCTGTCCACACAAGTTTCTAGCGTGACGCGGTTGGAAGGTTCGTATTCGATTCCCACCGTTTCACTGTCAGGATAAAGCGATTTTAGCCAGTAAAGGGTTGCGCCGCTGCCGCAACCGACTTCAAGAATTCTTGTGCGACGCGGCGGCAGAAGCGGCGCAATTTCCCGCCGCGTATGCGCGAAATATGATGTCGTCTTGCTTGAATAATCTGGAGCAGTCAAATTCCCGCCTCCACCCTATTGAAAGAAGGTCGATTGTCGCCCGATTGAGTCTTCTGTCAATCAACAGCGGATCCGTCCTTCCGGCGCCAGCAAGGCCGGGCACCGCGACGCCCACATGGCACCCCGGCAGGGGACGTGCGCTTTCTGCCCCCGCGCCTTCCCCTGCAATTCCGGCTTGACCGCGCCCGCCGTCAGGCGCAGGCTTGGAAGATATTCGAGACTGTCATTTTATATTCCCATTGCCATACCCCGGAGGCGTCCGCCCGTGTTTTATCGCCTGCTTGCCCTGCCTTTCCTCGCCCTCGCCCTTATTATCCCCGGCGAAAGCCATGCCGTGACCGTCACCTTCGATCACGGTGCCGGCGCCTATCATGATACTGATACCGATGGCATTTATGATCTCTATATCGAGAACGGCGTATCGCTTTCAGGGATTTGGGGCCAACTGGCCGATGTCCCCGGCTATGCCCACCTCGATAACCCGGGCGATGGTCATTACGCTGAAAAACTATATTTCACTTACGGTCGGCACTTCCATCTTAGAAATCTTGAGATTTGGGGCAACCACTTTGACTGCCCCGTGGATAACGGCTGCGGCCAGACCTATGAAAACGTCGTTCTCAGCGGCTATCGCGATGGCGCGCTCGTTTGGCGCGATCAGTTTGCCATGACGCCGGGCCCGATTGTTTATGTCGGTCCGCATGTGCGCCCGTTGGATTTGTTCGTGGTGCAGGCGCTGGACGGGCCCGGGATCTTTGAATATGGCAATCAGCATTTCAGCATCGACAACGTCGTCCTTGCCCCCGTGCCGCTGCCGGCGGGGATTGCGTTGCTTGGCGGGGCGCTGGCCGTGCTTGGGCTGATCCGGCGCCGGCGCTTTCAGGCGTAATATCCGTAGCTCTGTTCCGGGTAGCGGCATTTGTTCAACACGATGCCGAGCACGTTGGTTTGTTCGGCCAGGTCGCGTTCGCAGGTGTCGGTTTCCTCGATCGAGCTGCGTTCGGCGGCCGCCAGCAACAGCACGCAATCCACCTTGCCGGCAAAGCCCAGCATATCGTCGCTGGCCTGCATCGGTGGCATGTCGAAAATCGTGATCGTGGGGGCGAAACGGGCCTCGTAATCGGCCAGCACGTCGGCCAGTTTCGCGCTTTGCAACAGTTCAGAAGAATTGCGGATCGCCGCACGGCTAAAGCCAAAGGCGAGATTATCGCCATAGCGCACCATATGTTGCGCAATATCGTCGGTGCCATCCAGCGCTTGTGAAAGCTGCATCGGCTCGGCTTCCAGCCCGAGGGTGCGGCCCAGCGCGGGGCGGCGCATGTCAAGCTCGATCACCACGCTTTGGATATCGCCTTGGCGTGCAAGGCTAAAGGCCAGGTTGGCGCAGATCGTCGTTTTGCCGCAATCGCTGCCGGGCGAGGTGATCGCCAGCCGCCGCCAGTTATTCGCGCGCATTTGCTGCAAAATCCGGGTGCGCAACAGATCGAATGGTGTCGCATCGGCCCCGCCGGCAAAGGTCACGATCCGGTTATTGGCCATGACCCGTGCCGAAGGCGCCCATTCGCGCAACCCCGCCCAGGCGTCGCGAATCCCGTGTTGGCGCGGCGGCGGATTGGGGCTGCGGGGGCCCGAGCGCGCAGGCGCACCATTGCGGGTCGCGCGGGCTTTTTCGATGGCGGATTGAATGCGTTCCATGGCGATATCCTAGTGAAAGAGCTGCGTCAGGCCGGTTTTATCCATCACATTGCTGACCAGCCGGTCCATGGGCAGCACGAATTGATCAAAGGCAAACAACGCCGCGCCCGTGCCGATCACGGCCACCAAAACCGCCGCCGTCACCACGCTGCGCCGCGAAATTTGCTGCCTGCGGGTGCGGATATAGGGCAGCGTGGCCAGCGGCTGAACGCCCAGGCGGGCCTGAATTTCGGAGGGGCGGCGGATCGCACTGTTGAACATCTCAAGCAGCAGGACCAGCCCAAGCCCCAAAAACAGCCCGCCCGCGAGACTGCCTGCGGCGATCAGCGGCCGGTTGGGGCTGGCGGGTTCAACCGGCAGGACCGCCTGTTCGATCACGGAAATCCGCTGGCCGCGCGACAGCAACTCGATACGTTCGCCGGTTTGCGCGCGCGCCAGCCGGTCAACCGCAAGGTTATATTGCCCGCGCGTGATGCTTTGATCGCGGTCAAGTTCGGCCAGACGGGCGGCATTGGCCGGGCTCGCCGCGATTGCGGATTGAATCGTGGCCAATTCCTGCGCGGCCATTTCCTGTTGCGCGGCATTATATTCCAGTTCGCCATCGATTTCGGCCAGTTGCAATTCAAACTGGCTGGGCGCACCTGCAAGCGCGGGATCGATGCCGCCCTGGGCCGCAACCACGCGCTGCAATGCCTCGATCCGGGTTTCAATGGCGCGGATGCGGGGGTTTTGCGGGGAATAGACCAAAAGCGCCGCTTCGTGTTCGTTTTGCAATTCCTGCAACTGGCGTTGTTCGGGGGTGCGCTGATCCGGGGCGAAATCGACCCGGCCCGTGCGTTCATAGAGTTCGACCAACCGGGCGCGCCGATCGGTCAATGCGGCGGCGGCGCGTTGCAGATCGTTGGTTTGCTGCAACAACGTCGTCTGGCGCGCGCGCAGATAGGGGATCGAATCGGGCAGACTTTCCTGATTGGCGCTTTGAAAGGCCAAAATCACGGCCCCCATCCGGTCGAGATCGGCGCCAAGCCGGTCAACCTCCTGGCGGAAAAACTCCAGCGTTTGGGCCGCGCGACCGGTGCGCATCTGGACGTTTTCCTGCAAGATCATCGTCACAACGGCATTGGTCACCTGAAACGCCTGCTGCGGGCTGGTGCCGTCGAAAGACACGTTCACCGTTGTCGCCCGATCGCGCCCGGTGACCGGATCGATACGCAGCCGCGCGCGCTTGTCGTTGACCACGGCATTAGGCTCGATCCCCGGTTGATCGGCATAAATGCCAAAGCGGTTGGCCAGATCGATCATATTGCCGCGCGTGGTGATTTGCTGGGTGATGATCTGCAACTGTTCCAGATCGCCCGTCTGCACGGTGGACGAGGCCAATTCGCCCGGGATCTGTTCCTGTTCGATCAGCAGCAATGCCTGCGCGCGGTATTTGGTGGGCAACAGCAGCGCCACCCCCACCCCAAGCGCGGTAACCGCCGACAGCACCACCAGAAAATAAGGCAATCGCCGCAGAAAGATCGAAAAATAGAACCGGAGATCAAGTTTCATCTGACTGGCTCCCGCAAAACATAGGCCCCGCCGGCAAAGAAAACGCCATCCCCCAGCACCTGGCGCACCACGTTGGGCACAACGCGTTTGCGATTTTCGGTAAAAGTATAGACCATCGACAGATCGCAAAGCTGATTGACCAGCCGGGGCACGCCGCGCGTGGCCGAATGGATCATCAGGCAGGCGGGTTCATCAAACAGCATCGCGCCCGCCCCCGCCACCTTTAGCCGGTGCGCGATATAGGCGCGCACGGTGGGCGCATCCATCGCCGGGATATGAAAACTGGCGGTGATCCGCTGGGCAAATTGCGTCAGATCGGGGCGGCGGACGGTATCGCGCAATTCCGGCTGGCCCACCAGAACAAGCTGCAACAGCTCATCCTTGTTGGAATTGATATTGGTGAACATGCGCAATTCCTCAAGCGATTCCCGGCTAAGGTTCTGCGCCTCATCAAAGACCAACATCACCCGGCGGCCGGCGGCATATTCATCGACCATGAATTGCTGGAACTGGTGGAACATATCGACATAGGTATCGCCCGGCCCCACCGGCTGCGACAAAGCCTGTAGCACCCAGCGGATCAATTCACCCCGATCCCCGCTATGGGCATTGGCGATCATGCCGACCGTGACATCATCATCAAGCGAGCGCAGCAATTGCAAAAGCAGCGTCGTCTTGCCCGCCCCGACTTCGCCCGAAATCAGCGTGATCGGCGCGCGGGTCATCACGCCATATTCCAGCATCGTATAGGCCTTGCGATGCTGCGCAGACCAGAACAGAAATTCGGGATCAGGCACCAACGAAAATGGCCGTTCATTCAGGCCGAAATAGCCCGTGTAAATACCCGATGCGCCATTCATAATTCAACCGGCATGGCCAAAGCCATTTCAAAAGAAATAGTCAAAATCAATCTCCGCACAAATGCGTGACGGGCTGCCGGGCGCGAAACCCATGGGGGCGCGAATTGCCCCGACCTTCCCACAATATTATCTCTTTCAGAATACGCGGATATCGGTTTCTCGCAATGATCTTTGATGTATCCGGGCGATTTTGTTGAAATATCCTTATGGCAGGGGCCAAATGGCCCCGCACTTCGCACCCCCGCCCGCGCCGCGACATCCCCGCGCCCGCCAAACCGATTCGCGCCGCCATAGCCCGCCACGCGGCGCGGATACCCCCGCAAACCGGCCGCGAAAGCCAGCATTTGCGACCCTGCGGGGGCGATCCCCGGAATGCCGCTAAAATACGTTGCGAAAAAGATTAACTCAGTGTTACGCTGATCCTGTCGGCACCTATTTTGGCGCCGGGATTTGAAAAGTGATTATTCGAATTTTTTTAATCCGTGCCGCTGGGGGTATTTTCAAACCCTTGCGACGCTCAAATTTTAACAGCCTTTGATGGCGTGCAAGAGATTAGAGATATGCAATGCCTTCTGATTTTTCATTCCCTCCACATCGAAGCGAAACCATTCACGCAACACCCCGTGCATTCGGCCTTTATGCGCATGGAACAAAGCGCGCGCTTGATATCGTGCTGATCTGCCTGGCCGCGCCATTCGTGGCGCCGATCGTGCTGATCCTTGCGGGGCTTGTGGCGCTGGACGGGCATAACCCCTTTTACCATCAGCCCCGGATCGGGCGCGGCGGTCGGATTTTCACCATGTGGAAGCTGCGCACCATGGTGCCCGATGCCGATGGCCGGCTGGCGTGTTTTCTGGATGAAAACGCCGATGCCCGGCACGAATGGGACTGCACGCAAAAGCTCAAACATGATCCGCGCATCACCCGGTTTGGCTGTTTTCTGCGCAAGGCCTCGCTCGATGAACTGCCGCAACTGTGGAATGTCATTCGCGGCGACATGAGCCTTGTGGGGCCGCGCCCGATGATGCCCCAGCAACAGCCGCTTTATCCCGGCACGGCCTATTACCGGCTGCGCCCTGGCCTGACCTGCCTGTGGCAGATTTCGGATCGCAACGCCTGTTCCTTTGCCGCGCGCGCCGATTTTGACACGCGTTATGAACGCATCCTGTCGCTGCGCACCGATATTGCGATCCTGTTTGCCACTGTGGCCGTGGTGTTGCGCGGCACCGGTTATTAACCCGCGCAGGCCCCGCCGGGCCTCAGCGCGCCCCGCCCGCCCGGGCCGTTGCCCGGCGATTTGATGAAAGGTGTTTTCATGCGTATGCGCAGCCCCGGTTTGGTGATTATTGTCAGTTTTACTGCTATTTTGGCCCTAGGCGGCTGCAAAACATCCCAAGAACGCGCCGAGGCGCATTATCAATCCGGCATGGCTTTGCTTGCGGAAAATGACATCGAGCGGGCGCTGGTGGAATTTCGCAACGTGTTTCGGCTGGACGGTGCGCATCAGGGCGCGCGCGAGGCCTATGCCCGCACCCAGTTGCAAGAGGGGCGCACATCCGAAGCCTATAGCCAGTATCTGCGGCTGGTCGAACAATACCCCGATCATCTGGAAGGCCGCGCCAAATTGGCGGAAATCGCCATACTCGACGCCGAATGGGACGAGGCCGAGCGCCACGCCCGCGCTGCACGCGATATCGCCCCCGATGAGCCGATGGTGCGCGCGCTTAATGCCCTGCTTGATTACCGCGATGCACGGCGCGCCGATAATCGCCACGCCGCAGGCATCGCGGTGCAGACCGGCCATGACGTGCTGGAAACCGCGCCGGGCAATATCATCGCCCGGCATCTGGTGATCGAGGATCTGTTGTTTCGCAACAACTGGTTTCCCGCGCTGGAACAGATCGATATCGCATTGGCCCAGAACCCGGGCGACCGGATGATGCATGATGCCCGCCTGCGGGTGCTGGCCACATTGCAAGATGCCGATGCCCTTGGCACGCATTTGCAGCATATGGCCGAGATTTTCCCCGATGATGCCGAAATCCAGCAGGCGGTTTTGTCATGGTTCATGCAAACCGATGATATGTCGGCGGGCGAAAATTTCCTGCGCGGGCTGGTCGATCGGGCGCCCGATGCGGATGCCGCCCGGCAGGCCCGGTTTGCCGTGGTGCAATTCCTGCGGCTCACGCGCGGCGATGATGCCGCCCGCGCCGAGGCAGACCGGCTGATCGCCGCTGGCACCGATGCCGCATTTTTCAGCGGTATGCGCGCGGCCATCGATTACGAAGGCGGCGCGCAGGATCAGGCGATCGACGCGATGCAGGCCAGCCTAGCGCAGGCCGCCCCCGGCCACGACCGCCGCGCGATCCGCACGGCGCTGGCGCAGATGCTGGTTGAAAATGGCCGCGATTCCGAGGCCCGCAGCCATGTGGCCGAAATTCTGGCCGAAGATCCCAGCCATGTCGGCGCGCTGAAAATGCAGGCGGCCTGGCTGATCGAGGGCGATGATCCCGGTGGCGCCATTGCCGCGCTGCGCACCGCACTGGGTCAGGAACCGCGCGATGCGGAAATCCTGTTGTTGATGGCCGATGCGCATCTGCGCGATGGTGCGCGCAATCTGGCGGGCGAACGTCTGTCGATGGCGGTCGAAGTATCGGGATCGCGCCCCGATGTGACCCTGCGCTACGCGGATTTCCTGATCGCGGATGCGCGACTATCCACCGCTGAATCGGTGCTGATCACCGGGCTGCGCCGCGAACCGGCAAATCTGGCGCTGCTTGACGCGCTTGGCAGCTTGCACATGGTGCAGGCCGACTGGGCGCGCATCGATGGCGTGATCACCCGGCTGCATGAACTTGGCTCGCCCGACGCGGTGACCATCGCCAACCGGCTGGCGGCCGACAAGCTGATCCGCCAGAACCGGCACGCGGAAAGCATCGCCTTTTTGCAGCAACTGATCGATCAGGGCGATGCGGCCACCGGCGCTGTGGCCGCGATCGTGCGCAGCCATATCGACAATGGCACCCCGAATGACGCCGCCGCCTTCCTTCAGGCGCGTCTGGCGCAATCGCCCGATGATGGCGATCTGCTGCTGCTACGCGCGGCGTTGCATGTCAGCACCGGCGAGGCCCCGCAAGCCGAAGCCATCTACCGCGACCTGATCGCCCGCGCCCCGGTGGCGATCACGCCTGTGCGCGCGCTTTATGCGCTGCTGATGAACGCGGGGCGCAACGATGATGCCGCCGCCGTGATCGAGGCCGCGCTTGCCCGCCACGACAACCCCGCCGCCAGCGCCGCCGCGCTGATGTGGATCAAGGCCGGCCTGCTTGAGGGCGCGGGCGATATCGACGGCGCCATCGCGCTTTATGACGATATGTATGCCCATGACAGCAGCAATGCGATCGTGGCGAACAACCTTGCCAGCCTGCTTAGCACCTGGCGCGACGATCCGGACGCGCTTGCCCGCGCCCATGCTATCGCCCGGCGTTTGCGCGATATGGATCTGCCCGCGTTTCAGGACACTTATGGCTGGATCGAATATCTGCGCGGCAATTACACTGATGCGTTGGCGCATCTGCAGGTGGCCGCCGACGGTCTGCCCGACGATCCGGTGGTCCAGATGCGGCTGGGGCTGACGCTTGCGGCGCTGAACCGGCCCGTTGATGCCCGCGCGGTGCTGGAACGGGCCGTGGCGCTGGCCGGGCCGGATCCACAGCCGCAACTGGCGCTGGCAAACCAGACGCTTGCGACCCTGCCGCCGCCGGTGGATGCCACCCAGTAACGTGAAACATGTGGCGGCACTGGCACGCGGGTCGGGCAATCGGCCCGTTTTCCATCCCAAGGCCACTTTTTGCGCGACAGCGCCGCCCCCGTGCGCTTAACCTTTGTTCAAAGGGGATCGAACCCCGCCGGACAACAACAGGAGGAAGACCGAGAATGAAACGGATCCTTGCGGTAATTGTCATGATCCTGCTGGCCCCGCTGGCGGCCACGGCACAGGAATATCAGATCAAGCCCGGCGATGTGCTGCGCGTCGAAGTGCTCGAAGACAGCGCGCTGAACCGCAACACGCTGGTGCTGCCCGATGGGCGGATATCCTTTCCGATGGCCGGATCGATCCCGGCGGCAGGGCTGACCGTGGCGCAGTTGCAAAGCGCGATTTCCACCGGCCTTGCGCCCAATTTCGCCAATGCCCCTACGGTTTTCGTCAGCCTCGACGCGCTTGCCGCGCCGGTTCCCCCACGCAACGGCCCCGCCATTACGCCCACGATCGGCGTGTTCGTGATGGGCGAAGTGGCCAGTCCCGGCCGGATCGAGGTAACGCCCGGCACCACCTTGTTGCAATTTCTGGCGCAATCGGGCGGGTTTTCCCGCTTTGCCGCGACCAAGCGCATTCAACTGCGCCGCGTCGATGCCGCCGGCGTCGAACAGGTCTATGCGATCGATTATCAGGCGATGGAACGCGGCGCATCGGGTGTGGGTGCCACCGTTCTGGCCAATGGCGATGTGATCATCGTGCCCCAGCGGCGGTTGTTTGAATAATAGATGACAAAAACGGGGAACAGCGTGGGATATCAAGGCTTTTGGCGCGCCGCTTTTTGGGGCGCGCTTGGCATATGTCTGGCCAGCGGGGCCGGGGCGCAAAGCGTCACTTTCGGGCTGGATCAGCGGTTTGAGGTCGATGACAACCTTGCGCTTGATCTTGACAGTGCGGGCACCAGCTATCAGGCGATCACCGGCCTGAGCTTTGGTTACAAGGCCACGACCCCGATCGATACCTTCTCGCTGCAAGCCTCGGCCTTGTGGCGCGCGGTCGAAGGGCCGTCGGATGTGCGTTCGGGCTTTGACAATCAGCGCATCACCCTTGGCTATACCCGCGAAGGCGCGCGGGCGGAATTTGGCGTCGATGCCAGCTATCGGCGCGCCGATGTGGCCTATCTGCGCCCGTTCGAAGATTTCATCGACGAAGAAGGCAATCTGATCCTGCCCGAAGATCTGGCCGATCTGACCGGCGCGGGCACGCGCGAATCATGGGCGGTGAATGCCAATCTTGAAACCGGGCGCGACATGCCCATGGGCTTTACGCTCGATGCGGGGCTAAGCGGGATTCAATACCGTGATACCACCAACCCCAATCTGACCGATATCGACCGCGCGCATATCGCCGCCGGGCTGCGGCTGAACCTGTCGCCGGTGCTGACCGGCGATCTTGGCGCGCGTTTTGCCACCTATGATGCCGATGACGCCGCGGGAACATACCGCGAAACCACCAGCGCCACGCTGGGCCTGACCTATGCCGCAAGCCCGATCCTGACGCTGCAGGCCAGCCTTGGCTATTCCATCATCGATACCGAGGAATTCGGCATCACCACCACGACCGAAGGGCTTGATCTGCGCCTTGGTGGCATTCGCGAACTGCCCAACGGCACGATCAGCGCCGAGATTTCCCGCCGCGTCACCGCCGACGGCCGGCGGCTTACGGCGCAGGTGGCGCGCAGCATGGAACTGCCCAATGGCGCGCTGTCGGCATCGATCGGGGCCACATCGCTTGATGGCGGCGATCCCGATCTGATTGCGGCGCTGAACTGGCAACATGCGCTGCCCACCGGGGTGATCAACGCCCGGCTTTCGCGCGATGTGCGCGAAACCAATACCGACAGCGAAAGCCTGACAACGTCGCTCGCCATTGGCTATGCGTATCAGATCAACGCCAATTCCGGGCTGGATTTCAACGCCAGCTATATCATCACCGATGAATCCGTGCCCGGCGCACGGGTGGATCGCGCCACGCTGACCGCCGCCTATCGCCATGCGCTGACCCCCGATTGGAACCTCTACGCCGGATACCGCCACCGGATGCGCGATGACGAAGGCATCGGGCGCGCGCAATCGAATATGGTGTTCATGTCGATCGGGCGGCAGTTTGATCTGCTGCCCTGACGGGCCGAAAATGCCGCCCGAACGCAAAGAATGCTCGATTTTTCATGAAATTGCGGCTAGGCTGAACGGGATTTAAGGGCGCGCGGTATTCCGCATTTGCCGCATTTTTATATGTTATTTGAAAGGGTCCGGCATGGCGGATACCCGCACGCATTTTGCCACGCAACCGCTGGCGGTAAAC
The DNA here is from genome assembly GCA_041655055.1 of Paracoccaceae bacterium. Classification (GTDB taxonomy): domain Bacteria; phylum Pseudomonadota; class Alphaproteobacteria; order Rhodobacterales; family Rhodobacteraceae; genus JBBAGE01. Next base: position 11,452 of record JBBAGE010000015.1, read on the forward strand.
CCGCGCGGGCTGGTCTGGTTCACCCTGTTGGTTATCACCGCGCTGCCGATATTCTGGCTGGGCCTGCGATCGCTGGTGGCTGCCTGGGGCACAGCGGAATATAGCCACGGGCCACTGATCCCGGTGATCTCGCTTTATTTGTTTCTGCGCGAATTGCGCAACGATCAACTGCCGGCAACCGGTGTATCCCAGGCGCGCTGGCCCGGGATCATTGTGCTGATGGCAGGGCTCGGCGTCGGGATTTTGGGCAATCTGGTGCAGACGCCCGATATCGTCACCTACGGGCTGATCATCTGGGTCGGCGGCGTGATGCTGACCACGATGGGCTGGGGCAAGGGCAAGCTGCATTTCCTGCCGGTGGTGCATCTGGTGTTCATGCTGCCGCTGCCGAATTTCCTTTATTGGAAACTGTCGATTTTCCTGCAGGGGATATCCTCGGAAATCGGCGTCTGGATCGTCGCGGCCATGGGCGTGCCGGTTTACCTCGAAGGCAATGTGATCGATCTGGGCGTCTATAAACTGCAGGTGGCCGAGGCCTGTTCCGGCCTGCGCTATCTGTTCCCGATCCTGAGCTTTTCCTATCTGTTCTCGATTCTCTATCGCGGCCCGATGTGGCACAAGGCGGTGCTGCTGTTGGCCGCCGCGCCGCTGACCATGCTGATGAATTCGGTGCGGATCGGGATTATCGGCGTGCTGGTCAACAGCTATGGGATCGAACATGCCGAAGGTTTTCTGCACTTTTTCGAAGGCTGGGTGATCTTCATTTCCTGCATCGCGATCCTGTTTGCCATGGCTGTGGCGCTGCAGCGGCTGACCCCCCGCCCCCTGCCGCTGACCGAGGCGATCGATCTTGATACCGCCGGGCTCGGTGGCCAGGCCGCGCGTTTCGGGCGGATCGCGCCCACACGCGGGCTGATCTGGGGCGCGCTGATATCGGCCGCGATCGGGGCGGCGTGGTGGTTTGCCCCCACCCCCGAGCGCCCGCCGGTAGACCGCGATCCCTTTGCCATATTTCCCCGCAATATCGCCGGCTGGACCGGATCGGAACTGCCGCTTGAGCCGCAGGTAGAACAGGTTCTGGGCGCGGATGATTACGTCAATTCCGTCTATTCCGCGCCCGGCGATCCGGCCTATATCAATTTCTTTTCCGCCTTTTACAACAACCAGACCGAGGGCCACGGCATCCATTCGCCCGAAGTTTGCCTGCCGGTCGGCGGCTGGGAAATCTTTTCCATCGCGCCGCATGCGGTGAATATGGGCCACACGATTTACGGGGAATTCAACGTCAATCGCGCCGTCATCCAAAAAGGGCTGTCGCATCAGCTTGTCTATTACTGGTTCGAGCAACGCGGCCAGCGGATGACGAATGATTATCACGCCAAGATTTCGGTCGTGCAAGACAGCCTGCTGCGCGGGCGCAGCGACGGGGCGCTGGTGCGTTTCGTCACCCCGATCATGCCCGGCGAAGCCGAGGCCGATGCCGACGCCCGCCTTCAAACCTTCATGCGCGAAGCCCTACCGCATCTGCCGCGTTTCATCCCCGAATAATGCGCGCCGCCCCTTGCCTAACGGCGCAGGGCGCGCGATTGTCGCGCCATGAACCCCGCGTCGCCGCCAACACATCCGCAATCCGAGGGCATTTTCACCCGTAAACTGCCGCCGCTGCTGCTGTGGCTGCTGGCGATCAATGTGGTGATCGAACTGGCGCTGATGGCGGGCGATATGGGGCTGTTGGGGATAAACCTGCGCGCCTATGCCTATGGGTTCGGCGCGTTCTGGTCGGGGCTTTTGCGCGGGGGCGAGCCGCTTTATGCCAGCCAGCCGGTGGTGATGTTTCTGACCCATGCGTTTTTGCATGGCGGGATCTTGCATCTGGCGATGAACATGTTGGCACTGGTGGTGCTGGGCCAACGGTTGCTGGCGCGGATGACGCCCGGGGCGTTTCTGGCGCTTTATATCGCATCGGCCATCGGCGGCGGGCTGGCCTTTGGGCTGATTTCCGACAGCCCACGCCCGATGGTGGGGGCGTCGGGGGCGTTGTTCGGCCTGCTTGGCGCGCTGGAATACCGGGTCTGGCGCACGATGCGGCGGGGCCGGATGTCGATGCAGCCGTTTTGGCGCAGCATTGGCGAATTGGTATTGCTCAACGCGCTGCTCTGGCTGGTGCTCGGCGGCGGTCTGGCATGGGAAGCCCATTTGGGCGGCTTTCTGGCCGGCTGGCTCGCGGCGGTGCTGGGCCGGCGGTTTTGGGGCTGGCGCTAGGCGCGCTATCCCCCAACCGGCCGCTTTTCCGCCACCCGCTGATAGGCGGCGATCAACGCACCCACCTGATGGTCCCAGCTCAGCTCGGCCTCGATCCGGGCGCGGCCAAAGGCGCCCATCTGCGCCGCAAGCACCGGATCATCCAGCAGCGACACGATCTTGGCCGCCATATCCGCCGTGTCATTGGGCGCCGCATAGAGCGAGGCCCGCCCCGCCGACCAGCGCCCCTCGGTCACGTCAAACTGCACGATCGGTTTTGAAAACGCCATATATTCCAGTATCTTGTTCATCGTCGATTTGTCATTCATCGGATTGACGCGATCGGGGTTCACACAAACATCCGCCGATGACAGCACCTCGAACAGATCGGCATCCGGCGCGCGGCCGGTAAAGGTGACATGATCCGACAGCCCCAACGCCGCCGCCATCCGCCGCAATCCATCAAGCGCCGGGCCACCGCCCACCAGCACGAATTGCACATCGCGGCCCTGATCGTGCACGATATCGCGCGCCGCCGTCAGCAACAGATCGATGCCTTCCTGATCGCCCATCACGCCGACATAACCCACCATATGCGCCCGCCCGTTGCGCCAGCGCGGGTTTGGCGCGCAAAGTTCCAACCGGCTCAGATCCGGCCCGGATCGCACCACAAACACATCCTCGGCCGCCATCGCCCCACGCGTCAGCGCGATGGCGCGATAGCTTTCATTCGTCGCAATGCTGACATCGGCGGCGCGAAAGGTCATCCGCTCCAGTGCCACCATCAGCCGCCAGAATGCGCCGCGTTTGCCGAATTTGGCCTCATACAATTCGGGGTTGATATCGTGATGATCGAAAATGAACCGCTTGCCCGCCCATTTGAACGGCAGCGCCACCAGAAAAATCAGATCGGGCGGATTACAGGCCTGCAACGTATCAAACCCGTGCCGGCGTGCGATTTTCAGCACCAGCCGCATTTCGTGAAACAGCGCCGCGCCATATTCCGCCAGATAGCCAAGCGCCCCCTTGGCATCAAGCGGCAGGCCGTGGCGATAGATATGCACCCCGTCGATTTCCTCATACGGCGCTTCATACCCTTTGCCCTTGGGGCAGATCACCGCCACCTGCGCGCCCGCCGCCTGCAGGGTTCGGCATTCATGCCAAACCCGGCGATCAAAGGGCAGCGGCAGGTTTTCAACGATGATCAACACCCGCCGCCCCGCCAGCGGGCGCGCGGCGCGGATCGCCTCAAGCCGGGGTTGGGCCGGGTCAGAGATGTCTTTCATGGTAAAATCCCAACATGGCGGATATCGGCGCCATCGGGCAGGGACAGCGCCTGAATGGTGGAATTGGTGGCAACGATCCGGGCATGCGCCCCGCTTTCGGCGCGGGCTTTGTTTACCAACAGCCGTTCCAGCACCGGCAACTGACTATAGGCATAGCCCAGGTTGGCCCCCACCAGCTTGTCGGCCTCGACCCCCGGATCAAAGATTTCCAGCGCATAGCCCGCCGCCAGAAATTTGCGCGCCAGATCGACATTCGGGCTTTCGCGCAGATCATCGGTGCCCGCCTTGAACGCAAGCCCGGCCATCAGCACCGCCGCGCCCGGCGCCAGCCCATCGGCGGCATATTCAAACAGACGGTGTTTATGCGCCTCGTTCGAGCGGATCAGACTGTCGATCAGGTAGAGATTCGCCCCGCTATCGCCCGCGATATGCTGCAGCGCGCGCACATCCTTGGGCAGGCACGATCCCCCGAACGCGCCACCGGGGCGCAGATAGGCGGCCGAGATATTAAGCTTGTGATCAGCCACGAAAATTTCGTGCACCTTGCGCGACGATACCCCCAGCGCCAGCGCCACCCTGCCGATTTCATTGGCAAAGGCCACTTTGACCGCATGCCATGAATTATCGACAAATTTGGTGATTTCCGCCTCGCGGTAACCGACATTGAACCGCGGTGCGTCGATATTGGCGTTCAGCGCCTCGATCACCGCATTGGGCGCGCCGTCGCGCGTGCCGATCACGATTTTCGGCGGGGCGAAATAATCGGCGACCGCGCTGCCTTCGCGCAGGAATTCGGGGTTATAGACCACCTCGACCCGGTTTTCGGCGTCATCCCCCAAGGCCGCGCGGAAAATCGGCCAGACCAGTTCATCCACCGTGCCGGGCCGAAAGGTGGAGCGATACACCACTACCAGCGGGCGGGCGCGCGGCGCATCGACCGCGGCGGCAATCTGGCGCGTCACATCGGCGATAAAGCCCATGTTATGCGACCCGTCCGCCGCCGAAGGCGTGCCGACACAGACGATCGCCATATCGCAATCGTCCAGATGGTGGTCGATTTCCGTTACCGCCACCAGCCGGTTTTCCGCCAGCGCGCAGTGCAGCATTTCGCCCACCCGGGGTTCCAGAATTGGCGCAAGACCCGACATGATTTCGCCCACCTTGCGGGCGCTGATGTCGATTCCGATCACGTGATGGCCTTCGCCCGCGATACAGCAGGCGGCGGTAAAACCCACATAGCCCAAACCAAGCACGGCAACTTTCATAGAAAATCCCGCAAATGACTGAATGAATAAAAAATTAAAATCTATCTAACGCTTAGCACATTTTTGCATTGCGGCAAACATTCGATAGCGTGGCGGGGGAATTCGTGCGGCCTCAGTCAGCGAGGCCCGGTTCGTCCAGCAAAACCCGGCCCGCGCGGTCTTCGACCTCGATCACCCACAGGTCGGTGTCAAAGCTGCGTTGCCGCGCAATCGCGGCATCGACATCGCGTTCGGCCCCGTCGATCAACACCGCCCAGACGCGCGCGCCCGTGCTCAGATCAAAGTTGCGCATATAGGCGCGCGCCATACCGTCAAGCGTGTTCAGTTTCACCAGCACCGCGCCCGCCGTATCATCGCCGCGCGCCACGATAAACGCCGGGATATCGGCCAGCCGCAGCCGGTTGAGATAGGCCGCGACCCAGAATTCGGCCGTCAGCCGGGTCATCCGTTGCCGTCTTTGAAATCCAGCCCCATTTCGCCGTAGCGCGCCGGTTCTTCAAGCCAGTTGGGCCGCACCTTGACCTGCAGGAACAGATGAACCTTGCGGCCCAGAAACGCCTCGATCTCTTCGCGGGCGGCCTTGCCGACGGCTTTGATCGTTTCGCCCTTTTTGCCCAGCAAAATGCCCTTGTGGCCATCACGCGCGACATAGATCACCTGATCGATCCGGGCGGAACCATCATCGCGGTCCTGCCATTGTTCGGTTTCGACCGTCAATTCATAGGGCAGTTCCTGATGCAGCCGCAGCGTCAGCTTTTCGCGCGTCATTTCGGCGGCAATCATGCGCAGCGGCAGATCGGCAATCTGATCTTCGGGATAAAGCCACGGGCCAAGCGGCAGGTTTTCCGCGATCCATTGGCGCAGATCGGCCACGCCATAGCCCTTTTCCGCCGAAATCATAAAAGTTTTGGCAAAGGCGAAACGCGTGTTCATATCCTGTGCCAGCGCCAGCAGCACATCGGATTTCACCCGGTCGATCTTATTGATCGCAAGCGCCACCGGGCGGCCATCGGTGCGTTCGGCCAGCGCATCCAAAATCGCCCCGACCCCTTCGGTGATGCCGCGCTGCGCCTCGATCAACAGCACGACGATATCCGCGTCAGCCGCCCCGCCCCAGGCAGCCGCCACCATGGCGCGGTCAAGCCGGCGGCGCGGGCGAAACAGGCCGGGCGTATCGACGAACACGATCTGGGCCGCGCCCTCGATCGCGACGCCACGAATACGCGCGCGGGTGGTTTGCACCTTGTGCGTGACGATGGATACCTTGGCCCCCACCATCTGGTTGAGCAGTGTGGATTTACCGGCATTGGGTTCGCCGATCAGGGCGACAAAGCCCGCGCGGGTTTCATTCATCGGTTCACTCATCGGCGTGTCAGTCATCCTTGCCCCCCTCGATTCGTGCAAGCAGGCGGCGGGCGGCGGCCTGTTCGGCATGGCGTTTGGCGGGGGCCTCGGCGGTTTCGGATTCGCCCGATTCAAGCCGCACCTCGACGGTGAAAACCGGCGCATGGTCGGGGCCAGCGCGGCCAATTTCGGTGTAGCGCGGCGGGGTTTGCCCCCGCCCCTGCGCCCATTCCTGCAGCGCGGTTTTCGCATCGCGGGCATCTTGGGCCACGCTGGTGATCCGCGCCCCCCAAAGCGCCAGCACCACGTCGCGCGCCGCACCAAAGCCCCCATCAAGATAGACCGCCGCGATCACCGCTTCCAGTGCATCGGCAAGCAGGGCCTCTTTGCGCCGCCCGCCCGACAGCATTTCCGAACGCCCCAGCTTCAACACGGCGCCCAGATCGATTTCACGCGCCACGGCGGCGCAGGTTTCCTTGCGCACCAGCGCATTGAAACGGGGCGCAAGCTGGCCCTCGGTCGCCGCGCGGTCGGCGGCAAACAGCGCCTCGGCCATCACAAGGCCCAGCACCCGGTCGCCCAGAAATTCCAGCCGCTGGTTATCGGGCCGGGTGGTCGAGGAAATCGACGAATGCGTCACCGCGCGCACCAGCAGGGCCAGATCGGCGAAATCATGGCCGATACGGGTTTGAAACGCGGACAGATCGGCGGCCAGCTTCATTCAACCGCCTTGAAAAAGCGATCCGCGCGCCATGTCCAGAACGCCAGCAGCGAACTGCCCCCGGACGAAAAAATCACCCGGTCCACCCGGCCCAGCAGATATTCCTTGTCCACGAAACCCACCCCCATGGGCTGGGCCACGCGGCTGTCGGTGGAATTGTCGCGGTTATCGCCCATAAAGAAATATTGCCCATCGGGCACGGTAAAAATCGGCGTGTTGTCCAGCGGGCTGTTGCCCACGTTCAGCACCGGATATTCGACCCCGTTGGGCAGGGTTTCGATCGCACGTTCCTTGACGCAAAGGCCGCCAAACCCCACCGCGCCATTCGCGCAGATCGGCGTCGTGCCCACGGCGCCCTGACGTTGATAGATTTCCTCGAACACGCCATCGGGGCGCTGCGGCGCGATCTGGCCGTTAATCGACAACAGGCCATTTTGCATCTGGATCGTATCGCCGGGCAGCCCGATCAGGCGTTTGACGTAATCTTCACCGGTCGAAGGGTGGCGGAACACGATGACATCGCCGCGCTCGGGGTCTTTGTCAAAAATCCGCCCCGAAATCGGACAGACCGCAAAGGGGCAGGAATAACGCGAATAGCCATAGGCCATTTTGTTGACGAACAGGAAATCGCCGATCATCAGCGTCTGTTTCATCGAGCCGGTGGGAATCCAGAAGGGCTGAAAGAACAGGGTGCGAAACACGCCAGCGATCAGCAAGGCATAGACAATCGTCTTGATGAATTCGATCGTGCTGTTTTTCATATCCGCCATAGGTGGCTGCGCCCCTCGTATTAGCCTGTGGCCGCAACGGGCCATTTGCACCTGCTACCCCTAAATCGGCCGGGCCTCAATAACGACATAGGCCTGCGCCCATGGATGATCGTCGGTCAGGGTGACATGGATCACCGCCACATGGCCTTCGGGCGTCAGTTCCGCCAGCCGCGCGGCGGCCCAGCCGGTCACATGCATCACCGGCTGGCCCGTGTGCAGATTGGTGACCGACATGTCTTTCCACGAAATACCCATGCGCAGCCCGGTGCCCAGCGCCTTGGAACAGGCTTCCTTGGCGGCCCAGCGTTTGGCATAGGTGCCGGCCACATCGGCGCGGTTTTCGGCCTTTTGCTGCTCGATCTCGGTAAAGACACGGTTGCGAAACCGTGCCCCGAACCGGTCGAGCGTGTTGGCAATGCGTTCGATATTGGCCAGGTCCGACCCGATGCCGATGATCATGGCGCGCCCCCGATTTCCGCCGCAATCGCGCCGCTGGCCGGATCGATCACCAACGACAGCATCGCATCCGCCAATCCCCCGGCCCCCAATGTCGCCACCGGCAGATCGACCGCAAGCCCGGTTTGGGGATCATAGCGGGCATCAAGCCCGTCCAGCCGGATCGCGGCAAAACCCGCATCCGCGCTTGCCCCCACCATCTGGCATTGCCGCTGGCCCATGGCATCAAAGGGCGGCGCGATCACCAGCAGCCAGAATGGCCCCTCGGCCGGTATGCGCCGATCCAGCACCGCAAGCCGCACCCGCTCGCCTACAAAGGTGCGGGTATTTTCCTCCCACGGTTCCATCAGGAAACCCACCTCGGCGCGCCCGGCGCAATCGCCCACGTTTTGCGCGATGGCCGCCCCCGGCAGAGCCGCCAGTATCAGCCAAAGCGCGCGCGCCCGCATCATCCGCGCGCCTCATCCATCAGGCGGCGCATTTCCGCAATGGCCGGGGCCAGCCCGCGAAAGATCGCCTCGCCAATCAGGAAATGCCCGATGTTCAGTTCAACCACCTGCAGGATGGCCGCCACCGGCCCCACGGTTTCATAATTCAGCCCATGGCCCGCATGCACTTCCAGCCCCAGTTCATGCGCCAGCGCCGCCATATCGCGCAGCCGCGCCAATTCCGCGTCGCGCGCGGCGAAATCGCCCGCCGCATGGTGATCGCAATAGCCGCCGGTGTGCAATTCGACCACCGCGGCCCCGATCCGCGCCGCGGCCTCGATCTGGCGCGCGTCGGCGGCAACAAAGATCGACACCCGGCTGCCCGCATCGCGCAACGGCGCGATGAAATGCGCCAGCCGGTTTTCCTCGCGCGCTATATCAAGCCCGCCTTCGGTCGTGCGTTCTTCGCGCCGCTCGGGCACGATGCAGACGGCATGGGGGCGGTGGCGCAGGGCAATGGCCTGCATTTCATCGGTCGCGGCCATTTCAAAATTCAGCGGCACGCGTAGAATATCCATCAGCCCTTCGATATCGGCATCGGATATATGGCGGCGATCTTCGCGCAGATGCGCGGTAATCCCGTCGGCGCCGGCATCCTGCGCGATCTGCGCCGCGCGCAGCGGATCAGGCCAGGCCCCGCCGCGCGCATTGCGCACGGTTGCCACATGATCGATATTTACCCCCAGCCGGAGCGTGCCAACAGGCTTCATGCTTTGGTCCCATCCCTCAAAACTGCCCCCAGATTAGCCAAACCCCGCGCGATGAAAAGCGCCCTTTTCCCGCCCCCGTCACGACGCGCCGGGGCGCGGGGCGCGCCGCTTGGCCGCGCGGTTCTGGCGGTGACGCTGCCATGTCCGAATAACCGGCAGCGCAAGGAAATAACAGGCAGATGCGGCAATCAGCCCCGGCACGACCCCGCCCACCAGATAAGGCAGAAAGACTTCGCGCCAGAACCGCATAAGCCCCAGCCAATGCGGATCGGCATGGGTGAAAAGCGTCAGCGCATTATCGAACAGATCGCGCCATGCGGCCGCGAATTTGCCAGCCACGGTATGTTCGGTATTGGGATCGAACCTTGTGCCCAATATCCAATGCCCGATTTTCAGCGATACGATCGTGATCGGCACATAGGTCAGCGGATTGCCAAAGAAATTGCCGATCAGCGCCGCAAAGATATTGCCGCGCATGATCCGCGCCAGCGCCGCCGACAGGATAAAATGCAGCCCGTAAAATGGGGTAAAGGCGATGAAAACCCCAGCGAAAATGCCACGCGCGATGGATTCGGGCGTATCGGGCAGGCGGCGCAGTCGGTGGCGGATATAGTGAAACGCCCGCGTCCAGCCGCCCTTGGGCCAGACGGCATGCTGCATCGATTGCACCATCGTTCGCTTGTTCTTGCGCTTGAACACGGGGCAAGCCCTCTTTCGGTTACCGCCAGACGGGCGGGTTATTGCGCGGCGGCCTGCGGGCTTTGGGGGCGGCGGTCGATATCGCGGTAACGCGCCAGCATCGCAACATCGCCTTCGGCCTCAAGCGCGAGCATGACAGCATGCAGATGCTCGATATCGCGCAGATCCACATCGATCAACAGGCGATAGTAATCCGGTTTGCGATCCAGAAAATGCAGATCGCTGATATTCGCGCCCTGTTCGCCGATCAGCGTGCAGATCCGGCCCAAAACCCCCGCATCGTTGCGGATGGTTACCTCAAGCGACACGTTATTGACCGGGCCATGCGTGCCCGAATGCCATTGCAGATCGACCCAACGGTCGGTCTGATCCTCAAGTTCCTCAAGCGCGCGGCAATCGATGGCATGCACCACCACGCCGCGCCCGCGATAGGTGATGCCCACGATCCGTTCGCCCGGCACCGGCTGGCAGCATTGCGCGCGTTCAAATTTCTGATCGGGCAACAGGCCCAGCACGGCGCGGTGTTGTTCGACCTCGGGGCCGCGGGTGGCAAGTTCGGGATAGACCGCGCCCACCACATCGCGCGCGGCCAGTTCCGCCGATCCCACCCGTGCCAGCAATTCATCCGCAGACGAGATCGACAGTTGCCGCGCGGCAGTGCGCAGCACCTTGTCGGTGGATTTCTTGCCGACATGTTCAAAGGCCACGCGCGCCAATTCGGGCCCAGCTTGATGAATCGCGCCCGGTTTTCTTCGCGCAGGCTTTTGCGGATCGCGGCCTTGGCCCGGCCGGTCACCACGATATCGATCCACGATGCCTGCGGGCGCTGGCCGGCGGCGGTCATGATTTCAACCGATTGCCCGTTTTTCAGCCGCGTCCACAAAGGCACCCGGATACCGTCGATCTTGGCGCCCACGCAGCTATCGCCGATACGGGTGTGGATCGCATAGGCATAATCCAGCGGCGTCGCCCCCTTGGGCAGTTTGACCACATCGCCCTTGGGGGTGAAACAGAACACCTGATCGGCATACATTTCGAGCTTTACATGCTCAAGAAATTCATCGTGATCTTCGGCGGCTTCGAACCGTTCGGTCAGGCTGGCGATCCATTTCGCCGGGTCAACCGCAAAGGGGTTTTGCGCGCGCACACCATCGCGATATGACCAATGCGCCGCAACGCCGGCTTCGGCCACTTCGTGCATCTGGCGGGTGCGGATCTGCACCTCGACCCGTTTACCGTCGCGCCCCGATACGGTGGTATGGATCGACCGGTAACCGTTCGATTTCGGCTGGCTGATATAATCCTTGAACCGCCCCGGCACGGAACGCCAGCGCTGATGGATCACGCCCAGCGTGCGGTAACAATCGGATTCGGATTTGGTGATGATGCGAAAGCCATAGATATCCGACAGGCGCGAAAAACTCTGGCTTTTTTCTTCCATCTTGCGCCAGATCGCATAGGGCTTTTTGGCGCGGCCGAACACATCAGCCTCGATCCCTTCGCGTTCCAGTTCGGCGCGGATATCCTGCGTGATCTGGGGGATGACATCGCCGGTTTCGCGCTGCAGCGTGATGAACCGGCGGATGATCGATTTGCGCACATCGGGGTTAAGCACCCGAAAGGCCAGATCCTCCAATTCCTCGCGCATCCATTGCATACCCATCCGCCCGGCCAGGGGCGCAAAGATATCCATGGTTTCGCGCGCCTTTTGCACCTGTTTTTCCGGGCGCATGGATTTGATCGTGCGCATATTGTGCAGCCGGTCGGCCAGTTTGACCAAAATCACCCGCAGATCCTTGGACATCGCCATGAACAGCTTGCGAAAGTTTTCCGCCTGTTTGGTTTCCAGACTGGAAAGCTGCAAATTGGTCAGCTTGGTGACCCCATCGACCAGCTCGGCCACATCTGTGCCGAATTTTTTCGCGATTTCGCCATAGGTCGAACGGGTATCCTCGATCGTGTCATGCAACAGCGCCGTGATGATCGTGGCATCATCAAGCTGCATTTCCGTCAGAATCGCGGCGACCGCGACAGGATGGCTGAAATAGGGTTCGCCCGAATGGCGGAACTGGCCTTCGTGCATCGCGCGCCCATAATCATAGGCGGCGCGGATCTGATCGGCATTCGTGCGCGGGTTATAGTTGCGGACCAGCGCAACAAGATCTTCAACCTCGATCATCCGGTCCGCAATCCCATCCTGCAACACGTTGGCTTATTGCTGCCCCTGAGCTTCCATCAGCGCGCGGAGCAGTTTTTCCTCGGACATATCGTCATCAGCGGGCTTGTCGGGTTCGGCCCCCATCAACAGCGCCATGCTGTCTTCTTCGGGTTCGTCCACCTCGATCTGGGTCTGATAGCTTTCGATCATCCGTTCACGCAGCGCATCGGCGGATTGCGTTTCTTCGGCGATTTCGCGCAGGCTGACGACCGGATTCTTGTCATTGTCGCGATCCACCGTCAGCGGCGCGCCAGATGCGATTTCACGGGCGCGATGCGCCGCCAGCATCACCAGTTCAAAGCGGTTTGGAACCTTGTCAACGCAATCTTCAACCGTCACGCGGGCCATGAGCTCTCCGATCCTTGTAAAGGGAGGGTGTCAAACGATCTAGTTAGGCCGCTTTGCCCCGATTTACAAGCGCGCATTTGCGCCCATATCGGGCATATCCAGCGGTTTCACGGCATCTTTATCGCCATCCGGCAGCGTATCCAGCATCTGCGCGATGCTTTGGCCGGTCACCGGATGATGCCAGCCGCCCGCCACTTCGGCCAGCGGAATCAGCACGAAAGCGCGGTCTTGCATCCGCGGGTGCGGCAGGATCAGCCCACCCGGGGTGCAGCGCGCCTGCGCCTCCGGGGCCAGTTCGCGCCAACGGGTTTGCGTGCCGGCATCGGGCCGCACGGCATCGCCCCATGCGATCAGATCAATATCCAGCGTGCGCGCCGCCCAGCGTTCCGTGCGAATCCGGCCAAACGCCGCCTCGATCCGGTGCAACAGCGCCAAAAGCGCCTCGGGGCCCAAATCGGTCACCACCTG
>JBBAGE010000016.1:0-24205 GCA_041655055.1 Paracoccaceae bacterium
ATCCCGATGTGCTCGATACGTGGTTTTCGTCCGGGCTTTGGCCGATCGGCACGCTGGGCTGGCCCGATGACACGCCCGAATTGCAGAAATATTTCCCCACATCGGTGCTGGTGACCGGGTTTGATATCATTTTCTTCTGGGTGGCCCGGATGATGATGATGCAGCTTGCCGTGGTGGATCAGGTGCCGTTTCGCGACGTTTATGTGCATGCGCTGGTGCGCGATGAACATGGCAAGAAAATGTCGAAATCATTGGGCAATGTGCTCGACCCGCTGGAATTGATCGATGAATATGGCGCCGATGCGGTGCGATTCACCCTTACGTCCATGGCGGCCATGGGGCGCGATCTGAAACTATCGAGCGGGCGGATCGCGGGCTATCGCAATTTTGGCACGAAAATCTGGAATGCCGCGCGTTTCGCGGAAATGAACGGCGTGTTCGAGGCCCCCCAGCCCGGCACGCGGCCCACGCCGGATGCGGCGCTGAACCGCTGGATTATCGGCGAATTGGCCAAGGTCCGCGAAGAGGTGGACGCCGCCCTTGCAGCCTATCGGTTCAATGATGCGGCCAATGCGCTTTATGCCTTTGTCTGGGGCAAATTCTGCGATTGGTATGTGGAATTTTCCAAACCGCTGCTGCACGAATCCCACCCTGCACGGGCCGAAACCCAGGCCACGATGGGCTGGGTGCTGGATCAATGCCTGATCCTGCTGCATCCATTCATGCCGTTCATCACCGAGGAACTCTGGGCCACCACCCGGCCCGGCCGCGATACGATGCTGATCCACGCCCCCTGGCCGGAATTTACCGGGGCCGAATTGGTGGATCCGGCCGCCGATCGGGAAATGAACTGGGTGATCGCGCTGATCGAAAACATCCGGTCCGCCCGCGCCCAGATGCATGTGCCCGCCGGGCTGAAAATCCCGCTGCTGCGGATCAATATCGATGCCGCCGGCCAAGCCGCATGGGCCGCGAACGAGGCGCTGATCCTGCGCCTTGCCCGGATCGACAGCGTGTCCGATACGCCAGACCTGCCGCGCGGCGCGATCACCATCGCCGCCGAGGGCGCGACATTTGCCCTGCCCATCGCCGATATCATCAATATCGACGAGGAAAAGGCCCGGCTGGAAAAATCACTGGCCAAGCTCGACAAGGAAATCACCGGGCTGAGCGGGCGGCTGAACAACCCCCGCTTTGTCGATAGCGCCCCCGATGAGGTCGTGGCCGAAGCCCGCGAAAATCTGGCCCTGCGTCAGGAAGAATCCGCAACCCTGCAGGCCGCCCTTGCGCGGCTGAACGAGCTGGGCTGACCATAGCGGCCTGCGCCTTTTGCCGCGCAGGCCGGCTGCCAACTTGCCCAACGGGCCATAAAACGCTAGATGGGCGCTGACTGCGCCGCGCGCGCACATTGCAGCAAGGCCATCAACCGCATGTCGAGCCCCCTTCCCCCATTCGATCAGCGCCTGTGGCGTTTTCCCGACGGGCTTGTGCGCCCGGGCGATCGATTCCGGGCCTCGGTCCATCTGTTGCTGCGCGATCACGGCTTTTTGCGGCTGCTGTGGACGAATACCCACCCCGTCGCCCCCGGTGTCTGGCGGTCGAACCAGCCGACGCCCCGCCGGCTGGCGCGGTGGCAGAAAATGGGTATCCGCACGGTGCTGAACCTGCGCGGCGCCGATGATTTGGGCGCCTATGCGCTGGAATCCGCGGCCTGCGCCGCGCTGGAGATGGCGCTGATTGATCATCCGATGGCCGCGCGCAAACTGCATCCGCGCGAAACCTATCTGGCGCTTTTGGATATATTCGACCGGATCGAGCAGCCCTTTGTCATGCATTGCAAATCCGGTGCGGATCGCGCCGGGCTGGCATCCGCGCTCTATCTGTTGCATGTCGAGGGGGCATCCCCCGATACGGCCGCGCATATGCTGTCGCTGCGGTTCTTGCATCTGAAACAGACGAAAACCGGCATTCTCGATGCGTTTCTGGCCGCCTATGCCGCCGATCACCGCGCCACGGGTATCAGTATTCGCGAGTGGATCGCCACGCGCTATTTTCCCGATCAGATCAGGGCGGGGTTCAAGCCGCTCTATCGGTTTGGGTGACCATGGCCGCACCCAACGATCCTGATCTGGCCCGCTGGCTTTGGCGCGATTACCTGCGGCGCCATTTCCCGATAATCGTGCTGGCGGTCGTGCTCATGGCGCTTGAGGGCGGGATGCTTGGCGCGCTGAGCTATATGATCCGGCCGATGTTTGATCAGGTGCTGGTCGCGGGCCGGCGCGATGCGTTGTTTGCCGTGGCCTTTGGGGTGATGGCGATCTTTGCGCTGCGTGCCGTGTCGGGTTTCGGCCAACGCGTGCTGATGGCCCGGGTGGGCCAGCGCGTGTCGGCGCATCTGCAACGCGATCTTGTGGCACATATGCTGGCGCTCGACAGCACGTTCTTTCAGGCCAATTCCCCCGGCACGCTGATCGAGCGCACGCGCGGCGATACGCTGGCGGCGGCGAATGTGTGGTCCACGGTGTTTTCCACGCTGGGGCGGGATACGGTGGCGCTGGTGTCGCTGCTGGCGGTCGCGATCTCGATCGACTGGAAAATGACGCTGATCGCGGTGGCGGGCGCGCCGCTTTTGGTGCTGCCGGTGGGCGGGTTGCAGCGCTGGGTGCGCAATACCACCCGCCGCGCCCGCACCGCTGCCGCCCGGATCGCGACGCGGCTGGATGAAATTTTTCACGGCGCCGATACGATCAAACTGTCAGGCACCGAAACCCGCGAAGCCGACCGATTCAAGGCCGAGCTTGACGATTATACCCAGGCCCAGATCCGTTCGGCGACCGGGCAGGCCGGCATCCCGGCAATGATGGATCTCGTGGCGGGCATCGGGTTTATGGGCGTGTTCTATTACGGCGGCGGCCAGATCATCGAGGGCCAGCGCACGGTCGGCGAATTCATGTCGTTTTTCACGGCCATGGCCCTGATTTTTGAACCCTTGCGCCGGTTGGGTAATGTCTCGGGCGCGTGGCAAGCGGCCTTGTCGAGCTTTGAGCGCCTGCACGCCGTGTTCGAGGAACGCCCCACCATTACCAGCCCCGCAGCGCCCCGCCGCCTGCCCATGGCTGCACAAAGGGCCGATATCACCTTGCAGGATGTGCAGTTCGCCTATGCCGACCAGCCGGTATTGCGCGGCGCGACTTTCACCGCCCGCGCGGGCGAAACCACCGCGCTTGTGGGCGCATCGGGTGCGGGCAAAAGCACGGTTTTCCGGCTGTTGACGCGGCTGGCCGATCCGCGTGCCGGGCGGGTAACGATCGGCGATATCGATGTGGGGGCGCTGGCGCTTGATGATCTGCGCGCCATGTTTTCGGTCGTCACGCAGGATGCGCTGATGTTTGATGACAGTTTGCGCGACAATATCCTGATGGGGGCCGAGGCATCGGATGCAGCCCTTGCCGATGCGCTGCAAGCCGCCCATGTCAGCGATTTTCTGCCCGCGCTGGCCGATGGGCTGGAAAGTGCGGCCGGGCCGCGCGGATCGGCGTTGTCGGGGGGCCAGCGTCAACGCGTGGCGATTGCCCGCGCGCTTTTGCGCAACCGCCCGATCCTGTTGCTGGACGAGGCGACATCCGCGCTTGATGCCCAATCCGAGGCCGTGGTGCACAAGGCGCTTGAACGCCTGTCCAAGGGGCGCACAACCATCGTGATCGCCCACCGGCTGGCCACGATCCGCAATGCCGACAAAATCGTGGTCATGGATCATGGCCGCGTGGTGGACGAGGGCACGCATGACGCGCTTCTGGCGCGCGGCGGCAAATATGCAGACCTTTACAAGTTGCAATTTGCGCAGGGCTGATGCCCCTTTCCACTTTATCTTTCATGACTATATCAGCTTGGGGTTTTAAGGATCAAAAGATGAACCGGGTGCTTTACCAGATCGGCGGCGCGGATCGGCGCAGCTTTTTGCAAGGGTTGATCACCAATGACATGGCCGCACTGGATGGCGGTGCGCTTTATGCCGCGCTGCTTAGTCCGCAGGGCAAATATCTGGCCGATTTCTTTGTGATCGACCGGGGGGATCACTATCTCCTTGATGTCGCCGAAGATATTGCCGCCCCGCTTGTGCAGCGGCTGTCGATGTATCGCCTGCGCGCCGATGTGGCGATCGAGCCATCCGATCTGGCCGTGTCGCGCGGGCGCGGTGCTATGCCTGCGGGTGCGGTGGTCGATCCGCGCCACCCCGCGCTTGGCTGGCGGCATTATGCGCAGGCCCCCGCCCCGGGCACGGATGATGGCTGGGATGCGATCCGCGTGGCGCATTGCATCCCCGAATCGGGGATCGAGCTGATCCCCAATGAGACCTATATCCTTGAGGCAGGCTTTGACCGGCTTAATGGCCTCGATTTCCGCAAGGGGTGTTATGTCGGGCAGGAAGTGACCGCGCGGATGAAACACAAGACCGAATTGCGCAAGGGTTTTGTCACCGTCGAGATCGACGGCGCGGCCCCCGTGGGAAGCGCGATCACGGCCGAGGGCAAACCGGCGGGCACGCTTTTCACCCAAGCCGATGGCCGGGCGATTGCCTATCTGCGCTTTGATCGCGCCAAGGGCGAGATGACAGCGGGCGACGCAAGCCTGCGGTGGATTGAGGGTTAAGGGCGGCCGGGCGGCGCATTAAGCGCGACGGGCATGCGCCCCCAACCAACTGGAATACATTCCCAACCCACTCCGCCCGGCGGCACGCCGGGCAGCGCCCGACCCGCCCCCGTCGTGCCGTAGGCACGCCTCTGGCGTGACGGGCGGGCGCTATCGCACCCACCCGTCGGGCCGGTCGCTGCCCTTCGCGCTAGACGGTAGACGGGGCGCATAAACGAAAACGGCCGCACCCGGGGGCGCGGCCATCCGTTTGCAAACGCTTTACTCAGGCGCGTTCGGAATATTCCATCGTTTCGGTGTTCACGATGATATCCTCGTCCTGCCCGATAAAGGGCGGGACCATCACCTTGACCCCATTGTCCAGAATCGCCGGTTTGAACGAATTCGCCGCCGTCTGACCTTTGACGACAGGTTCGGTTTCCACGATCTTGCAGGTCACCTTCTGCGGCAAAGTGGCGCTCAGCGCCTCGGATTCGTGGTATTCGACGGTGATCGTCATGCCATCTTGCAGGAACGGGCGGCGCTCGCCCAGAATATCTGCGGGCAGTTCGACCTGTTCGAACGTGTCATTATCCATGAACACCAGCATCCCGTCGCTTTCATACAAAAACTGCTGATCTTTCTGTTCCAGCCGCACCCGCTCGACCTTGTCGGCGCTGCGAAAGCGTTCGTTCAGCTTGGTGCCATTGCGCAGGTTTTTCATTTCGACCTGAGCAAAAGCCCCGCCCTTTCCGGGCTTTACGTGATCGACCTTGACGGCCAGCCAAAGCCCGCCCTCATGTTCGAGCACGTAGCCGGGGCGGATTTCGTTTCCGTTGATTTTGGGCATGTGCAAAAACCATGGCAAAAGGTTGAAGGAAGTTTCAGGCAGCCTATATCTGGCCGGTGACCGGCTGACAAGGCGACGTGCGCGCGTTGTGAAATAATCGCGACACATCCCATGCACAGGACGCATGGGGGATATGCGTTTCGATTGTATCCGAATCGAAACGAACCTGCCATAAGGTCATACCGCCCACAAGATCAAACCCAATAATCCAAGGAAACACAATGGCCGATTTTATCGACAGCACAGCATATAATCACGAACAAGGCCAACGCGCCCGCAAACTTTTCGCGGCCGTGGTTCTGGCTGCGCTGGATGATGCGATCGCCGATGACAAGAAATACGGCAATGGCCCCGAGCAGATCGCCCGCTGGGCCCGTTCGCGCGATGGCCGCGAAGTGCTATCCTGCGCGGGGATCGACCCGAACGAACGCGTTGTTGCCGGCCTGATGGAATTCGTGTCCAAGGGTGTGCGCACCTCGGTGGCTCTGTCGCGCGAAGAAAGCGAACGTCGCAATTCGCAACAGGCCGAGGCTGCCTAACCATCCGAACCATCGGTTCCCACCCAAAGGCGCGCCCCGATCGGGGCGTGCTTTTGCATTTAACGGGGTGTCGCGTTAACCAAATTCGCGCATCGTCAGGGCGCGCTGCACTTCGCGGCGCACAAGGCGGCGCACATTGCGGGTGATGCGTTCGCCCAATTCACCCTGCAACTCTTCGCGCACGATCTGGGCCACCAGATCACGCAGGGCTTCTTCGTCAATCGGCTGCGTGGCGGGCGCGGCGTTGAACATGTTTTCCTTGGCAGGCGGCGCGCCATCATGCGGCGCGGCCCCGGCGAAATAGACGAATTCATCCTCGGAATAAAGCTGGCGGCCAGCGGGCTGTTCGCTGGCGCTGTGCTTGTAATCAAGGATCAGCGCACCGGGCGCGGGCAGATCGGCGGTATCGCCCTCGGGTTCCCATTCATCGGCCTGTGCGCCCACGGCGGCTTCCAGATCCGCGATCCGCTGTTCCAGCGACTGCCGGCGCGGGCTGGGTGGCGCATTTTGCAACGCCAGCGCCGGTTCCGGGCTTGCGACACGCAACGCGGGGGTGAGCACGAATTTTTCCAGCGCCGCGGGCTTTTCTTCGGACACAAGCCGCCGGATCGAGGAAATGACATCTTCGGTATTTGGCATCGAACCAGACATGGCTGTGTTCCTCTCAGAGATGTATTGCAGCTACAGTATACCTATCACGGATTGCACACAATATTGTGTATGGGATTACTCGCGCCCCATACTGCGCAAGATACGGTCGAGCTTTTCGCCCTGTGCACTGACGCCGCCAAGCGGCGCATTGCGCACCTGATTATAGTAAAGCGACGGGTCATAGGTCGGCACTGCAAGGCCCAGATGCTCGACCGTCAGCAGCCCCATCGCCGACAGCAGCGCATAAACCGAACGATACCGCCCGATTTCCGCCGAAATGGCGCTGACCTGCGCATCGAGCAACGCCTGTTCGGCATCGAGCACATCAAGCGTGGTGCGCGCGCCAAGCCGGGCTTCTTCCTGAACGCCGGCAAAGGCTTCGCGGCTGGCGCGGACTTGTTGCGCCGTGGCCTCAAGGCTGGCAGTCGCCACGCGCAATTGCGCCCAGGCATTACCGACATTGCGTTCGACATTTTGCACCGACAGCAGCAGCCCCGCGCGCGAGGCATCGCGCCGCGCCATGGCCTGACGTTCTACCGACCGCAGCGCCCCGCCCTGATAGATCGGGCCACCCAGACGCAGGCCGAAATTTTCCGCCGTGCCATCATCGGTCAGGTTCATGCCCGCATTGGCGGTGACCCGGGGCAACATGGCGGCTTTGGCGCGTGCAATGCTGATTTCGGCCAGCGTCACATCCCGCTGCGCCGCCAGAATATCGGGATGGCGGCGATTGGCGACCGCCTTGGCCGCATCAAGCGAATCGGCCGTGGCAGGCGGTGTGGGCGGCGGCGCCAACTGCCCCGGATAAGCCCCCACGACCGAGCGGTAAAATTCCCGCGCAACGGCCAGATCGCCCTGCGCCGCTGCCTCGGCCGCTTGCGCCGCGGCCAGCCGCGCTTCGGCCAGCGATACATCGGTGCGGGTGATTTCACCCACTTCGAACCGGTCACGCGCGGCGCGCAATTCCTGCATGATCAGCCGCACGTTCGAGGCGCGCAGCCCGACCACCGCTTCGGCCGCGCGCACATCGAGATAGGCGCTGACGGCGTTGAACAGCACATTCTGTTCGATCCCCACCAGCCGCTCGCGCGAGGCCAGAACCGCTTCCTGCGCCATGTCGATCGCCAGCCGCGATGCGCCGAAATCATAGACGGTGATACTGGCCGTCAGGTCCAGACTGGCCGCCCAGCTATCAAGCTGCGAAGTATAGCCCGCGTTCAGCGCATAGTTCAGCACCGGCCGCAATGAGGCCACGGCCTGTGCCACATCCTCGTCCGCGGCCCGCAAAACGGCGCGGTTCTGTTCCAGCAACCCGCTGGTTTCATAGGCCGCCACCATGGCATCGGATAACGTCTGGGCCTGCGCCATCTGGGGCCCGAACAGCGCGCCGGTGGCCAGCACCGATGCGGTCAAAAATGCCTTCATGCGGATCATCTTCATGCCAATCCTGCCTCTCTCGTTATGGGCGGATCCTGCATGGTCCGCTTTTTATCGGGGCCAACAAACGGAAAGGCGCCTGTCAGCTTATAGTGCAAATGCCTTTTGGGCCTCAAAACCTGCCAGAACCGGGGCAAGCGCGTTAAAGGAATAGCGCCAGTTGATCGCGCCAGCGTGTTTATAGCCGATCCGCGCCACACCCAGCGCGCCTTCGGCAAAAAGGGCGGCGATCCGGCCGCCTTCTGCCAGTTGATCGGCAATGGCTGCGGGCAATTCTTCGATCGCGCCCTGAATGATGATGACGTCAAAGGGGGCATGGTCTGGCGCACCCGCGGCAAGCGGGCCTTGCACCAGCGTGACATTGCCCACGCCCTGTTCGGCCAGCGCGGCTTTGGCCGCATCGATCATGGGGGCGTTGTCTTCGACCGCGACGACTTTGCCCGCCAGCCAGGCGATGACCGCCGCCGAATAGCCCAGACCGCAACCCAGATCGAGCACGCGATCATCCGCGCGGATATCCAGCCCGTCGAGCATCTTGGACAGGCTGCGCGGCTCCAGCATCACCCGGCCCGCGCCGAGCGGCACGTTTTCGCCGATATAGGCGGCCTCGCGGCGATCCTCGGGCGTGAACAATTCGCGCGGAATGGCGAGCATCGCCTCGATGATCGGCAGTTTGGTGACATCCGAAGGGCGAACCTGCGTATCCACCATCATCACGCGGCGATAAGTATAGTCGGGCATCTGCACAACAGCCAATCGGTTATTCATTCAGCGACAGAATTGCCACAGAACCGGCCCAGCGGCAATAACTACCGTTCCGGGCCGGGGCAAAGCTGCGCAAGTGTTGCATCCCACCGACAGGCCGATCAGGCATGGGCGGGCTCAAGCCGCCGCAGCCAGCCGTCGTTCAGGAATGTGCCAAACGGGATGAATGCTGCCAGAAACGTGCGCAGCCAGCCCACGACGCCCACATCGCGCCGGGTGGCAAAGGCCACGACCATCATCACGACATAGGCGATGAACGCCACCCCGTGCAGCCAACCCACCGGCGGCACAAGGCTTGCGATCCCCGCGATATATTTCAACGGCATCGCGACCAGAAACAGCGCCAGCGTCGTAATCCCTTCGACCAGCGCGACTTTGCGAAACAATCCAAGCATGACATCACCCTTTTGTTGTCCGCTAGCTAGCGACACCGGCCAAAGCGTTCAACCCCGCCCCGCACGCCGCGCGGTTTTGCCTCGGGCAGTTAATAAAGAGTGGAAAACCTGGAGGCGGGTACCGGAATCGAACCGGTCTACACGGATTTGCAATCCGCTGCGTAACCTCTCCGCCAACCCGCCTGACTTGATAGGTGGTGCGCGTTTACCCGACCCGTGCGGGAATCGCAAGCGGCAAACCATCGCCGGTTGTGCCCCGCGCCCCGCGCCCGTATCTGTGGCAGCGGTTGCCCGGAAAGGTCGAGATGCTGCTTTACCGCCTGATGCTTGCGCTTGCTGCGCCGATGCTGGGCCTGCGTTTTGCATGGCGCCGGCTACGTGGGCTTGATGCGCGCGGCGCGTTGGCCGAGCGGCTGGCGCGGGGTCGCGGGATGCCGGCCGCGCGGCGGCTATGGCTGCATGGGGCATCATTGGGCGAGTTGGCGGCGGCGCGCGCGCTGATTGACAGCGCGCTGGCGCGCGACGGGGCGCTGGAATTCATCGTCACGGCCAATTCGGAAACCGGGCGCGCGGCGGTGCGCGGCTGGGGGCTGGCGCGGGTGCATGTGGCGCTGGCGCCGCTGGATTACCGCTTTGTTTTGCGCCGGTTTCTGGCGCGCTGGCACCCAGCTGCCTTGATCGTCATCGAAAACGAGATCTGGCCCAACCGCTTTGCGATCTGCGCGCGGGCGGGCGTGCCGGTCTTTTTGGTGGGGGCGCGGATGTCGGCCAAAAGCGCGCGGATGTGGCGGCTTTTGGGGCTGGGCAAGGCGCTGGGGGCGGTGCGCTGGCTTGCGGCGCAGGATTCAGGCTCAGAGGCGCGTTTGCAGGCGCTTGGCGTGGCGCGCGCGGATACGGGCGCGCGGCTGCTGCTTAAGGGCGGGGTGCGCATCGGGGCCGCGCCGCATGATCTGGCGCGCCTTGGCACGACATTCGTGCGCGATACCACGATCCTTGCGGCCTCGACCCATGAAGGCGAGGATGGGCCGATCTTGCAGGCCTTTGCCCGGCTTTATGCCGAAAACCCCGAATTGCGGCTGATCATCGCCCCGCGCCATCCCGAACGCGGGGCAGCGATTGCGCGGCTTTGTGCGGATGCGGGAATGACTTGCGCGCGCAGATCGCGGGACGAGCCGGCGGGCGCGCCGGTCTATATTGCCGACAGCCTGGGGGAAATGGGGCTGTGGTATCGGCTGGCGGGGATCACCTTTGTCGGTGGATCGCTGGTGCCCAAAGGCGGGCATACCCCGTTTGAACCCGCAAATTTTGCCAGCGCCATCATACATGGCCCGCATGTGGCGAATAATGCCACCGCTTATGGCGCGCTGGCGGCCAGCGGCGGGGCGGTGGCGGTGGCGGATGGCGATGCGCTTGGCCCCGCGCTGCACCGGCTGATCGGTGACGCGGATGCCCGCGCGCGGATGGTGGATGCGGCCAATGCCGCACTTGCGCCGTTGGCCGATGATGCGGATGCCTGGGCGCAATTCTGGGCGCGGCTGGCACAAGAAACCGGCAATCCCGCGCTTGCGGCGCAAAACCTGTGATTTGCAATCCCACGCGCTTTCGATATGTAATGGTTAATTGCGCGCACCCCAAAGCTGATAGGCCCATGATCCGCTATTCACTCAAATGCCCGGCAAACCATAGCTTTGAAAGCTGGTTCAAATCCTCTGACGCATTCGAGACTTTACAAAAAAGCGCGCTGCTGTCCTGCCCGGTCTGCGGGGCAAGCGAAATCACCAAGGCGGTCATGGCCCCCCGGATTCAATCGCAATCCGCCCCGGCACCCGACCGCGAACCACCAGCGCAGGCGCTGCTGGCCTCGCCCTCGAAACGGGTGGCTGAGGCGATGGAGAACCTGCGCCGCGAGATCGAGGCCCATTCCGAACATGTCGGCGACAGTTTCGCCCGCGAAGCCCGTGCGATCCATGAAGGCGACGCCCCTGCCCGCGCGATCCATGGCGAAGCCCATCCCGATGAGGCCCGCCAATTGCTGCAAGATGGCGTGCAGGTGCTGCCGCTGCCCTTTATCCCCAGACGCAAGGTGAATTAGCATGACCACCCTTATCACCGGCGCATCGCGCGGTATCGGCCGCGCCCTGTTCGATCATTATGCAGCAACCGGCGGGCGGGTGATCGGCACGGTCCGCGGCCCCCTGCCCGATCAGCCGCAAGGCGCCGCGCAATGGGCCCAACTTGATGTCGGCGATCCAGGCAGCGTGCGCAAAATGGCGCGGGATCTGGCGAATGACCCGGTCGATCTGTTGATCTGCAACGCGGGTGTCGCGCTCGATAAACGCAACAGCGTGGATGACGGCTATCCCGCCGAGATGTGGGCGGAAACATTCGCCGTGAACGTCACCGGGGTTTTCCTGACCATTCAGGCATTGCTGCCGCATCTGCGCCGGGGAACTGCGCCGAAAATCGCGATCATATCGTCGCAAATGGCATCCGACACGCGCGCTTCCGGCGGGTCGCTGATCTATCGCGCGTCCAAGGCGGCGGCGCTGAATCTGGGGCGCAATCTGGCGGCGGAACTGCGCGCAGACGGGATCGCGGTCGGCATCTATCACCCCGGCTGGGTGCGCACCGACATGGGCGGCATGCGCGGCGATATCGAGCCGGCTGATTCGGCCACCGGCCTTGCCGCGCGCTTTGAAGCGCTTACGCTAGACACGACGGGCTGTTTCGAACGCTGGGATGGCGGCGCGCTGCAATTCTAGGCCCGCGCCGTAACCGCTAATTTCGCCCCAATTTTGCAAGGCACCTTGCCCTTTTGCCTGCCTTCCCATAGGAAACCACCGCAATGAGCAGCGCAGGAGACGGGATCGGAATGCCCATTCTCGTGATGAAATTCGGCGGCACATCCGTCGCCACGCCCGACCGGATCAGGCGGGCAGCCAAGCGCGTTGGCCGCGAAGTCGCCAATGGATATAACGTCATCGTCATCGTATCGGCCATGGCGGGCAAAACGAACGAGCTTGTCGGCTGGGTCAATGAAACCTCGCCGATGTATGATGCGCGCGAATATGATGCGGTGGTCAGTTCGGGCGAAAATGTGACCGCCGGGCTGATGGCACTGACGCTTCAGGAAATGGATATTCCCGCGCGTAGCTGGCAGGGCTGGCAGGTGCCGCTGAAAACCTCATCGGCCCATGGCGCAGCGCGGATCGTTGATATTCCCACCGATAATATCAACGCCAAATTCGCCGAGGGCATGAATGTCGCCGTGGTCGCGGGCTTTCAGGGGATTTCGCCCGAAGGCCGGATCACCACGCTGGGGCGCGGCGGATCGGATACAACCGCCGTGGCGTTTGCGGCCGCCTTTGGGGCCAAGCGGTGCGATATCTATACCGATGTCGATGGGGTCTATACCACCGATCCCCGCCTGACCGACAAGGCGCGCAAACTTGACCGCATCGCCTATGAGGAAATGCTGGAACTGGCCTCTTTGGGGGCCAAAGTGCTGCAAACCCGTTCGGTCGAGCTGGCGATGCGCTTCAAGGTGCGTCTGCGCGTGCTGTCAAGTTTCGAGGAATATGACCCCAATGCAGGCACGCTTGTCTGCGCCGAGGAGGAAATCGTGGAAAGCAGAGTTGTCAGCGGCGTTGCCAATAGCCGCGAAGAAGCAAAGATGACCCTTATTTCGGTCGCAGACCAGCCCGGCATCGCGGCGGCGATCTTTGTGCCGCTGGCCGATGCGGGTGTGACCGTCGATATGATCGTGCAGAACATATCCGACGAAGGCCGCACCGATATGACCTTTTCCTGCCCGATCGATCAGGTCAAACGCGCGCAAGAGGCGCTGAGCGCCGCCAAAGCCGCCGGCAATCTGGATTTCGAGGAACTGGTTGCCGATACGAATGTGGCCAAAGTATCGGTCGTGGGCATCGGGATGCGCAGCCAATCGGGCGTTGCCGCGAAAATGTTCCGGGTGCTGGCCGAAGAAGGCATCAATATCAAAGTTATCGCCACCTCCGAAATCAAGATTTCGGTTCTGATCGACCGCAAATATATGGAACTTGCCGTGCAGGCGCTTCATGATGCGTTCGAATTGGAAAAGGCTGGTTGACGGCCCCGGAAAGGGACCATGACAGACAGAACTGAAAGCGAAAGCCGCAAATTGCTTGGGCGTCTGCGCGATGCCCTTGCACAGGAAGGCGCCGGTCAGGCGCGGCTCGATCGGATCACCCATCTGATCGCCGATTCGATGCGGGCCGAGGTTTGCTCGATCTATCTGTTTCGTGATGCCGAAACGCTGGAGCTGTGCGCGACGCAGGGGCTCAACCCCTCGGCGGTGCATCACACGCGGCTGCGCATTGGCGAAGGTCTGGTGGGCCGGGTGGCGCGCACGGCAACGGCGGTGAAATCCGCCAATGCCCCGCAGGAACGCGGCTTTCGCTATATGCCCGAAACCGGCGAAGAAATTTATACTAGCTTTCTGGGCGTGCCGATCCAGCGGCTGGGCGAAACGCTGGGGGTTCTGGTCGTCCAGTCGCGTGATGCGCGCGACTATAGCGCG
The DNA here is from genome assembly GCA_041655055.1 of Paracoccaceae bacterium. Classification (GTDB taxonomy): domain Bacteria; phylum Pseudomonadota; class Alphaproteobacteria; order Rhodobacterales; family Rhodobacteraceae; genus JBBAGE01. The sequence goes on from JBBAGE010000016.1 coordinate 13,828, forward strand.
GACGAGGTATACGCACTTGAAGTCGTGGCCATGGTGCTGGCGGAAATGACCGAACTGGGCGCTTTTGTCGGCGAAGGCGCGGCGCTGGCCGCATTGCACCAGCAGCCGCGTATGTTTCGCGGTGTCGTGGGCCAGGAAGGCGTGGCCGAGGGCAATGTTTTCCTGCATGAACCGCGGGTCGTGGTTACCAACCCCGTGGCCGACGACCCGGTGGCCGAACTGGCCCGCCTGCAAGAGGCCGTAAGCGCGCTGCGTGTGTCGGTCGATGACCTGCTCAGCCTTGCCGATAATGGCGACAAGGAACAGCGCGACGTTCTGGAAGCCTACCGCATGTTCGCCAATTCGCGCAGTTGGATGCGCCGGATGGAGGATAATATCGCCAACGGCCTGTCGGCCGAAGCGGCGGTGGAAAAGGAACAGAACGCCGCCCGCGCCCGGCTTTCGACCGTGCCCGATAATTACCTGCGTGAAAGGCTGCATGATCTCGATGATCTGTCGAACCGGCTTTTGCGGATTCTGACCGGTCAGGGCAATGAAACCGGCGCCGAAATGGCGGAAAATCCGATCCTGATCGCACGTAATATCGGGCCGGGGGAATTGCTCGATTATGGCCGCAAACTGCGCGGCATCGTGCTGGAAGAAGGCTCGGTCGGCTCGCACGCCGCGATCGTGGCCCGCGCGCTTGCAATCCCGCTGGTGATTCAGGCAGGCCCGATCACGATCGAGGCCCTGAACGGCGATCCGATCCTTGTGGATGGCGATCAGGCGGTCGTGCATCTGCGCCCCGAAGACAATGTGGCCGCCGCCTTTCGTGATAAATTATCGATGCAGGAAGAGGCGCAGGAACGCTATATCTCGCTACGCGATCAACCGGCGCTGACGCTGTGTGGCACCCGGATCGGGCTGCATATGAATGCAGGCCTGATGGCGGATCTGCCGTCCCTGCAGGGTTCGGGCGCCGAGGGGGTCGGGCTGTTTCGCACGGAATTGCAGTTTCTGGTGCGCAACAAGGTGCCCAAACGCGGCGAATTGGCCGCGCTTTATTCGCATGTAATGAACGCCGCCGAGGGCAAACGCGTGGTATTTCGCACGCTTGATATCGGGTCGGACAAGGTATTGCCCTTTATGAAGCCCCAGGATGAGCCAAACCCCGCCATGGGTTGGCGCGCGATCCGGGTGGGCCTTGATATGAAGGGCATGATGCGGATGCAGTTGCAGGCGCTGATCCGCGCGGCGGCGGGCCGGCCCCTGTCGGTGATGTTTCCCTTTGTTGCGCAGATGCAGGAATATGAAGAAGCCCGCGCCCAGTTGGAAAAGGAACTGGCGCGCGAACAGCGGCTGAACCGCCCGATCCCGTCACAGGTGGAAATCGGCGCGATGCTGGAAACCCCGAGCCTTGCCTTTGCGCCGCAGAGATTCTTTGAAATCGCGGATTTCGTGTCGATTGGCGGCAATGATCTCAAACAATTCTTTTTCGCCGCCGACCGCGAAAATGAACGGGTGCGCCGCCGGTATGATACGCTGAACGTGTCATTCCTGACGTTTCTGGAACAGATCGTGAAGCGGTGCGAACAATCGGGCACGCCGCTGTCGTTTTGCGGCGAAGATGCCGGCCGCCCGATCGAGGCCGCCTGTTTCGCCGCCATCGGGCTGCGCACGCTGTCGATGCGGCCCGCCTCGATCGGCCCGGTCAAGATGTTGTTGCGGCAGGTCGATCTGCGCGCGCTCCGGGCGGTGATTGATGAGGCGGCCGCCCGCGGCGATCAATCGGTGCGCGGGGCGGTGACCCGGTATCTGGCCGACACCGGCTGCGAAATCTGATCAGCGCGCGTCGATCAACCCGCGCAATTCCGCGATCAGATCGGGAATCTCGCGCCCGCTATCCTCGGCCAGGCGGCGCAGGCCGAAATGGATATGGGCCATTTCCTGATAATAGCGGCTGAAGGCGTAATTGGTGGCCGCCCCCGCGGCCGCCCCCAGCACCGGCACCGCGCGGGTGGCCAATCGCTGCATGAGGATCGCCGAAACCTGCGGCGCGGCCCGCGACAGCATCGCATTGAGCGACACCCCCGTCAGTGTCATCCGCGCCGCCACAAAGGCCAGATCCGCGCCATCATCGCGATCAAGCGGCCCGGCGGCGGAAATGATCAGCAGGCAATCCTTGCGCGTTTCCTCGGTATTGGGGTCAAAGCCATATTGCAGCGCGATCGATTGAACCGAACGGATCAGCAATGTCACCGAAAAGGGCATTTCCGCCAACGCAGTGGCAATGCCGCCCAACCCGCCAAGCGCGCCAAAGGCCGAGGCAATCATCGCATTCGCGCGTTCCGACCCATCGGGCAGGCGTTTGCCGCGCGACCGGGTGGCCATGGCGAAACTGGCCTCAAGCGCGCGGGCGGTGGCCAGTTCCATTGGCCTGCGCATTGCGCGCGGAATGCGCGCCAGCAGGTTTTCGACCGTGCCCCCCGCTGCCGATAACAGTTCGATCGCGATGTTATTCGCGGCCCGGTGACGCTGCGCCAGATCCACCATCGCCTGCGCGGTGGGGGCCTGCAAAATGACATGGCCATCATCGGCCATAAGGGGATGCGTTTTGGTCATGGGGATAAAATGGGTGGCCGTTTACCGCTTTGCAAGGCGCGCCCGCCTAGTCGGCCGATTCTGACCAGCGCGTGACATCGCCGCGCACCCCCCGCCACGCGCCTTCGCGCAGTTCAAACCCCAAAACACGGTCGGGGTTGGTGGGCGGCGGCATATGAACATGGTCAAGTTTTGTAAACCCGAATCGCGCGTAATAGGGCGCATCGCCCACCAACATCACCCGCACCCATCCCAGCCGCGCCGCGCGCGCCACGCTTTCCTGGATCAACAGCGCGCCCAGCCCCTCGCTCTGACGCGTGGGGTGAACGGCCACGGGGCCGAGCAACAGCGCCGCATTATCGCCAATACGCACCGGCCAATAGCGAATCGCCGCCGCCAAAACCCCGTCGGCATCACGCGCCAACAGACAAAGCGGGCGCACAGGCGCCACCCCGTCGCGCAGACGGTAAGATGACAGCGCCTCGCGCCCCGGGGCGAAACACAGGTCAAACAGGGCCTCGACCTCCCACCAGTCTTCCGGCTTTTCTTCTGACAGGTCAAACACCGGCGATGCCCTTTGCTGGTTTCGGCTGGCCTCATCGCTATCACGGCACTATCTGGGGGGCAACGAAGCGAGGAATCACATGTTTTATCGACCGGCCGATGGCCATAACCTGCCCCATAACCCGTTTCTGGCCATCGTGGCACCCCGCCCGATCGCCTGGGTATCGACCCGCGGCCCCGACGGGCGGGAAAACCTGGCCCCCTATTCGTTTTTCAACGCGGTGGCATCCAGCCCGCCGCAGGTGATGTTTTCCTCCTGTTCCAATTCGCCCGACCGCCCGCAGGGCAAGGACAGCCTGATCAATATCCGCGATACGGGTGTATTTTGTATTAACATCGTCGAACATGCGATGCGCGACGCGATGAACCTGACATCGGGGCCGTGGCCTGCGGATAAGGATGAATTCGTCCTTGCCGGGATTGAACGCGCGGAATGCGAAACCATCGCCTGTTCGCGCGTTGCCGGTGCGCCCGCCGCGCTTGAATGCCGCATGAGCCAGATCGTCGAACTGGAAGGTCAGGGCAATTACGCCATTTTTGCCGAAGTGGTTGGCGTGCATATGCGCGATGATTGCCTGCGCGATGGCATATTCGATGTGCTGTCGTTTCAGCCGCTGGTGCGGATGGGCTATCACGACTATTCCCGCGTGACCGAGGCTTTCCCGCTGATCCGGCCCACGAAATAGCCCCCTTTCCATCGCGCCACCCTGCCCCTAGGGTTTGGGCCAACGATGGGGGAAAGCACATGGCCAGAATGATCGGCATTATCGGCGGTTCGGGGATTTATGAGATCGCGGGGCTGGAAAATGCCGCCTGGCAGCAGGTGGACACGCCATGGGGCGCTGCTTCGGATGCGATCCTGACCGGGCGGCTTGGCGGGGCCGATATGGCCTTTTTGCCCCGCCACGGGCGCGGCCATGTGCATGCTCCCAGCGATATACCCTACCGCGCGAATATCGATGCGCTCAAACGGCTGGGGGTGACGGATATCATCTCGCTTTCGGCCTGTGGATCGTTTCGCGTAGATATGGCGCCGGGTGATTTTGTTATCATAGATCAATTCATCGACCGCACCTTTGCGCGCGACAAAAGTTTCTTTGGCAAAGGCTGCGTCGCGCATGTGTCGCTGGCCGAGCCGGTATGTGCGCGGCTCGCGCAGCATTGCCACGATGCGGCCAGCGAACTGGGCCTGCGCGCGCATATGGGCGGCACCTATCTGGCGATGGAGGGGCCGCAGTTTTCGACATTGGCGGAATCGCGGCTTTACCGCGATGTGTGGGGCTGCGACGTGATCGGCATGACCAATATGCCCGAGGCCAAATTGGCGCGCGAGGCCGAAATCTGCTATGCCTCGGTTGCGATGATCACCGATTATGATAGCTGGCACCCCGATCATGGCGCGGTCGATATCACCCAAATCACCAGGACGATGGCGGAAAATGCCGCCCATGCCCGTGCGCTGGTGGCGCAATTGCCGGGGTTGATCGGCACGCGCGCCCCCTGCCCGCACGGCTGTGATCATGCGCTGGATCACGCGTTGATGACGGCGCCAGACAAACGCGATCCGGCATTGCTGGCGCGGCTCGATGCGGTGGCCGGGCGTGTGCTTAGCCCGCGCGCAGAACCGCCCCGGGATTCATGATCCCCAGCGGGTCGAGCGCCTGTTTGATCGCGCGCATCGCCGCCAGCCGCGCCGGATCGGCGTAGCGTTCCAGATCGGCGACCTTCAGCCGCCCTATCCCGTGTTCGGCGCTGACCGAGCCGCCGAATTCATCGACCAGATCATGCAACGCCCGGCTGATCCCGTCTGCCTGCGCGGCATAATCGGCGCGGTTTCTGGCGCGCGCGGGAAACAGGTTGTAATGCAGATTGCCGTCGCCCAGATGGCCAAACACATTTACCCGCATATCCCCGCCCAGCCGGGCAATCAACGCCTCGGCCCGCAGCAAGAATGCGGGGATATCGGACAGCGGCAGCGATATATCATGCGATGCAATCGCCCCGATGCGCCGGTTTGCAGCCGGGATCGCCTCGCGCATGGCCCAAAGATCGCGGATCTGCGCGCCGCTTTGGGCGATGATGCCATCGCTGACGATCCCGGCGCTGCTGGCCGCGTCAAAGATGGCCTCAAATATCGGGGCGGGGGGTTGATCCTCGGCCAGGCCAAGCCCGATCAGCACCATCCATGCGGGCCGTGTGACAAGCGGCTGGCGGATATCGGGCAAGGCTTCGTCCAGAAACGCCAGCCCCGTGCCGCTGATCAGTTCAAACCCGGTAATCCCGGCACCCGCATGGGCCTGCGCCATGGCCAGCAGGTCAAGCGCGGCAGACGGATTTTCGACCACCATCAGCGCCGCGCCCTCATGCCGGGGGCGGGGATAAAGCCGCAGCGCGGCCGCGGTAATCACGCCCAATGTGCCCTCGGCCCCGATCAGCAGGCCGCGCAGATCATAACCGGTGTTATCCTTGCGCAACCGTTTCAACCCGTGCCAGATCGTGCCATCGGGCAAGACAGCCTCTAGCCCCAGGCACAGATCGCGCGCGCTGCCATAGCGCAGCACATTCAATCCGCCGGCATTGGTGGCCAGCACCCCGCCGATCCGGGCGCTCCCTTCGGAGGCTAGCGACAGGGGAAACAGCCGGTCAATATCGGCCGCACCAGCCTGCGCATCGGCCAGAATGACGCCTGCTTCGGCGATCATCACGTTTTCCGCCGGATAGGTCGCGCGAATGCGGTTCATCCGTTCCAGCGACAACACCAGCGGCAGCGGCCCATCGGGCGCCACCTGCCCCAGCACCAGCCCGGTGCCGCCGCCATAGGGGATGACGCCAACCCGCGCCGCAGCCGCTATGCGGATCACAAGCGCGACCTCATCCACCGTTGCGGGCGCCACGATCAGGCCCGCTTGCCCCTGTGCCCGGCCACGCGGTTCCACCAGGTAGCGGGTCATATCGGGGCGAAATGCAGCGGCGGGCAGATGCGCGCGAAGCGCGGCCGCAAACTCGGGGCTTAGCGGAACTGTGGCCATGGCATCCCCCTAGCCCGTTGCCGTGCGCCCACGCCGGTCGCTGCGCAGATTGGCGTAAAGCACATGATTGCGCCAGCGGCCATTGATCTGCAGATAGCTTTGCGCCACGCCTTCATATTTGAAACCGCATTTCTCCAACACCCCGCGCGAGGCCACGTTTTCGGGCAGACAGGCCGCGTCCACCCGGCTTAGATCCAGCACATGAAAGGCGTGATGGACAACCGCTATGATCGCCTCGCGCATATAGCCCTGCCGGGCAAAAGGCTCGCCCACCCAATAGCCAAGCGTGGCGGCCTGCGCCGGGCCTCGGCGGATATTATCAAGCGTAATCGCCCCAAGGATCTGTTGATCCCCGCGCCGCAACAGGAATAGCGGCATCGCCGTGCCATTGGCCACGGACCGATGCGACCAATAGACCCGATTGGTGAAACTCTTGCGGGCCAGATGATCGCGCGCCCAGGTGGGTTCCCACGGGATCAGGAAATTGGCGCTGAGCCTGCGCATATCGGCCCAGCCCCGATAATCGCTATGGACAGGCAGGCGCAGGGTCATCCGCTCGGTTTCGAGCGTGATCTTGCTGCGCCGCCAAAGCATCAGCCCGCAAGCCTTTCGCGCAGCACCCCAAGCCCCGGCGCCTGATCGATCGGGCCATAAAGCGCCATCGCGGCCTTGCTTTGCGCCATGCGCACAAGAAACGCGCGCACATCATTGGTGGTGACGGCATCGATCCGGGCAATCGCCTCGGCCAGCGGGGGCACCCGGTCCCAGATCGCCAGCATCCGCGCCAGACGTTCAGCCCGATTCGAGGGGCTTTCGAGCCCCATCAGCAATCCGGCCTTCATCTGGGCGCGGGCGCGCGCGACCTCATCAGGGCGGATATCGGCGGCGGCGCGGCGGATTTCATCCATGGTCAGCCGCGCCAGATCGGCAATATCTTCGTCACTGGTGCCGGCATAGATCGTCATCTGCCCGGTGTCCAAGCTGGCCCCAGCCTGCGCGTAAATCGTATAGCACAGACCCCGCTTTTCGCGGATTTCCTGAAACAGGCGCGACGACATACCCCCGCCCAACACGATCGACGCAATCTGCGCCACGTGAAAATCATCGTCGCGGTAAGCAGGCCCTTCAAACGACAGGGCGAAATGCACCTGTTCCAGCACCTTGCTGACGCGATGTTCGCCGCCTGCGAAACAGGACGCCACAACCGGCGGCGCCTTGCGCGGCGACAGATGGCCAAAAAGCCGCGCGGCCTCGGCCACCAGCGTATCGTGATCGATGGCCCCAGCGGCCGACAGGATCATGCGGTCGGGGCTGTAATGTTCGGCGACAAAGGCTTGCAGATCGTCGCGGCCAAAGGCGCGGACCCGTTCCGCAGGCCCCAAAATCGTGCGCCCCATCGGCTGATCGGGATAGGATATATCCTGCAGCCAATCGAAAATCACATCATCGGGCGTATCCAGCGCCTGCCCGATTTCCTGCAAAATCACGCCGCGTTCAATTTCAATCTCGGCGGGATCAAATAAAGGGTTCAGGATAATGTCTGCGATCACATCCAGCGCCAGCCCGACATCGGCGGCCAGAACCCGGGCATAATAGGCGGTGGTTTCGCGGCTGGTATAGGCGTTCAGATAGCCGCCCACATCCTCAAGCACCTCGGCGATTTCCAGCGCGCTGCGCCGGGCCGTGCCTTTGAACGCCATATGTTCAAGAAAATGCGCGATGCCGTTTTGCTCGGCCCGCTCGTGGCGGGTGCCGGCCTCGATCCAGACGCCGATCGAGGCGGATTCAAGCGCGGGCATGCGTTCGGTTACGATCCGAAAACCGTTGGGCAGTGTATGGGTTTGCACAGTCACCGGCGCACACGTTCCTTGATCAGGGTGGTCAGCGCGGCCAGATCATTGGGCACGCGGGTAACCCGTTCGGGGCGTGCAAACAGATCGGCCATACGCGGCGGCAGCCCCGGGCGAATACCGGTGGCCGCTTCGACCGCATCGGGGAATTTCGCGGGATGCGCAGTGGCAAGCGTGATCATCGGCGCCTCGCCCAGATGTTCGCGCGCGACCTTGACCCCCACAGCGGAATGCGGGCAGAGCAATTCGCCGGTCGCCGCGCGCATCGCGACGATTGTGGCGGATGTTTCGGCTTCGGACGCGCGGCCGCTGTCAAATTCGGCGCGCAGGGCTTCGATCGCGCCTTGGCTGACGGTAAAACCACCCGCTTTCAATTCGTCCATCAATTGCGCCACCGCCGCGCCATCGCGGCCATAGGCATCAAACAAGGCGCGTTCAAAATTGGAGCTGACCTGAATATCCATCGACGGGCTGATCGAGGGCGTCACCCCCTTTTTCAGATGTGCGCCGGTGGCAATCGTGCGATGCAAGATGTCGTTCTGGTTCGTGGCGATCACCAGCCGATCGATCGGCAGACCCATGCGCTTGGCGATGTAGCCTGCGAAAATATCCCCGAAATTGCCGGTGGGCACGGTAAAGCTGACCTTGCGATGCGGCGCACCCAGCGCCACGGCGGATGTGAAGTAATAAACCACCTGCGCCAGCACCCGCGCCCAGTTGATGGAATTGACCGCCGCAAGGCGCACGCCATCGCGAAATTCGTCATCCGCGAACATATCCTTGAGCGCGGCCTGACAATCGTCGAAATCACCATCCAGCGCCAGCGCATGGACATTGGCCTCATCCGGGGTGGTCATCTGGCGGCGCTGCACATCCGAGACCCGCCCATCGGGAAACAGGATGAACACATCGACATTATCCAGCCCGCGAAACGCCTCGATCGCGGCAGAGCCGGTATCGCCCGAGGTTGCGCCAACGATGGTTACACGTTCGCCCCGCCGCGCCAGCGCCGCCTGGAAAAGCTGGCCGATCAACTGCATGGCGAAATCCTTGAACGCCAGCGTCGGTCCGTGGAACAGTTCCAGCAGGAAATGCTGCGGGCCAAGCTGCACCAGCGGCGCGCGGGCATCATGTTCAAAGCCGGCATAGGCGCGCGCGATGATGGCGCGAAATTCGTCATCGCTGAAGGCATCGCCGATAAAGGGGCGCATCACCCGAAAGGCCACATCTTCATAAGACAGGCCGGCCAGCGCCGCGATCTGATCACGGGTCAGCGTCGGGATGGTTTCGGGCACATAAAGCCCGCCGTCCCGGGCCAGCCCCGTCAGCATCGTTTCCTCAAAACTAAGTGCCGGGGCCGCCCCGCGCGTCGAGATATAGCGCATATTCTTTCCTGCTCACACGGTTCTGGCTCTGATACGCCAGAGCAGATAGGCTGTCATCCCCGCCCACACAAGTGCAAGCAGAAACCATGTCATTGCGTATTCAAGGTGATCATTTGCAACACCTTCGGCGGTGACGGGCATGGGTTCGACACTGTCGCCCGTATCGCTGCGCGCGACCACCAGAATGGGTTCGGTGCCCAGCACCCGCGCCATATCGGCAATGTCGCGGGCAAACCAGATGTTGTGGGCCTCATCATTCGGGGGGGTCGAGGATGTGCGGTCATCGGGGATATGGATATTGCCGTCCAACGCCAGCGCACGCGGCGGGCGGGGGGCATCTTTGGCCTCGTTGCGGATGAACCCGCGATCCAGCAGCACCCGCCGGCCATCGCTGGTTTCAAAGGCGGTGATGACCAGATAACCGGCGCCGATTTGACGGCGGCTGACCAGAACATGCACCTCGGGCCCGGCAATGTCACCCGACATGGTGACGGGGGTATATTTCTCGGCCCCGGCGGCGATGGCCTGATCAAGCGGCACGGGGGGGTTCAGGATCATGGCCTCGATCTGCGCGATGATGCCCTCTTTCCAGGCCAGCCGCTGCACCTGCCAGATGCCCAGCGACAGCAGGATCGCCAAGCCCCCCAGCCCCATGATCAGCGGCATCAGCATACGTCGGTTCAAGGCAAGCTCTCCTGAATGGAAAAGCGCACGCCGGGGCGCGCGCTTTGCTTTGGCATATGTTTCGGGCCGTGTGGCCCGAAACGTCAGGCCCGCTCAGGAACCCCAGACATAGATGGCGGCAAAGAGGAACAGCCAGACAACGTCCACAAAGTGCCAATACCAGGCGGCGGCCTCAAACCCCACATGGGATTCGGGGGTGAAATGGCCCCGGATCGCGCGGATCAGGCAGACGCCAAGGAAGATGGTCCCGATCAGCACATGGAAGCCGTGGAACATCGTCGGCAGG
>JBBAGE010000017.1:0-23433 GCA_041655055.1 Paracoccaceae bacterium
CGCGCGGCGTGGTTGTGCGTGCGCGCTCGCAAACCGACAGGCGGCAAACGAATATCGCGATCACCGACGCGGGCCGGCGCACGATTGATGACGCCCCCGACGCCCTGCAGCAGCGTTATGTGCGCAAGTTCGAGGCTTTGGCGGATTGGGAACAGGCGATGCTGATTGCGGCCCTTGAAAGGGTGGCTGCCATGCTTGATGCGGAAAACATGGATGCATCACCCGTGCTGGATCTGGGCGATATCCGGCGCAGGGATTAGGCCGGATCGGTCGCGCAGAAAATATCGTAAAGCACCTGAATCACACGGGCCGAACGATCATCCGAAAGGCTGTAATAGATGGTTTTACCGTCGCGGCGGGGTGTGACCAGCCCTTCGAGCCGCAGCCGCGAAAGCTGCTGGCTGACAGCGGCCTGACGCGCGCCAAGCAGGTCTTCCAGCTCGGTCACCGATTTTTCGCCCGCCACCAGATGACAGAGAATCATCATCCGGCCCTCATGGCTGATCGCCTTGAGAAAATTCGACGCCGCGCCGGCGTTTTCGATCATTCGCGTCTTTGCATCCTCGGGCAAGTCGAGGCTAAAATCTGGTAGCGCCATTTAACGATTCCTTGTTTCGCCTGCAGCCAAATTGCTTACCGCTTAAGAACAAGAGATGCTATATCAGGTGTCGCAGCGTCATATGCGGCAAGATGTAGTAAGTCTGCTGGTAAAACGCTAGCCCTACCGAAACAATTTTCGCATATTGCGGAAATTATTGCAAATTTGCGAAAGCATAGCCCAACCCTGCGGCCAGCAATGCGCCAAGGATCACGGCAAAGGTGATCTTCCAGACCGACCAGGGCCGTTCCCCGCGCACCTGCCCCGTGCGGCCATTTACCACGAAACGGTAACTTTTGCCGCGATAGCGATAGGCCGCAAGCCAGACGGGCAGCAGGATATGTTTGAAGGTCACATCGCTGACGGTGGTATCGAGCGTATGAATGCGCTGATGATCGCCGCCAATGTCAAAGCGCACATCGCGCGCGATGATCCGGTCCATGCGGGTGCGGGCCTCGTCATAGCCTTGGGCAAGTTCGACGGTATAGCCCTCGGCGCGGAAACCGGCCAGAAATTCGGGGCGATACGGTTCGAGCGCGGCCAGATCCCATGGTTCCAGCGCATCGGTATAGCCTTTGGGCAGCGATTTTGACGCCAGAACTAACACATCATCAAAAAACCGTGCGACCTTGCCCGATGCGGGGCGCCAGCGGGTGCGCCGTTCCTGCACCTGCGTTGGTTTGCCATCGCGCATCACGGTGCGGGTGACATAGTAATCATCGCCCCGCTCGCCACGATAGGCGGTTTTGGTATCGGCATCATAGGTCCAAAAGGGCACGTAAATGCCCTGCATCCGCCGGTCGCGCCGCGCATATTCGCGCAGCCCGTTGGGCGCGAACCACAGCCGCCCCAACCATGTGTTCATCGCGCCCCGCGCATCCGATTCGCTTAGCGCAAAGGGCAAAAGCCCGCGCGGTTTGATATGGCGATGGGTGCCGGTATCGGTGACGATGGGGCTGGCGCAGAACGGGCATTCATGCGCGTGACTGGTGGGATCGGCCTCGACCTCGGCGCCGCAATTGGTGCATTTGACGACGCGGGTTTCCTCGATTTCCTGCTGGGGTAGTTGTGCATTCAGCGCGGCCTGAAAATCGAGCTCGCGGATCGCGGGCGGGGCGGTCTGCGCGCCGTCAACTGGTTCGTTATAGCCGCAATGGCGGCAGATCAGCCGATCTTCGCCCGGGGCAAAGCGCAGATTGGCGCCGCAAGACGGGCAGGGAAAGCGGTGTTCTTCGGTCGCGGGCACAGGATCGACGGGCATGGGCTTATGCGCCCGGTGGCGGCGGTGGCGGGGCGACGGTGAACAATTGCGCAAGTTCGGCCACATCTTCGGCGCGCAGCCAGCCATCCTGCCCGGCGGTCCAGACGAAACTGTCGCGCCGCAGCCCGCCTTCAAGCGCCATCCGGCCCATCGTGGCCCGCGAATAGGGGCCGCTGGTCTGGCCACCTTCGGCGATATGCCAGACATGTTCCACGGGCGGCGGTGGCGGCATCGGGGCCGATTGTGGCACCGCGCCCCATGGGCCGCGCGTGGCCATCTGGCCCCCCGCCGCAAGCCCCAGCCCGACGCCAAGCCCCGCGCCCATGCCGCCGCCCCCCGATGGGTTGGCGGCGGCCGATGTCATGGCCTCGGCGGTGGAATATTGGGTGAACCGTTCCAGATCGCCGACGATCCCCATCGATGTGCGCTTGTCCAGCGCCGCTTCGACCGCATCGGGCAGCGAAATGTTTTCGACATATAATTCCGGGATTTCCAGCCCATATTCCGCCACGACGCCGGAAATGGCCGATACCACTACCTTGCCCAGATCGGCGGTATTGGCCGCCATATCCAGCACTGGGATGCCCGAGGCCGCAATCGCGCGGCTGAATTCCTGCACGATGATGTTGCGGATCTGAAAGCTGATTTCATCCATGGTGAATTCGCCATCCGTGCCCACGATTTCCGACAGAAACCGCCCCGGATCGGCCACCCGCACCGAATAGGTGCCAAAGGCGCGCAGCCGCACCGGGCCAAATTCGGGATCGCGCAGGATGACGGGGTTTTTCGTGCCCCATTTCAGGTTGGAAAACCGCGTCGTGTTGACGAAATAGATCTCGCTTTTGAAGGGCGAGCGGAAACCGTGATCCCAGTGCTGCAGCGTGGTCAGCACCGGCATGTTGTTGGTTTCCAACATATAAAGCCCGGGCGTGAACACATCGGCCAGCACGCCTTCATGCACGAACACGGCCGCCTGACCTTCGCGCACGGTCAGCTTGGCGCCATATTTGATCGCATGGCCATGGCGTTCGAATCGCCAGACCATCGTATCTTGCGTGTCATCCACCCAATGGATCACATCGATGAATTCACCGGCCAGAAAATCGAATATACGCATCATTTTGCGGCTCCTTTGGCGGGTCAGCTTTCGCCGCCCATAAGTTCGGCTGCGATTTCGCGCGCAAGATCGCGCGCGATAGTGCGCTCCATGCCCGCAGACAGGCGCGGGTCATAAAGAATGCGCAGCAACATTTCATCATGGCGGGTCAGGGTTGCGAATTCTTCGTCATCATTGAAAATCGAGGGCCGCGCCGCGGCGCTGTCATTGGCAAGCCCCAGCCCCTGGGCCAGTTCTTCGTGCAGACACGACAGGCGCAGCAGATCGGGATGTTCGCCGCGAATGATCGCGACGGCATGGGTATAGGCGCCATCATCGCCCGGATCAGAGGCCAGCACTGCGCAAAATGTGCTGCGATCCATCCTGATCGCGCTATCGAGTGTGGCGGGGCTGATGCCGGGCAGCAATTGGCGCAGGCGCGGGGCGAGTTGCAGCCGCTCATCTTCGTTCAGGATGAAGATATGGAAGTTGGCGCCCCGGTCGCTCATGGATATCGGATGACGGCTGGCACGCGCCAGCCGCGCGGCATAGGTGGCAACGGTGGCCACATCCTTGCCCCGCTGGGTGATCGGCACGGTTTCGCCAAATTCCACCCGCATCACCACCGGAATTTCCCAGCGGTGCAGGTTGATCGGGGCTTCGCGCGCGATCAGCCGACCGGCGCGTTCGGAATATTCCTCATAAAGGGCGATACGTTCAAAGTTTTCGGCCAGAATCCGCGCGTCAAAGGGCGTGTCCGGCCCGCCCCCGTCGCGGCGCAGCAGCCCTTGGGCCACCAGCCCGGCTTCGACGCGCCGGTAATAGGCCGAAAGTTCCAGACTGCGGGCCGATTGCGTCGGCGGCGCGGGCCGGGGCGGGGCGGCCTGATTGCTGGCCGCATCCTCGGCCGCGGGGGGCACAGGCGCAGGTTCACAGGCGGCAAGCCAAAGGCCCGCCGCCAGCACCATCGCGGTTCTGATCAGGGTGGCGCCCATGTTTTATGGCCCCGGAGCGGTGCTTGTGGTGGTCGCCTTGCGTGCGCTGGCGGCCGCCAGACTGTCGCGCAATTCGGCCTCCATCCGGGTCAGTTCCAGTTCGGCCTCGGCCCGGCGGCGCTTGCCCTCATCCGCGATGGCAAGGCTTTCTTCGATCGTGCCGATCAGATCCGCATTGGCCTGTTTCACGGCCTCGATATCGAAAACGCCGCGCTCGACCTCTTCGCGGATCACCTTGTTGGCATCGCGCAGATTGCGCGCGTTCTTGGTCAGCAGCTCATTGGTCAGATCGCTGGCCTCGCGCACGGCCTTGGCCGCTTCGGAGCTGCGTTGGATCGTGACCGCCTGCGCCAATTGGGTTTCCCAAAGCGGCACGGTATTGACCAGCGTTGAATTGATCTTGGTCACCAGCGATTTGTCGTTTTCCTGCACCAGCCGGATCGAGGGCAGCGATTGCATCGTGACCTGCCGCGTCAGCTTCAGATCATGCACCCGGCGTTCCAGATCGTCGCGGGCCGTGCGCAGATCGCGCAATTCCTGCGCCTGCATCACCTGATCGGCCTCGGGGGTGGCAGCAAGCGCGGCCTCCATCGCGGGAATGTCGGTGGTGTCGAGTTCGCGCAGTTTTTCTTCGCCAGCGGTGATATAAAGCGCCAGTTCGTCATAAAAGGTCAGCGTGCGTTCATAAAGAATATCGAGCGAGCGGATATCCTTGAGCAATTGATGTTCATGCCCCAAAAGATCATTGCTGATCGCGTCGATCTGTTCTTGCACCAGTTCAAAGCGCGCCGCGAATTGGGCCATCGGCGCAGCGCGGCCCAGCAGTTTTTCCCACCAGCTTCGTTCGCGGCGCACATCCAGTTCGCTGACCGAAAAACCCCGGATGGTGGTGACGATATTGCGCAGGCTGTCGCCGGCGGGGCCGACTTCCTTGTTGCGCACATCGGCCAGCATGGTCTGGCTGATTTCCTGAATCCCGATCTGCGATCCGGCCCCGAAAGCCACGATGGAATTGCTGTCGCGCATATCGATTTCATCAATGCGGCGACGAATTTCTTCGGCGATCTGGGGTTCGGCTTTGGCCAGCGGGACGATTTCGGTCGCGGGGGGCGGCAGCAGGGTCGTGGTAACAGCTTCGATTTCTTTGATGTCGGCCTGCGCCTGTTGGCGGATCGTGTCAGACATGGGGTATCCTTTACTGTTCCTCGGTATGGATGCCTTCGCGCGCCAGCCGGTCGCGCAGCACCCCGATTTCGATATCAAGATCAGTGCGGTCATTCACAAGAAAGGTTTCGGTCCGGGCGGCAAAGTTCTTTTCCAGATCATCCAGAAGCGCAAGATAATCCTCGCGCACCTGTGTATCGCGGTTTTGTGTATAAATATTGGCAAATTTGGCCGTCGCATCGCGCGCGCCCTGCAGATAAACGCCCAGATATCGGCGCGCGGCGGTCAGATCGCGGGGGTCTTGTTCCAGGGTGCGAAACATCTGGCGCGCGGTGGCGGCGAAACGGTCAACCCGGCTATCCAGCCCGCGATCGCGCAGGCGCCCGATAGTGGTGGACATGGCGGCAAGATGGGCTTCGGCATCGGCAATGGCGCGGGCGGCGCGGTCGTGGTGGAACGTGTCGCCGGCGGTGATCCCCTTGTCGCGCAGCGGGTCGAAACCAAAGGCGGCGCTGTGCAGGATCATGCCCAAAAGGCCGTAAATCACCGGCGCAATGATGCCGCCATCATGGCCAAGCCCTGCGGCAAACAACCCCGCGCCGGTCAGCACCGATCCTGCCATCTTGCGCGGCAGGGCCGGGCGGCGCGCCACCGGGCGCGCATCATAGGCATCCTGTGCGATCACCCCTTCGCGCGTCAGCCATGCCGCGAGCAACATGAGCCCCAGCCCCGCAAGCGATAGCGCCATCCCCGCCGGAGGCCGGACAAAGGCCGTAATGACCAGCACCAGCGGCACGATGAACAACAGATTGACGCGAAAGGCCGCGCGGACCGGGCGTTTGCCATCAAACGGGCGCGGCGCAGGCGTATCGGGCCGCGCGTCATTTTTGGGGCTGTATTTGCCGCCGAACTGCCGCGCCATCAGGCCGCACCCCCGACCGAGACATAAAGGATCAGCGCGATCAACAGGACATAGGCCAGTTTCTGAAGCCCGGTTTCAGACATTCCACCCCCGACGCAATCATCGGCGCCCCAGCGGCGCATATTTTCAAATATAGGGCATGCCCCCCGGGCGGGAAAGGATTATCCCGCAGGCCTTGTGCAATGCCTCAGCCTTTGCGCGGCGGGCGGGCAGGGGGCCTTGTGCCGCGCGCCGGGGTGCGGGGGCGGGGCTTTTTGGGCTCGGCATGGCCTTTGGTGGCCTCGCTCAGGCCCAACTGGTCGCGCAAGACGCGGGGCTTGATTTCCTCGACCTCGCCGGGTTTCAGATCGCCCAGGCGAAACGGCCCATAGCTGATGCGCAGCAGCCGGTTGACGCTTAGGCCCACCGATTCCATTGCGCGGCGGATTTCGCGGTTGCGGCCTTCGCGGATGCCCACGGTCAGCCAGGCATTCGCGCCCTGCAACCGGTCGATCGCGACATCCATCGGCTGAAACTGTTCCCCATCGATCAGCACGCCCGCCCGCAGGGGGGCAAAGACCTCATCCCCCGGATTGCCCTTGATGCGGACACGGTATTTGCGCAGCCAGCCGGTGGTCGGCAATTCCAGCCGCCGTTTCAGCCCGCCATCATTGGTCAGCAGCAAAAGCCCTTCGGAATTCAGGTCCAGCCGGCCAATGCTCATGACGCGGGGCAGATCGGCGGGCAGGTTGTCAAACACCGTGGGCCGGCCCTTTTCATCGCGCGCGCTGGTCACCAGCCCGACGGGCTTGTGATAGAGCCACAGCCGCACGGCTTCGGGCGCGGCAATGGGTTTGCCATCGACGGTGATCCGGTCGCGTTCGGTTACGTTCAGCGCGGGGCTGGTGATCAGCTTGCCGTTGATGCTGACGCGGCCGGCCTCGATCATTCGTTCGGCATCGCGGCGCGACGCGACGCCGGCACGGGCCAGCACTTTGGCGATCCGGTCGCCGGGATGTGTGTTTTCGCTCATCCCCCTGCCATATCCCGCGCGCCGGAAAAGGGAAAGATACTTGATCTGGCAGCCGCGCTGACTAATGAGTGGGGCATGATGTTTCGATCCCATATGGCCGCCGCCCTGACCGAGGCCCGTGCCGCCGCCGCACGCGGCGAAGTGCCGGTGGGCGCGGTGATCGTGGCGCCCGATGGGCGGGTGGTGGCATCTGCGGGCAATCGCACCCGCGAATGGCGCGATCCCACGGCCCATGCCGAAATCGTGGCGCTGCGCGCGGCCTGCGCGGCGGTGGGCAGCGAACGGCTGCCGGGATATGACCTTTATGTCACGCTTGAACCCTGCCCGATGTGCGCCGCCGCCATCAGCCAGGCCCGGATCGCGCGGCTTTATTACGGCGCGGCGGATCCCAAATCGGGCGGCGTGGCGCAGGGGCCGCGTATCTATAGCCACCCGCAAAGCCACCACCGCCCCGAGGTTTACGACGGGATCGCGGCGGATGAATCCGAATCACTACTGCGCGAATTCTTCGCCGCCCAACGGGCCGGGGCTGCGCGATGGATTTGATGGCGCAGGTCAACAACTATTGCGAGCGTAATGATTTCGGCTATTGGGCCGAACCGATCAACGCGCTGACCAATCTGGCCTTTATCATCGCCGCCGTGATCATGTGGCCACGGGTGCGGGGGCTGGGTGTGGCGCGGCTGCTGGTGGTGATATTATTCGCCATCGGCATCGGATCATACCTGTTTCACACCCATGCAACCGGCTGGGCGGGGCTGGCCGATACGCTGCCGATCCTTTTGTTCGTGCTGGTGTTTCTTTGGGCGGCCAGCCGCGAATTGCCCGCGATTTTCGGCCGCAATACCGGCCGGCGCGGGCTCTGGGCCTGGCTGATCACGCCGCTGTTCATCCCCTTTGCCATCCTGACCGTGCCGGTTTTCATGCAGGTCGATGCGCTGGGATCGACCGCGGCCTATATGCCGGTGCCGCTGGTGCTGGCGATCTATATCGCGGTGATCCCCCGCCGGGCGCCGGTATTTGCGCGCAATCTGACCATCGGGCTGGTGTTGATGCTGGCATCACTGACGCTGCGCGCACTGGATGGGCCGTTGTGCGACCATCTGCCGATCGGCACGCATTTCGGCTGGCACCTGCTGAATGGCGCGATGCTGGGCTGGATGATCGAGTCCCTGCGCCGCCACATGCTTGAAGCCCGCCGCGCGCCGCTATAAACGCAAACAACACACACAACGGAGCCCGCCAATGTCGATCGACACCGAAACAGCCCGGCGCGTGGCCAAACTGGCGCGCATCCGGGTCGAGGAAGACAAACTTCCCGCGCTTGCCGCCGAATTCAACGCCATGCTTGGTTTCATCGAACAATTGCGCGAAGTGAATGTCGATGGGGTCGAACCCATGACCTCGGTCACACCCCAACGGCTGCCCCGGCGCGCGGATGTGGTGACGGACGGCGGCATTCAGGATCAGATCCTTGCCAATGCCCCCGATGCCCGCGAAGGCTTTTTCGCCGTGCCAAAGATGGTGGAGTGAACGTCATGGCCGATTTGAACACGCTTACGATTGCCGGCGCCCGCGATGCCCTGCGCAAGGGCGAGACCACCGCGCGCGCCCTGACCGAAGCCTGCCTTGGCGCGATCGAGGGGGCAGGCGCGCTTAATGCCTTTGTCCACCACACGCCCGACATTGCGCTGGCCCAGGCCGATGCCGCCGATGCGCGGCTCAAGACGGGCGATGCCCCCGCCATGTGCGGGATTCCGTTGGGTATCAAGGATCTGTTTTGCACCAAGGGCGTGCCGACCCAGGCCGCCAGCGCCATGCTGGCCGGTTTCCGCCCCGAATATGAAAGCACGATCACCCGGCAGCTTTTCGATGCGGGCGCGGTGATGCTGGGCAAGCTGAACATGGATGAATTCGCCATGGGTTCATCGAATGAAACCAGCGTTTACGGCGATGCGATCAACCCCTGGCAGGCCGCCGGGCGCAAGATGACGCCGGGCGGATCATCGGGCGGATCGGCGGCGGCGGTGGCGGCGGATCTGTGTCTGGCCGCAACCGGCACGGATACCGGCGGCTCGATCCGTCAGCCTGCGGCCTTTACCGGCATCACCGGGATCAAGCCCACCTATGGCCGCTGTTCGCGCTGGGGTGTGGTGGCCTTTGCCTCGTCGCTGGATCAGGCCGGGCCGATGACCAAGGATGTGCGCGATGCCGCGATCATGCTGCAGGCCATGGCCGGGCATGACCCAAAGGATTCCACATCGGCCAAACTGGCCGTGCCGGATTTCGAGGCGATGCTGACCGGCGATATTCGCGGCAAACGGATCGGGATTCCGCGCGAATACCGGATGGATGGCATGCCGGCGGAAATCGAACGGCTCTGGGCCGAGGGGGCGGATATGCTGCGCGGTGCCGGGGCCGAGGTCGTCGATATCAGCCTGCCGCATACGAAATACGCGCTGCCGGTCTATTACGTGATCGCCCCGGCCGAAGCGTCATCCAACCTCGCGCGCTATGACGGGGTGCGCTATGGCCACCGCGCGACACTGGCTGCGGGCGATGGCATCACCGAAATGTATGAAAAAACCCGCGCCGAAGGGTTCGGCCCACAGGTGCAGCTACGCGTGATGATGGGCACCTATGTGCTGTCGGCGGGGTTTTATGACGCCTATTACAACCGCGCCCGCAAGGTGCGCAGCCTGATCAAACGCGATTTCGATGATGTATTCGCGGATGGGATCGATGCGATCCTGACGCCTGCCACGCCCTCGGCGGCCTTTGGTCTGGGGGATATGGCCAGCGCCGATCCGGTGCAGATGTATCTTAATGATGTGTTCACGGTGACGGTGAACCTTGCCGGTCTGCCGGCGATTGCGCTGCCTGCGGGGCTTGATGCGCAGGGCATGCCGCTGGGGCTGCAACTGATCGGTCGGCCATGGGAAGAAGGCGATCTGCTGAATATCGCACATTCGCTTGAGGCATCTGCAGGCTTTGTTTCCAAGCCGGCAAAATGGTGGTAATCAGCGCCAGATGCACCAGAGCAGGACGGGTTTGATGCGGTATATTCTTGCTGTGATGATGGTCGCGGGGCTGGCGGCATGCGAACCTGCGGGCGATGTCGGCACCGGCGTGGGTTTCAGCAATTATGACTATCACGAAAGCCAGCGCCGCGCGCGCGAAGCGGCCCTTGCGGGTGCGCCCACATCGCAACGCATGGCTGCAGGTGATGCCAACAGCGCCCTTGCCCGCGATGCGCTTGCGGCGGTCGGGGCGCCACTGCCCGCAGCCAATGCAGCCCCGGTGATCACGCCTGCGCCCACAAGTGGCGGCGCGCAGATCTCGGACGAGCAGGATTTCAGCGCCGTTGCCGCGCGCGAAACGATCGAAAGCGATGCCGCGCGTATTGCCGCGCAGCGCCAGGCCTATCAGGTGATCGAACCCGGCGCGCTGCCCCAGCGTCAGGGCGGCAATGCCGCCACAATCGTCAATTTCGCGCTTTCGTCCACCAATTCGGTTGGCCAGCCGGTTTATCGGCGGCTGATTCTGGGCGGCGGTCAGGCGCGGCAGGAACGGGCCTGTGGCCGCTTCCCTTCGCCCGATCTGGCGCAAGAGGAATTCCTGCGCCGGGGCGGGCCGCAGCGCGATGCGCTTGGGCTTGATCCCGATGGCGATGGCTTTGCCTGTTCCTGGGATCCGGCACCTTTCCGGCTTGCGGCCCGGCGCTGAAATCACGCGCTGCGCCTCGCCCAACTTCGGGGCGCGGCGGGGCGGGGTTCTGCCTGATATGGTGGTGGTGCATTTCACTGCCATGGCGACGCCCGAGGCCGCTTTGGCGCGGCTTTGTGATCCGCTGCACGAAGTTTCGGCGCATTATCTGATCTGTCCGGCGGGCAATATCACCCAGATGGTCGATGAAGCCGCGCGCGCCTGGCATGCGGGGGCGGGGGCTTGGGGCGCCACCCATGATGTCAATTCACGTTCCATCGGGATCGAGCTTGCCAATACCGGGGCCACACCCTTTGCCCATCCGCAGATGCGCGCATTAGAGACGCTGCTTGCGGGCATCATGGCGCGCTGGCAGATCGCGCCCGAACGGGTGATCGGCCATTCCGACATGGCGCCGGGGCGCAAGGTCGATCCGGGGCCGCGCTTTGACTGGGCAGGGTTGGCGCGGCAGGGGCTGTCGGTCTGGCCGGATGTGGCACGGCCCGCGCTCGAACCGCTGGACGGGGCGGGGCTGGTGCGGCTTGCCGGTGCGCTTGCGGCGTTTGGTTATCCCGATTGCGATGCGGCCACGCGTCTGGCTGCGTTCCGGCTGCGCTTTCGACCGCGTCACAGTGGCGCCGCCGATGCCCGCGATCTGGCGATTGCCGAAAATCTGGCCGCACGCTTTCCCGTTGACCGCGCGCATCCCAACCCCTAAATGCACAGGGCGCGGATGGCCGGATGGCCGCGTGCATCGCAAGATGCGCGAGGAAAGTCCGGACTCCATGAAGCAACGGTGCCGGGTAACGCCCGGCCGGGGTAACCCGAGGGAAAGCGCCACAGAAAACAAACCGCCGCACTTGTGCGGTAAGGGTGAAACGGTGCGGTAAGAGCGCACCGCGGACTTGGCAACAAGGACGGCACGGCAAGCCCCACCGGGAGCAATGCCAAATAGGGGCCTCGCGCGGGCCGTGTGCCGCAAGGCAGACCGCCGCAGGGATGCTTCAGCCCAGAGGCCCGGGTTGGCAGCCAGAGCGCCGTGGTAACACGGCGCCCAGACGAATGGTCATCAAAGGGGCCTTGGCCCCGGAACAAAATCCGGCTTACAGGCCATCCGCGCGCCTATCCCGTCACACCACCGACCAGCCGGCATCGACCGGCAGAATGGCGCCGTTGATATGGCGGGCCTCGTCGCTGGCCAGCCAACAGATCGCGGCGGCAATCTGTTCGGGCTGCGCAGTGGCGGTGATCGTCGCCTGCATCACCGGCCCGATCCGCGCGGCGGCGGATTGCGAGGCAAAAGGCGCCTCGATACTGGTGGCAACGGCACCGGGCGCGACGGCATTGGTGCGGATACCGGCGGGGCCATAGATAAAGGCCATATTCTTGACCATGCCATTCACCGCGTGTTTCGACGCCGTATAGGCCAGTCCCGCCGTGGCCCCATGCTGGCCCGCCATCGAACTGGTATAGATGATCACGCCGCGCCCCGCATCGATCATCGCGGGCAGAGCGGCGCGGTTCAGCCGCATCGTGGCGCTGACATTGACATCCATCACCTTGTTCCAGGTGGCATCGTCGATTTCGGCGGCGGGCAGGAATTTATCCATGATCCCGGCATTGTTGATCACGATATCGACCGGCCCGTCGGCGGCGCGCAGCAGCGCGTCGGGCAGCGTGGGATCGGTGATATCGCCCGCAACCGTGGTGATCTGCCCATCCGCCGCGGCGGCCAATTCATCCAGCCGGTCGGGCTGCAGATCGGTGGCAATCACCCGCGCCCCTTCGCGTGCAAGCCGCAGCGCAGTGGCCCGCCCGATTCCCGCGCCCGCGCCGGTGACAATCGCGCATTTGCCCGCAAACCGGGCGTCATTGGGGGTGTTTTGTGGTGCCATGGCGTTTTCCAGTTGTTCGGGTTACACTGACTATGACATAGCAACGGTAAAGAATGTGTAAACCTCTGAGCGGCGCTGTCTGCGCGCGCGAAAGCGGTTGACTCGGGCGGTGGTTCGCTTAAAAGGCGGGCTTCAAGGATTCCACGGGCGGCCCGACTGACCCGTTCAGGACTAGACTGGAGACTTCAAATGGCGAAGCCGACGACGATCAAGATCCGTCTGAACTCGACCGCGGATACGGGCCACTTCTATGTGACCAAGAAAAATGCGCGCACCATGACCGAAAAAATGACCGTGCGCAAATATGACCCGGTTGCCCGCAAACATGTCGAATACAAAGAAGGCAAGATCAAGTAAGCCTTGCGGATCATGTAATGATAAAGCCGCGCCGGGAAACCGCGCGGCTTTTTCTTTGGTCGCGTGAAAAAGCCAGCCCGAAGGCTGGCTTTGTGGTTTTGGGATCAGCCCACCTGCGCCGCGGCGGGGCCAAAGAATTCATAGTGAATGCGGGTGTCGGGCACATTCGCGGCCTTGAGCCCCTGCACCATCGCCTGCATGAAATCCACCGGGCCGCAAACGAAATAATCGGCGGTGGCGGGATCGCTGATTTTCACCAACCATTCAGGATCGACCCGGCCGCTATACGCGCCCTGCGGCAGCGCGCCATCGGTCGGGTTTTCGTAAAATACGTGGCTTTCATTCGCGCGTGCCAGCGCGGCTTGCGGCATTGCGTGGCTTTGCTGATCGCGCACGGCGTGCACATAGACGATTTTCGTATCGCCGCCGCCGTAGCTTTCAAGCATCGACATCATCGGCGTGAACCCGACCCCGCCCGACAGCAGCACCACTTCGCGCTTGTTTGCGGGATCGAGGAAGAATTCGCCCGCCGGGGCCGCGACATCGAATTCCGTGCCGATTTCGACGGCATCATGCAGCCAGTTGGAAATCCGCCCCTCGGTTTCGCGTTTGACGGTGATCCGATAGCTGACATTGTTCGGAGCCGAGGAAATCGAATAATTCCGACGATATTCTTCGGATTCAGACGGCGTGAAACGGAAGCTCAGATATTGGCCGGGGCGATGTTCGCTGACCGGGCCGCCATCAACGGGGCGCAGGATCAGCGACATGATTTCCGGGGTCTCGGGCGTTTTGGCCACCACGCGGAATCGGCGCCAGCCGGCCCAGCCGCCGGGTTTGGCGGCGGATTCGGCATAGATCGCGGCTTCGCGTTCGATCAGCGTATCGGCGAGGAACCAATAGGCCTCGCCCCAGGCGGCCAGAATTTCGGGGGTCGCAGCCTCGCCCAACACCTCGGCCACGGCACCAAGCAGGGCATTGGCGACATGGGGATAATGTTCGGGCAGAATTTGCAGGCCCGCGTGCTTTTGCGCGATCCGCTCGATCGCATCGGCAAGCACCAGCGGCGTGCGGATATGGGTTGCATAGGCGATCAGCGCCCCGGCCAATGCCTTGTGCTGTGGCGATCCGCCATGCTGGTGCGACATATTGAAAAGCGCCCGGATTTCGGGCGCGGCGAGCAATTTATCATACATGCAGGGCACGATCTGATTGACATGCGCAGCCACCACCGGGGCGGTTGCTTCGATGATGCGGAGTGTTTGTTCACCAAGCGGCTTGGCCATGTTCCGTTTCCACTGTAAAAGGTTCCGACACAACGTATCTAAACGACGAAAGATTAAGATGCCATTAATAGGTATGTTATATTTCTGTGACAAATCGCCTCAATCCAGCGGCAGGAGGCCGGAAAATGCGGCTCAATGACACGACGGATGTGGCGATGCGCATCATGATTTACGCCGCATCCAACGGCGCGCGCCGCTTTACGATCGATCAGATCGTGGCGGCCTATGCCCTGCCGCGCAGCACAGTGATGAAGGTGGTCAATGCCCTGACCCAAGGGAAATTCCTGGTGGCCCAACGTGGGCGGGCAGGGGGCTTGCATCTTGCGCAGCAGGCGGCCGCGATCAAGGTGGGCGATGTCGTGCGGCATATGGAAACCGATTTTTCGCTGGTGGCCTGTATGCGGCCGAGCAGCGATTGCGCCATTTCACAATTCTGCAAATTGAAATCCCCCCTGACCGAGGCGCGGGCGGCCTTTCTCGCGGTGCTGGATGAATATTCGATTGCCGATATCATGCTTGACCCTGTGCTGTTCGGTATCCGGACCCCGGCAGCATAAAAAAACCCCGCCAGCGGATGCGGGCGGGGCAAAATGTTCGGATCCGGGATCGCTTATTCGCGGTTGCCCAGGAATTGCAGCAGGAACATGAACAGGTTGATGAAATCGAGATAGAGCGTCAGCGCGCCCATGATCGCCGATTTCGCCAGCCATTCGCTGTCCATGGATTGTGCATGGGCCACATATTCGTTCTTGATCCGCTGGGTATCGAATGCGGTCAGCCCGGCAAAGATCAGCACACCAATCACAGAAACCGCGAAATGCAGCGCCGGCGATTGCAGAAAGATATTCACGATCGACGCCACGATCAGGCCGATCACACCCATGATCAGGAAGGCGCCCCAACCGGAAATGTCCCGCTTGGTCGTATAGCCATAAAGCGACAGGCCGGCGAAGGAAATCGAGGTCACCAGAAAGGTTTGCGCGATCGAAATGCCGGTGAAAGCGGCAAAGATCCACGAAATCGACAGGCCCATCACCGCGGCAAAGGTGTAAAAGAACAGTTGCGCCGCAGCCGCCGAAGCACGCTGGATCATCGCGCCAAAGGCAAAGACCATGATCAGCGGGGCAAACATCACGATCCAGCCCAGAATATTGGGCGAAAGCGTTACCGGATCGCGAAAGATCGACAGCAACGCATCATTCGACCCGACGGCCCAAGCCACAAGCGCAGTGAGCAAAAGCCCCACGGACATAAGCCCGTAGACCTTGTTCATATGGGCGCGAAGCCCCTGATCGATCTGCGCGGCGCGTGCTCCTACACCGGTGCGGATCGTCTGATAGTCTGCCATCGACAGTCTCCTGTTAACATCATCACTTTGACCGGCACCAAGCCGCTCTTGTTCGTCAATATCGTTGAGCGATCTATCGATTTCAAGGCTTTCGCGGCAGAAATACGGGGTTTTTCCTAATCTGTTATCGCCCGGTTTCAAGGGGTGACGACCACCTTTCCCGTAGACGCCCGGCTGCGCAACAATTCCAGCGCGTCATCCACCTGATCGAGCGGCAGAATCCGGCTGATATGGGGTTGCAACTGGCCTGTGGAAATCCAGTCGATCAGTTTGCGGGTGGAATCGGCCAGCACCTGTGGGCGAAAGGCATTATAGCCGCCCCAGTAAAACCCGATGAGCGAGATATTTTTCACCATCAGATGATTGGCGCGCACCTGGGGCACATCGCCGCTGGCAAAGCCGATGACCAGAATCCGCGCCTCGGGGTTGCAGGCGCGAAATGCGGCGGTGAATTGATCGCCGCCGACCGGATCATAGACGACATCGGCCCCCCCCAGCGCCAGAACCGCTGCGCGGATGTCATCCTCGCTGTCGATCAGGTGATCGGCGCCGGCCGCTTTGCAGATCGCGAGCTTATCGGCGCCGCGCGCGCAGGCAATCACCCGCGCGCCCATCAGCTTGCCAATCTGGATGGCGCTAAGGCCCACGCCGCCAGCCGCCCCCAGCACCAACAGCGTTTCGCCCGGTTGCAAGCGGGCCTTATAATCCAGCGCGACATGGCTGGTGCCATGGGCGATCTGGAATGCGGCGGCATCAGTGAAGGACATCGCATCTGGGATCGGCACGCAGCGCGCGGCGTCAAACGTGCCATATTCCGCCAGCCCCCCGGCGCCCGCCATGATCGCCACGCGGGTGCCGACGGCGGGGGTATCGACGCCCGCGCCAAGCGCCTCGATCGTGCCGGCAAGCTCCATTCCCAGCGTAAAGGGCAGGGGGGGGCGTTCCTGATACTGGCCCTTGATCATCAAAAGGTCCGCGAAATTCAGCCCGCAGGCGGCGATTTTGACCAGCACCTGCCCGGGCCCGGGTTCGGGGCGGGCGATGTCGGCAAGCTGCGGTTCGGTATCAAATGCGGTGACGCGATATGCTTTCATGAGGCCCCCTGATGCGATGCGCGCACCATAGGGCAGAGATCTGCGGGAATCGAGCCTTTGCGCCGCAAAATGCCCGTCCGGCAATAACTATACCTTAAGGAGAATGGTGTTATAGCGGGACAAAGCGCGGAAAACCCTGGGTTGCGGCAGCAAAATGCGCTACATTCACACAAGTTAATGGGAGATTTCGTAAGTTTATAATTAGTTTTCAGTAGCTTGACGGAGCGCCAATCTAACCTGTCTAAAAAGACAGGTTGAGTCACTGCGGCCAAAGGGCGAAAGGTTAATACACGCAAGAGTAATTCTGTTCGGTTGGTAAGGGGAGATGGGGTATGACTCATCCGGTCGATGTTCATGTGGGTAAACGTATCCGCCACCGCCGTTGGATGGTGGGCATGACGCAACAACAGCTTGCCGAAAAGGTCGGCATCAAGTTTCAGCAGATCCAGAAATATGAGACCGGCATGAACCGGGTCAGTGCCTCGCGGCTTTGGGATATTGCCGAAGCGCTGAGCGTGCCGGTCGCGTTCTTTTTCGACGGGATCGAGGCCGATGCCGACGAAGCCGTCGCATCGCGCGATATTCTGGCCGATAAAGAGGCCCTGGAACTGGTGCGTTCCTATTATGCCATCCCCGAAAACCAACGCCGCCGCCTGTTTGAACTGGCGCGGGTTCTGTCGGATGTCGCATAGACGCATTGCTTGACGACCTATGGTTTAGCCACTACCCGCAGCCTGAACGGGGTTGTGCCGGGGGTTGGCATGAATGAACTATCGTCTGCAATCCGCCAAAGCGTGATCGATACCGCCAATGCCGCCGCCGATGCGGCGCGGGCGGTAACATTGGCGCATTTTCGCACCAAAGGGCTGGGCGCCGAAAACAAATTGTCCGGCGGTTTCGATCCGGTGACTTTGGCCGACCGCGCAGCGGAACGCGCCATGGTCGATGTGATCGCGCGGATGCGGCCAGATGATGCGATCCTTGGCGAAGAATATGGTGCAAGGCCCGGCACCAGCGGGCTGACCTGGGTGCTTGATCCGATTGACGGCACACGGTCCTATATTTCCGGCGCGCCCACCTGGGGGGTGTTGATCGGGCTGCGCGATGCGCAAAACGCGCTTTTGGGCGTGATCGATCAGCCCTATATCGGCGAACGTTTCATCGGCGGGTTGGGCCATGCCCGATTGATCGGCCCGCATGGCACCGTGGATCTTGCCACACGCCGCACGGCGGCGCTGGCAGAGGCCACGCTGTTTACCACCTATCCGCAGGTGGGCAGCGATGCCGAAAGCGCGGCGTTTCATGCGCTGGCCGCGCAATGCAAGCTGACGCGCTATGGGCTCGATTGCTATGCCTATGCGCTGCTGGCGGCGGGCCATGTCGATCTGGTGGTTGAAGCGGGGCTGCAATCCTATGACATCATGGCCCCGATCGCGGTGATCGAGGCTGCTGGCGGTATCGTCACCGATTGGGCGGGCGGGCCCGCGCATGAGGGCGGACGGATCATCGCCGCCGCGAATGCCGATCTCCACGCGCAGGCGCTGGCAACCCTGTCGCGCGCCTAGGCCGCCCGCGCGCCGTTGATCCAGACGGCCCGGATCGCGCGGTCATCGCCCATCATGATCGTGGGGAAAAGGCTTTCCCAGAAATCACCGGCCCGCGCGGCACGCTGGGCAATGGCAGGGGTGGACGCAAGGTCGATCACCGCCAGATCGGCCTCGGCCCCGATGGCGATATTGCCGATCTTGTGCCCCAGCCGCAGCGCCTGCGCGCCGCCCATCGTTGCCAGCCACCACAATTGTGCCGGATGCAGCGGCGTGCCGGCAAGCTGGCCGATTTCATAGGCCGCCGCCATCGTGCGCAGCATCGAAAACGACGATCCGCCGCCGGTATCGGTGCCAAGCGCGACGATCTGGCCCTCGGCCTTGCGCGCGGCCAGATCGAAGATCCCCGATCCGATAAAGGTATTCGACGTGGGGCAATGCACCAATGCGCCACCCGCTTCGCGCAGCCGGTCACGTTCGCGCGGTGTCAGGTGGATCGCGTGGCCATATAGCCCGCCGGGGCCAAGCAATCCATGCGCCTCATATGTATCAAGATAGTCGCGCGCATCGGGATAAAGCGATTGCACCCAGTCCAGTTCATCCACCTGTTCGCTCAGGTGGGTTTGCATCAGACAATCGGGATGTTCGGCCCAAAGCGCGCCAAGCGCGGCAAGCTGTTCGGGCGTGGATGTGGGCGAAAAACGCGGGGTGATCGCATAATGCAACCGGTCCTGACCATGCCAGCGGTGCAGCAATGCGCGGCTTTCGTCATAGGCGGTCTGGGCGGTATCGCGCAGCCCGTCGGGGGCGTTGCGATCCATGCAGGTGCGCCCGGCGATCACGCGCTGGCCACGGGACTGGGCCTCGGTGAAAAAGGCATCGACCGAGGCGGAATGAATCGTGGCAAAGCTGCACATGGTGGTCACCCCATGCGCGCGGCTTAGATCCAGATAAAGCGCCGCGATCTGGCGGGCATAGGCGGGATCGTTGAAACGCATTTCCTCGGGGAAAGTATAGGTGTTGAGCCAGTCGATCAGCCGCTTGCCCCAACTGGCGATGATGCCGGTCTGGGGGTAATGCACATGCGCATCGACAAAACCCGCTGAAATCAGCGCGTCGCCATAGCGAGTTTCAGGCGTATCGGGCCATTCCGCGCGGATACGCGCGCCATCACCCAGATCGGCAATCACACCGCCCCGGATCACCACCGCCCCGTGGCGCCAGTGGCGCGCCGCATCGGGCCCGGCGGCGCCAAAAGGATCGCCGTCAAAGGCGATCAGCTGACCGCTCAGGATATGGGTGTCGTTCATCATGGCCTCCGCTCATACCGGACCCAACCTAAAGGCAAAGAAATTCAACGTAAATCGCGCGCGGCCCCTGTTTCCCCAATTTGCGATGATCTATGTTGAACACGAAAAACCAAAGGCGCAGCGCATGGCACAAGACGATACAGGTAACGACCGCCGCGAAACCGGTCCGGGCGCGCTTGATGCGCGGATGCTGGGCGCAGTGCTGCAGGCGATGGAAATGGGCGACGCGGCCCGGTTGACCGCCCTGATGGAGCCGTTGCACGCCGCCGATATCGCCGACCTTCTGGAACAGGTCAATGACCATGACCGCCGCCGGCTGATCACGCTTTATGATCGTGAATTCGACGGTGAAATCCTGTCCGAGCTGCACGAATCGATTCGCGAGGATGTGATCGCCCAATTGCGCCCCGAAGTGCTGGCCGATGCGGTGCGCGAGCTTGATTCCGATGATGTGATCGACTTGCTCGAAGATCTTGAGGCCCCGCAGCAGGCGGCCATCCTCGGCGCGCTCGAAGATGTGGACCGGGTCGCGGTCGAACAATCGCTGAGCTTTCCGGAATATTCCGCCGGGCGGTTGATGCAGCGCGAAGTGGTGATGGCGCCGTCGCATTGGAATGTGGGCGATGCGATCGATTTTCTGCGCAGCGCCGATGATCTGCCCGAACATTTCTATCATATCGTGCTGGTCGATCCGCGTCTGCGCCCTGTCGGCTATGTCACGCTTGGCCGGTTGCTGAGCCAGCCGCGCGCCGCCATGCTGGCCGATCTGTTAGAGCCGAGTTTTCGCACCTTTAGCGTGCATGATCAGGAAGGCGATGTGGCCTATGCCTTTAACCAATATCACCTGATTTCGGCCCCGGTGGTTGATGCCGATGGCCGGCTGGTGGGCGTGATCACCATCGACGATGCGATGACCGTGCTGGATGAGGAACACGAAGAAGATTACCTGCGCTTTGCCGGTGTGGGGGAAACGAGCCTTGGCGACCGGGTGTTTACCACGATGCGCGGGCGTTTTCCGTGGCTTTTGATCAATCTGGTGGCAGCGAATATTTCGGCCTCGGTGATTGCGCAGTTTGAAACGACGATTCAACAGATCGTGCTGCTGGCAATCCTGATGCCGATCGTGGCCTCGATGGGTGGTAATGCGGGCACGCAATCGCTGGCGGTTGCGGTGCGCGCGCTGGCCACCCGCGATCTGACATCGGCAAACGCGTGGCGCGTTGTGCGGCGCGAAGCCTTGGTGGGGGTGCTGAACGGGCTGGCTTTTGGCGCGATCATGGGCGTGGTTGTGGCCGCGTGGTTCGGCGAACCGGTGATCGGGCTGGTGATCGCGGTGGCGCTGATGCTGACCCAGATCGGGGCCTCGGTCGGGGGGGTGTTGATCCCGATTGCGTTGGAAAAACTGGGCGTCGATCCGGCGGTGGCCTCGGGGCCGTTTCTGACAACAACGACCGATATTGTGGGCTTTTTCGTGTTCCTGGGCATTGCAACGATGGTCTTGCTGTGACGATCGACCCCAAGGCCGATTTGCGTCGCGCCGCGTTGATCCGGCGCGAAAATGCGCATGCGCCCGCCCGCGCGGCGGCGGCAGGGGCGATCCTTGCCGATGTGCTGGCGCCCTGGCGGGGTGCGGTGATCGCGGGCTATCTGCCGATCCGCACCGAAATCGATCCACGGCCGGTAATGGCGCATATGGCCGCGCACGGCCCGGTTGCCGTCCCGATCATCACGGGCAAGGCCATGCCGCTTGCCTTTCGCGCATGGCAGCCCGATTGCGCGCTGGTGTCTGGCCCGTTCGGCACGCTGGCCCCGCGCGAAGGCGCGGCGCTGGTGCCGCGCGTGGTGATTGTGCCGATGCTGGCATTTGACCGCGCGGGCCACCGGCTGGGCTATGGTGGCGGCTATTATGACCGCACATTGGCGGGGCTGCGGGCGGCGGGTGATGTGCTGGCCGTGGGCTTTGCCTATGCGGGCCAGGAAACGCCTGCGCCGCTGCCCACGGAACCCACCGATGCGCGGCTTGATATGCTGGTGACAGAGGCCGGCGTTTTACATTTTCCGCCCGCATGAATCTGCTTGCGCCCGCCCGCGCGCAGTCCTAGCACAGTTTGCATGAGGATATTGTTTCTGGGCGATGTGATGGGCCGGGCTGGGCGCCGGGCCATATCGGAACGGCTTCCACGGTTTCGCGCCGATTGGCGGCTGGATTTCGTGGTGGTCAATGGTGAAAATGCCACGAATGGCGCCGGGCTTTCGCCCGATCACGCACGCGCATTGCTGGCCGCGGGGGCCGATTGCGTGACGCTGGGCGATCACGCCTTTGACCAGCGCGACATGATGCAATTCATTGAGATCGAACCGCGCATCCTGCGCCCGCTGAACTATGCCAAAAACGCCCCCGGCGCGGGGGCCCGGGTCTATGAGGCGACGCAGGGGCGCAAGGTGCTGGTGACGCAGGCGCTGGGGCAGGTATTCATGAAACGGCCCTTTGATGATCCGTTTTCCGCGCTTGATCCGGTGTTGCGCGCGCATCCGATGGGCGGACGGGTGCAGGCCAGTCTGGTGGATATCCATTGCGAAGCCACCAGCGAGAAAATGGCCACCGGCCATTTTTGCGATGGCCGCGCCAGTATCGTGGTGGGCACGCATACGCATGTCTGCACCGCCGATGCCCAGATCCTGCCCGGCGGCACCGCCTATCAATCCGATGCCGGCATGTGCGGCGATTACAATTCGGTGATCGGCATGGACAAGGACGAACCCATGCGCCGTTTTATTACCGGCATGGGCAAGACCCGCTTTCAACCCGCCGAGGGCGAGGCGACGCTGTCGGGGCTTTATGTTGAAACCGATGATCGCAGCGGCAAGGCGCAGCGCATCGTGATGATCCGCGAAGGGGGCCGACTGGCGCAAAGCCTGCCGTGATCGCGGGGCGCGCGCGCGCGCGCGGGCTTGCAGCGGGCAAGGCGCATGGAATATAGACAGACCGACACAAATGCATGAGGGTCCACGCAGATGGCAGGCCATTCAAAATGGGCAAATATCCAGCACCGCAAAGGGCGTCAGGACGCGGCGCGCTCGAAGTTGTTTTCCAAGCT
Source organism: Paracoccaceae bacterium (assembly GCA_041655055.1). GTDB lineage: Bacteria > Pseudomonadota > Alphaproteobacteria > Rhodobacterales > Rhodobacteraceae > JBBAGE01. The sequence goes on from JBBAGE010000017.1 coordinate 22,686, forward strand.
GGCCAAGGAAATCACCGTTGCCGCCAAGATGGGCGATCCTGATCCCGACAAGAACCCGCGTCTGCGGCTTGCGGTCAAAGAGGCGAAATCCGTTTCCGTCCCCAAGGATGTGATCGACCGCGCGATCAAGAAATCGCTGGGTGGTGACGCCGAAAACTACGATGAAATTCGCTATGAGGGATATGGCCCCAGCGGCGTTGCCGTGATCGTCGAGGCGATGACCGATAACCGCAACCGCACCGCATCCAACGTGCGCTCGATCTTTGGCAAACATGGCGGCAATCTGGGTGAAACCGGCTCGGTCAGTTTCATGTTCGATCGCATGGGCGAAATCACCTATCCGGCGTCGGTGGGCGATGCCGACAGCGTCATGATGGCCGCGATCGAGGCCGGCGCCGATGATGTCGAAAGCAGCGACGAAGGCCACACGATCTATTGCGCCAGCGATGATCTGTCCGAAGTTTCAAACGCTTTGGAAGCCGCGCTGGGCGAAAGCCAATCCACCAAGCTGATCTGGAAACCCACCACCACGACCGAGCTTGACCTTGAAGGCATGCAAAAGCTGATGCGGCTTGTGGATGCGCTGGAAGATGACGATGACGTGCAGCGCGTCACCGCCAATTTCGATGCCTCGGACGAGGTCATGAGCCAGCTTTGAAACGGGGGCGGGCTTTGGCCCGCCTTTGTTATGGGTATTCTGCTGGTTCTGGGTTTTCGACAACCTGTTGAAACCGTTCAAAGAATTGAT
>JBBAGE010000018.1:0-22428 GCA_041655055.1 Paracoccaceae bacterium
CAATGCGCGCCATCAAGCTGGGCGGAAATGGCCTTTTTCGCCAGCGAGGGCGAAATATCGGCGGCCACCTGCGCGGCGGTGATGCCAGCGTCATAGCTGCGAATATTACCATCAGGAAGGGTGAGTGCGATCTGGGCCATATGGGCCTCCTCGTCAGTTTGGCGCCCACGGAACGCCCGGTTGCGGGTATATATGGCCCCCTTTTGGCCCCCGGTCACGGCGGTGTCAAGCGCAGCGGGTGGCGTTGGCTTTGCGGCTGCGCTAACCTGCCCGCGTAAACAGGAGGCAGTGATGAGCAGATTTCTGGAAACCCCGTCCGGGCGCAAGATCGCCTATGTTGCAACGCCCGGAACCCTGCCTGGCGTGGTGTTTTTGGGGGGGTTTCGATCGGATATGGAAGGGTCCAAGGCGCTTGCGCTGGAACAATGGGCCCGCGCGCAGGGCAGGGCGTTTCTGCGGTTCGATTATTCCGGCCACGGCCAGTCATCGGGCGCGTTTGAAGACGGCGCCATCGGCGATTGGGCCGAAGATGCCTTGGCCGCGATCACCGCGCTGACCGAGGGGCCGCAGATTTTGGTGGGTTCCAGCATGGGTGGTTGGATAAGTCTTGTTCTGGCGCGGAAAATCCCCGAAAAGATCGCCGGAATTGTTGGAATTGCCGCAGCGCCGGATTTCACCGAGGATAGTTTCTGGGCCGGATTTTCACCCGCAGATCGCGACGCGCTGATGGCGCAGGGCCATATCGCGGTGCCGTCTGATTATGAAACCCCCTATACCGTGACCCGCCGCCTGATCGAGGATGGACGCAGCCATCTGGTGCTGCGCGATCCGCTGAACCTGCCGTTTCCGGTGCGCCTGTTGCAGGGCACGGCGGATACATCGGTGGATGTATCGGTGCCGCTGCGGTTGCTGAACCATGCCGATTGCGCCGACATGCGGCTGACATTGGTAAAAGGGGCCGATCACCGGTTTTCAACCGATGAATGTTTGCGGCTGATCGAAAAGACGGTGGAAAAAGTGATTGCACGGGTGGGCCATGGCACGGCATGAATCCAATATTTCGGGGGCGTTTTGCGCCCGAAAATGGGGTTATTCTGTCACAAATCGGGCATTGCATCATGGATGAGCCGCTTGTTTTCATGGCGGGCTTTCTGGCGGATGCCCGGCTTTATGGCCCGCAACTGACCGAATTGGGGCTGGAACGCACCGTCATTCATGTGCCGTTGGTGGGCGACAGCGTCGAGGATATGGCAGGCCATGCGCTGCAATCGCTGCCGGCGCGGTTTGCGCTGACGGGACATTCGCTGGGCGGCATGGTCGCGATGGAAATATTGCGCACCGCCCCCGATCGCGTCACCCGTATTGCGCTTATGGATACCAATGCCCAGGCCGAAACCCCCAGCGCGGCTGCCGCCCGCGAAGCGCGGATCGTGGGGGCCAAGGCCGGGCGGCTGGCCGAATCGCTGGCCGAGGAATTGCGCCCCGATGGGCTGGCCGACAGCCCGGATCGCGACGATATCTATCGGCTGTGGTTTCAGATGGGGCTGGATCAGGGCGCCGAAAATTTCGTGCGCCAATCGCGCGCCATGCAGCGCCGCCCCGATCAGCAACCGCATTTGCGCCGCGCGCGGCTGCCGGCCTTGTTGCTTTGCGGGGCCGAGGATCGGATCACCCCGCCGCGCCGGCATGAATTCGTCGCCGCCCTGATGCTGCGCGCGGATCTGGCGCTGATCGAAGGGGCGGGCCATGTGCCCATGCTTGAACGGCCCGATCTGGTGACGGCCGCGCTGCGCGAATGGCTGGCGCGGCCGGTTGATCAGGTGCCGTAGGCCTGCGCTATGCCTTTGACATCATCGACCGCAGACATGATCGCGCCGATGATGAAATCCAGCTCATGCCGCTTAAGCCGCGCGGGCAGGCGCATATCGCAGGCGCGCATCAGCATCGCCCGCGTTTGCGGCAATTCGGGCATATCGCCCATGAATTGCCAGTTCCAAAAGGCGCGGGCATTGTCATCGCTCATGCCGAAAATCTCGACCCCGGCGCCACGGCGGCGGGTGGCCTCGATAAAGGCGCTGGCCTCGTCCGTGGTGAAATCGACCAGGTTGAACTGGATCGAATCGGGGGCGCGTTCCTCGGGCAGCAGGGCGGGCGGCACGTCGAGCCAGGGCGATTGGTTCAGCGCGGCCGCGACATAATCGTGATTGCTTCGCCCGTCGCGCACCCGGCGCGGCATTTCCGCCAGTTGCGGGCGGATCAGCGCCGCTGACATGTTTGACAGCCGCTGGTTATAAAGCGGCAGCTTGTTTTGCCAGAACCGGAAACGATCCTGCATATGGCCGTGCTTTTTCCAGTTATGTTCATAGGCGCCCGACATGATGATCGCGCGCGCGATCAGATCATCATCATCGGTGATCAGAATACCGCCTTCGCCCGCGTTCAACAGCTTGTAGGATTGAAAGGAAAAACACCCCACACGCCCGATGGTGCCGATATTGCGCCCATGCCAGGTGGTGCCCAGCGAATGGGCGGCATCTTCGATCACCGGCACGCCGCGCGCATCGGCCAGCGCCATGATCGCATCCATATCGGATGTATGACCGCGCATATGGCTGATCATGATGGCGGCGATATCATCGGTCAGCTTGGCAGCGAAATCCGCCATATCGATGCGGTAATTATCGCCCACCTCGACCAGAACCGGCACGCATTCGGCATGGATCACCGCCGAAGGCACCGCCGCAAAGGTAAAGGCCGGGATCAGCACCTTGCTGTCGCGCGGCAATCCAAGCGCCTTGAGCGACAGGAACAGCGCCGCCGAACAGCTTGATACCGCCAGCGCGTAGCGCGCGCCGATCATCTGCGCGAATTCATGTTCCAGCAGCGTGACCGGTGCATTTTCGCTTGCACGGTAGCGGAACAGATCACCCGATTGCAGCAAAGCCTCGATCGCGGTGCGCGCGGCTTCGGGGATCGGCTCTGCATCATAGACATTAGGGATGAGAGACATATTTCGTGCCTTTCCGAAGCCAGTTTTCGCGGCAGACATTACTGGACGCAGGCGCAGAATGCCAAAGGTTTTTGGTAACGGAGTGATGACATTGCTGCTCAGATGCCGATCCGGTCGCGCAGCGCGAACCAGGTCATCGCCAGCGCAAGGATCGGGCTGCCCAAAGCGCGCCCGCCGGGAAAGGGCGCGATGGGGATACGCGCCATGACATCGAAATCGCGCCGCTCGCCCTGTGTGGCATCGGCAAGGATTCGCCCTGCCAGCGTGGCCAGCGCCACCCCGTGCCCCGAATACCCCGAAGCCGACCAGATCCCCGGCCGGGGCCGCGCAAAAAGCGGCATGCGTTTCATCGTGATCGCCAGCGTGCCGCCCCAGGCATATTCGATCGCGATATCGGCCAGCCCGGGATAGATCGCGCGCATCGGCCCACGCACCTTGGCCGCGATATCGCGCGGGAAACGTTTGCCATAGCTTTCGCCGCCGCCAAACAGCAGGCGGCCATCCTCGGACCGGCGCCAGTAATTGACGACAAAGCGGTCGTCGGCCACGGCGATATCGTCGGGCAGGATATGGGCCGCATCCGGGCCAAGCGGTTCTGTCGCCACGATAAAATTGTTGATCGGCATCACGCGGCGCGCGACATGCGGTTGCAGCCCGCCCAGATAACCATTGCAAGCCAGCACCACCTGATCGGCGCGGATGGCGTGGCCCGCCGCCAGCCGAAGGGTGGTTCCATCGATATGCGCCACGGTGCTGTGTTCAAAAATCCGCGCGCCGGCGGCATGGGCGGCCCGCGCCAGCCCATGGGTATACCGCAACGGATGCAGATGCGCGCCGCCGTGATCAAGCGTCCCGCCGGCAAAGGCATCCGACCCGATCAGCGCGGCGGTCGCGGCGCGATCAAGCGGCGTGATTTGATCGTAACCATAATCGCGCGCAAGCCGTTCGGCATAGGCATGCGCCATGGCCAGATCGCGGGCCGAGCGCACCACATTGGCGATACCGGGGCGCAGGGCGGCATCGATATCGTGATCACGGATCAGGCGGGCGGTCAGGGCCTTGGCCTCTTGCGCCAGGGCCCAAAGGTGGTGGGCATCGGCGGCGCCCTGGGTGCGGGCCAAGGCATCTTGATCCAGCCGCTGACCCGATCCGACCTGCCCGCCGTTGCGCCCGGATGCGCCGTAACCCACGACATGCGCCTCGACCAGCACCACATTCAGCCCCGCCTGTGCCAGATGCAGCGCGGCCGAAAGCCCCGTATAGCCGCCGCCGACCACGCAAATATCGCAGGCGATATCGCGATCGAGCGGCGCAAAGCCGGGGCCATCTTTGGTGGTGGCCGCATACCAGCTATCGGGGTGGCGGCCAAAGGGCGGGTTGGTGAACGCCGTGCTCATACGTTCAGCAAAAGATGTTCGCGCTCCCAAGGCGAGATCACCTGCAGATATTCCTTGTTTTCCATGGCCTTGACGGCGGAATAGATGGTGCAGAACTCTTGGCCCAGCACCTCGCGGATGGCGTGATCGGCCTCAAGCGCCTCAAGCGCATCGCCAAGGTTATAGGGAATTTCATCCGAGGAATCATAGGCATCCCCGACAAAGGCCGGGCGCGGCATCTGTTTTTCCTTCAGCCCCAGATAGCCGCAGGCCAATGAAGCCGCAATTCCCAGATAGGGGTTCACATCCATGCCCGGCAGGCGGTTTTCAATCCGCCGCCCGGCAGGTTCGGACACGGGCACCCGCAGGCCCGTTGTGCGGTTGTCGCGCCCCCATTCCAGATTGATCGGCGCCGCAAAGTCGCGCACATAGCGGCGATAGGAATTCACATAAGGCGCCAGAATCGCGATGGTCGAGGCCAGATGATTCTGCATCCCCGCGATGAAATGCATAAAGGCGGGCGTTTCATTCCCGTCGGCATCGGAAAAGATATTCTCGCCCGTGGCAATATCGACCACCGAATGATGGATATGCATGGCCGAACCGGGTTCGTCCTGAATGGGTTTGGCCATGAATGTGGCAAAGCAATTGTGGCGCAGGGCCGCTTCGCGGATCAGACGTTTGAAGAAAAAGATCTCATCCGCCAGCCGCACGGGATTGCCGTGGCGCAGGTTGATTTCGATCTGGCCGGCGCCGCCTTCTTGCAAGATGCCGTCGATTTCCAGGCCCTGTGCCTCGGCGAAATCGTAAATATCATCAATCACCGGCCCGTATTCATCCACCGCGCTCAGCGAATAGGCCTGACGCGCCGCGGCCCGCCGCCCGGTGCGGCCGATGGGGGGCACGATCGGCTGATTGGGGTCGATATTGGGGGCGACCAGAAAGAATTCCATTTCCGGCGCGATGATGGGCTTCCATCCCTCGGCCTCGAACAGGGCCATCACGCGTTTGAGCACATTGCGCGGCGCGATCGGCACCGGATTGCCATCCTGGTCCTGGATATCATGGATCACCTGCAACGTGCCATCGGGTGTCCATGGCGATGCGGTCGCGGTGGAAAGATCGGGCGTCAGCACCATATCGGGTTCGGTGAATTCAAATTCCTCGCTCGACAGCCAACTGCCGGTGATCGTTTGCAAAAAGATCGAATTTGGCAGGTAAAACTTTTCCTGCCGCGCGAATTTCGCCGCAGGCATCGCCTTGCCGCGCGCAATCCCCGACAGATCGGCCACGATGCATTCCACCTCGTCCAGACGGCGACCCTCAAGATGTTTGCGCGCGGCTTGGGGCAGCAGGGCGAGCAGATCAGTCATGGCGTGCCTCTCTGGGCTGTTTGAAAAAATCCGCGATATGGGCGGCAAGGCGGGCGTCATCGGTATCGGCCCCAAGCGCGGCGCGGGCATCCGCGATCAGTTCGGGCGGATAGACGGGGTGATCGCCATAAAGGCGCAGATATTCGGCAATCACCGCCGGCGCCAGTTCAGGATGCGGCTGCAGGGTAAAGATCGTATCGCCATATTGCAGCGCGGCATTGGCGCAGAAATCGGATTGGCCAACCACCTGCGCGCTTTGGGGCACTGCGACGACCTGATCCTGATGCCAGGCATTCAGCGCCACCCGACCCAGACCATCCAGCCGGTATTCCTGCCGTCCCAGCGACCAGCCGCCGGCAAATTTCTCGACCCGGCCGCCAAGCGCCTGCGCGATGATCTGATGGCCAAAACAGATGCCTACCATCGGGATGGCCCGGCGGTGAATGGCGCGGATCAGATCTTCGAGCGGCGGGATGAACGGGTGATCTTCATAGGCGCCATGGCGCGATCCCGTCAAAAGCCAGCCTTGGGCCGCATCGGGGCTGGGGGGGAAGTCCATATCCACGACATTCCAGGTCTGAAATGTCAGCCCGTGACCGGACAAAAGCCGCATGAACATCTGATCGAAATCGCCATGAGCGGCCGCGATTTCACGATGCGTATGCCCGCATTGCAGGATGCCGATATGCATGATGCTCTCTTGTGATTGAACGATGGGAAGCTAACCTGTCTGCAAAGGCTGGGCAAGGGGGGCTCAGGGCCGCGATTCGACCCGTTGGCGGGCCAGATTGCTGTCGCGGTCATTGATACCCAGCAGATTGGCCATCAACCGCAACATCGTGTTTTCTTCCTGCCCGCGTGTGCCATCGGCAAGGGCCACGGCCCACATGGCCTCGATCACGGCTTCGCGGTCTTCGTGGGGGACGGCATCCTTGATCGTGCGGGTGAAACGCACGGTATCGGGGGCCTCGGCCTCAAGCACTTCGGCGTGATGGCGCAGGGCCGTGGCCTCAAACGGGGAAAGCGCGTAGCGATGGGCCAGGATTTTATCGATCCGGGCGATTTCATCGTCGTGATATTGCCCGTCGGCCCGCGCGATCCGCACCAAAAGCGCGCTTAGCGCAAGCCGACAATCGGCTGCGGACACCGGCTCGGCGGTGCTGCGCTGGGCAAGCCTTCTGAGAAGATCAGCGAACATGACCGCAGATATAGGCAGGAATGATCCCCCCGCCAAGCCCCGTTCGTTCGATCAGCGCAGGTCGGTGGTGTCGATGCCAAGCGCGCTTGCGACCTGACGAAAGGCCGATTCCTCGGCATTGACGCTATTGCCATCGGCCAGCACCACTTTCCACATCGCAGCCACCCAGGCAGAACGTTCGGCAAAGGGGATCGCGGGTTTAACGGCCTGCACGAATTCGGCGGTGGCGGGGGCCTGCGCTTCGAGTTTCTGGCAGCGGGTGCGCAGTTGCGCGGCCTCGACCGGGTTCAGATCAAAGCGGTCGGCCAGGATATGATCGATCTGGCGGATTTCCTCGAATGCGTAATTGCCATCGGATTTGGCCACCCGCACCAGCAGCGCGCCAAGCGCCAACTGGGCCTCGTCGGCGGGCAGGGTATCAAGCCGGCCACCGGCAAGCGCTGCGATCAGGTTCTTGAACATGTGCTTATACCAGCCGTTCGATATCCACGGCAGCGCGGATGAAATCGGCAAACAGCGGATGCGGATCAAAGGGTTTCGATTTCAGTTCGGGGTGGAATTGCACGCCGATATACCATGGATGATCGGGAAATTCCACGATTTCAGGTAGTTGCCCATCGGGCGACATCCCCGAAAAACGCAATCCGCAGGATTCAAGCTGCGTGCGGTATTTCACATTCACCTCATAGCGGTGACGGTGGCGCTCCTCGATCGCGGTGGTGTCATAGATCGCGGCCACTTTGGAATCCGGCGCGAGTGTGGCGGAATAGGCACCGAGCCGCATCGTGCCGCCCTTGGCATCATCGGGTTTGCGTTCAACGCGGTGATTGCCCTGCACCCATTCGCGCAGGTGATAGATCACGGGCTCAAAGTCGGCGTCAGGGGTATCGTGGTTGAACTCTTCGGAGCCGGCATTGGCGATACCGGCCAGATTGCGCGCGGCCTCGACCACGGCCATCTGCATGCCCAGACAAATCCCCAGATAGGGAATGTTGCGTTCACGCGCGAAACGGGCGGCCTTGATCTTGCCTTCGGTGCCGCGTTCGCCAAAGCCGCCGGGCACAAGAATCGCGTGAAACCCTTCGAGATAGGGGGTCGGGTCTTCGCTCTCGAAAATTTCGGAATCGACCCATTCGATACGCACCTTGACCCGGTTGGCCATGCCGCCATGGGTCAGGGCTTCGGCAATGGATTTATAGGCGTCTTCAAGCTGGATATATTTGCCGACGATGGCCACGCGCACTTCGCCTTCGGCGTTGAAAATGCGGTCCTGCACATCTTCCCAGCGGCGCAGATCGGGCGCGGGGGCGGGGTCAATGCCAAAGGCATCCAGCACGGCGCGATCCAGCCCTTCGCGGTGATAGGCCATCGGCGCTTCGTAAATCGATTTCAGATCGGGTGCCGCAATCACATCCTGTTTGCGCACATTGCAAAACAGCGCAAGCTTTTCGCGTTCCTTTTCCGGGATCGGCCGTTCCGAGCGGCAGACCAGCACATCGGGCTGCAACCCGATGGAGCGCAATTCCTTGACCGAATGCTGCGTGGGCTTGGTTTTCAATTCGCCGCTGGCGGTGACATAGGGTAAAAGCGTCAGATGCATGAAAATGCACTGGCCACGGGGTTTGTCCTGCGCGAACTGGCGGATGGCCTCAAAAAACGGCAAACCCTCGATATCGCCGACGGTGCCGCCGATTTCACAGAGCATGAAATCCACCTCATCCTCGCCCGTGGCGATGAAGTCCTTGATTTCATTGGTTACATGCGGGATAACCTGGATCGTTTTGCCCAGATAATCGCCGCGCCGTTCCTTTTCCAGCACATTGGAATAGACCCGCCCGGCGGAAATGGAATCGGTGCGCCGCGCGGCAACGCCGGTGAACCGTTCGTAATGGCCCAGATCCAGATCGGTTTCGGCGCCATCATCGGTTACGAAAACTTCGCCATGTTCAAAGGGCGACATCGTGCCCGGATCGACGTTCAGATAGGGGTCGAGTTTGCGCAGCCGCACCGAATATCCGCGCGCCTTCAACAGCGCCCCAAGCGCTGCGGATGCCAGGCCCTTGCCCAAAGATGAGACGACGCCGCCCGTGATAAAGATGAATCTAGCCATTGGGGCCGCGTCTCCGTGACAGTCAAAATAATGCGTCAGGCAGCATCGAATCTGCCCGGATCACGGGGTTAAACCTATAGCGTATTCAGCCCCCGCGCGCAACTGAACCGCAAGATCGTGCGGGCAGGGCCCGCAGAGGGTCAATCAGTGGTGTGAAGCGATCAATCCACCCGTGGCGGCAACAGCGCGCCACCTTCGGGCGCGGGCGGCGGCAGCAGATCCTGCCCCGAAGGTGCGGCCACCGGCGGCGTGAACGGCGCATCGACGCCGACCCGGTCCACGACCGAGCCCGAACCCGTCCGCTGCGCGGCCAGCACCGTCAGCGTGATCGATGTCAGGATAAAGGCAATCGCGAACAACCAGGTAAGCTTGCCCAATGCCGTCGCGGCTGCGCGCCCCGTGGTCATGGCGCCGCCACCGCCACCGCCCATGCCAAGCCCGCCGCCCTCCGAGCGCTGCAAAAGCACCACGCCGATCAGGCAAAGCGCAAGGATCAGGTGGATGACAAGCAGGACATTTTCCATGGGGCAGCCTTTGCGGGTTATTCGATTGGGGTATCTAGGCCGTTGGCGCGTCTGTCGCAACCCCAAAGACGAAAACCACCGGTTTTGGGCGTTGAATCGACGCGATCGTCATTTAACTGTTTCAAGCCCGCGCGCTGCCCGATATATGGGCGCGGGTTTTCACCTGAAAAGGAGCAGACATGGCCAATGTCGTCGTGGTCGGCGCCCAATGGGGCGACGAGGGAAAAGGCAAGATCGTCGATTGGCTCAGCGAGCGCGCCGATGTCATCGCGCGCTTTCAGGGCGGGCATAATGCCGGACATACGCTGGTAATCGGCGAGACGGTATTCAAACTGTCGCTTTTGCCTTCGGGCATCGTGCGCGCCGGCAAGCTGGCGGTCATCGGTAACGGCGTTGTGCTTGATCCATGGGCGCTGTTTTCGGAAATTGAAAAGCTGACCGCTCAGGGTGTGGCGATTTCGACCGACAACCTGATGATCGCGGAAAATACGCCGCTAATCCTGCCGCTCCACCAGGATCTTGACCGGCTGCGCGAAGAGGCCGCCGGCAAGGCCAAGATCGGCACCACCGGGCGCGGCATCGGCCCTGCCTATGAAGACAAGGTGGGCCGGCGCGCGATCCGCGTATCGGATCTGGCTGATGAAGAAACGCTGGAATCGCGGATCGACCGCTTGCTTGCCCATCACGATGCCCTGCGCAAGGGGCTGGGGGCCGAACCGATCGACCGCGCCGAACTGACCGCGCGGCTGCGTGACATCGCGCCCAGGCTGCTGGCCTTTGCCCAGCCGGTATGGAAGGTCATGGGCGATGCGCGCAAGGCAGGCAAGCGTATCCTGTTCGAAGGGGCGCAGGGATCGCTGCTGGATATCGATTTCGGCACTTATCCCTATGTCACCTCGTCCACCACCATGTCGGGCATGGCGGCATCGGGCACCGGGGTTGGGCCTTCGGCCATCGGTTTCGTGCTGGGGATCGTCAAGGCCTATACCACCCGCGTCGGCGAAGGTCCGTTTCCAACCGAACTTGACGATGCCGATGGCCAGCGGTTGGGCGAACGCGGCCACGAATTTGGCACCGTGACCGGGCGCAAACGCCGCTGCGGCTGGTTCGATGCCGTGCTTGTGCGCCAGACCTGCGCCATTTCCGGCGTCAATGGTATCGCGCTGACCAAGCTCGATGTGCTCGACGGGTTCGAGGTGCTGAAAATCTGCACCGGCTATGATGTGGATGGGGTGCATTACGATCACCTGCCCACGGCTGCCGCGCTGCAGGCCCGCGCCGTGCCGATCTATGAGGAAATGGAAGGCTGGCAAGGTTCGACCCAGGGCGCGCGGAGCTGGGCCGATCTGCCGGCGGCAGCGGTGAAATATGTGCGCCGGATCGAGGAATTGATCCAATGCCCCGTCGCGCTGCTGTCCACCAGCCCCGAGCGTGATGACACGATCCTCGTGACCGATCCGTGCGCCGACTGATGGCGCTGGGTTACAAAGCGCGGCGGCGCTGGTCGCTGGTGATCCTGCTGCTGGGGCTGCCGGCCTATATCGTGGCGGTGGTCACCGTGCTTAATTTGCTGGACCGGCCGCCGTTCTGGTTGGAACTGCTGGTCTATGTCGGGCTTGGCATCATCTGGGCGGTGCCGTTTCGCGCCGTATTTCGCGGCGTGGGACAGGCCGATCCCGACGCGGATCGCGACGATCACGGTTAATGCAAAAGGGCGCGATCCATCGCGCCCTTTTATATTCAGAATATGGCACCGGGGGTTCGGAACTGTGTTTCTTCGGTCACGATGAACTGACCGCGGCGCAGTTTACGAATATGGCCGTTGCGCAACAGATTGCCAAAGGCGCGCAACAAATCCTTGGGCGGGACATCGGCGGCCAGCGATTCATGCGCCACCATCCGCATCACCCGTTGGCGCGAGAAATGCGGCCGACCTTCGATATCGGTGATATAGGCGGCGGCGGCTTCGACCAGATCGGTGAGATCCGCCACCTTGATCTGCGCGACATGGCGCGAAAAATCCGGGCTTGGCGCGCTGTCCAGATCGCTTTCGCCATCAAGCGCGATTTCCGAATACAGCGCCAAATTGCCGGTGCTGACCCGCTGCGGGCGCAGCGGTGCGGATGGCGTTTGCGGCAGGTCGATGCGCTGTTCCGAGACCAGCATCAACGGCGCCAGCCGACGTGCGCCCTCGGCCGCTTTGGGCGCGGCGGCGGATTTCACCACCTGTTCAAGATCGTCGCGATAGGGCGATTCGGCCTTGGCTTTGGCATCGACTTTGTCGCCATCCTCGGGCTCGGCCTTGGCCGAGAAAACGGCGGCTTTCAGGTGATCGATCACGCTGCGCCGCCGGGTGCCTTCGGAATTTGACATGGCGCGGTCGGTTTCGGCCATCAGCCGCGATACGGCGGCGTCATTTTCGGGCGGCGTGATATCAAGCGCGGCGCGCGCATCGGCATTGGCCGCAGGCTCGGGCGGGCGGCGCAGATGCACCACGCGCGCGCGGGCACGCTGGGCCAGATCGTGATGCGACAGCGCGGGTGCGGCGGGTTCGGGTTCCGGTTCGGCTTCGGGCGCGATTTCCGCGGCGGGGGATTCGGCGGCGATGATGTCGTTGATGATATCGGCATCTGTGGCGCTGTCGGGTTCAGACAGGACCGGCGCGGGCGTTTCGGCGGGTTCCGGTTCGGGCGCTTCGGCGGTGATGATATCGCTGATGATATCCGCATCAGTGGCGCTGACGGGGGCAACTTCGACATCAGCCTCGGGCGCCGGGATTTCAGCCTCTGGTTCGATCTCGGGGGTGATCTCTGCCATCACCGGCGCTTCTGGTGTGGCGGGCGGGTCAAGCGGCACATCCTCGATATCGGCAAAAGCCGCCGATATCGGCGCGGTGCGGAACAGATCGTTTTCATCATCGGCAAGCGCCGCCGCCGCCGCATCCGAGGCCGCATGGATGCGTAAAATCCGCGCGGTCACCGTATCTTCCGCCTGTGCCACGGGGCTTTGCACCGGGCGCGGAGCGGGTTTTTCGGCCTCGATCTGGCGCAGGATCACAGCGTTTTCGTTAACGCGCGCCTCGACCCGGCGTTTGACCTCGCGCTCGGCGATTCGGTTGAGCATTTGCGCATCCGGCGTCGGAGGCTCGGCGCCGAAATAGCGATCCTGCGCCGCAAGATCGCGAAAATACTCGGAAATTTGCTTCATTGTGGAAAACGGATCGTCAAATCCCTCAAGGGTGCAGGAATATGTCCCATAAGAAACTGTGAGGATTTTACTCGAACTGACCATAACTCTACGCTTTCTCCCCCGTTCCAGCCCGTTGTATTTACCACGACTCACTAACGAATTAAGAACAGAAAGGCGGAATTTTCAGTATTTTTTCAGGGCCGAATTAAGGCAAGGCAGATATCATGGCGCAATCCGACATCTCTGGGCCGCATTTTCGCAGCCCCCATAATGTCACGCTGCTGGGCGCGGGCGATTGCGATGCGGCCACGCTGGCGCAATGTCTGGCGCTTGCGCCGGTGCTTGTGGCTGCGGACGGGGGCGCCAGCCGGGCGCTTGCGGCCGATCATATGCCGCAGGCTGTATTTGGCGATTTCGATTCGATCGATGCTGCCGCCAAAGCCGCGATCCCCGCCGATCGCCTGTTTCCAAGCGCCGACCAGGAAACCACCGATTTTGAAAAATCACTGGCCGCGATTGCCGCGCCCCTGATTTTGGCGACGGGATTTCTGGGCGCGCGGGTCGATCATCAATTGGCGGCGTTCAATGCGATCGCGCGCAGCCGGGCGCAATGCATTCTGGTGGGCGCGCAGGATGTCTGTTTCCACGCGCAGTGCGGGCGCGACTATCTGTTGCCAAGCACCCCGGGCGAGCGGGTGTCGCTGTTCCCGATGCAGCAGGTGCGCGGGCAAAGCGACGGGCTGCGCTGGCCGATTGCGGGCCTGACATTCGCGCCCGCCGGGCGGATCGGCACATCGAATATGGCGACCGGGCCCATGGTGCGGCTGGCGTTTGAGGGCGGTGGAATGATCGTGGTGATGCCACGTCACCGGCTGGCGGATCTGGTGGGTGCGCTGGGGGGCTAGCCGGGGCGCGACGCCACGAACAGCCCCGCGCCCAGCATGATCGCGCCCTGCGCCAGCAAAACCAGCAGCGGCAATCCCAAAAACACGCTGAACAAAAACGCCGCCGTCATCATCGACAGGGCCATGATCTTGTCGCGCGCGCGGATTGCGCCGCGCTGTTCCCATAAAGTGATGGGCGGGCCGAACCATGCGTGGCCGACCAGCCAGGCCCGCGCGCGCGGGCTGCCTTTGCCAAAACAGATCGCCGCAAGCAACAAGAAAGGCGTGGTCGGGAATACCGGCAAAAACAGCCCGATGACGCCCAGGGCCACACTTGTCCACCCCGCAATATTGAAAAGCAATCGCGTCATTGGATGATGGGCCCTGCGCAATGCGTCATGGGGGAATGGCCGTAAACCAAAAGGGTCAACATTGGATCTCTCGCACTGCCGGCAGGGTCAGCGGTCAATATAGGCGTGCCGCCGCCCCGCGCCAAGATGGCGGGCTTGTGATGTGATCGCCCCGCCACGGGGGCGGATTTGCGGCCAATTCGCCCTTACGCAGGGCCGCTTTCTTGCCTATAACCTGTTCAGGATTATCGGAGAGCCCGCAATGTCGCGTAACCTGTCACCTATCGATGCCGCCAAATATGCCGCTGCAAGGCGGGCCGTCGAATTTGTCGAAGACGGGATGAAGCTTGGGCTTGGCACCGGTTCGACCGCTGCATGGATGGTGCGCTGTCTGGGTGAACGGGTGCGCGACGAAGGCCTGCGCATCACCGGCGTGCCCACATCTGCGCGCACGGCGGAGCTGGCGCGCGAACAGGGGATCAGCATCGTCACGCTGGACGAGGCGCGCTGGCTCGATCTGACGATCGACGGCGCCGATGAATTCGACGGGGCGCTGAACCTGATCAAGGGCGGCGGCGGCGCGCTTTTGTGGGAAAAGATCGTGGCCACCGCCAGCGAACAGATGATCGTGATCACCGACGCCAGCAAAGAGGTCGGAACATTGGGCGCATTCCCGCTGCCGGTCGAGGTGATCCCCTTCGGGCTGCATACGACGCGCAGTCTGGTTGAAGATCTGCTGGCCGGGCAGGATGTTCTGGGCCATGAGGTAACGCTGCGCATGGATGGCGATGCGCCCTTTGTGACCGATCAGGGCAATCGCATTCTTGATCTGCATCTGAACCGTATTGCCAATCCGCGCCAGCTTGCGGTGGCGCTGAACCTGATCCCCGGCGTTGTCGAAAGCGGTCTGTTCATCGATATATGTGACGTGGTTGTGATCGGGCACGGGGATGGCCGGGTGGAAACCCGCGATATAGTGGCCGGCACGCGCGAAGAAGAACGGATTGCGCTGGATGAAAGCGACAATCTGTTTCGTGATCTGAACGAGTAAGGGGGGCGGATGTCATTCGATTATGACCTGTTTGTCATCGGCGGCGGTTCTGGCGGCGTGCGCTCCGCGCGTGTGGCGGCCCAGGGCGGTGCACGCGTGGCCATGGCCGAGGAATTTCGCATGGGCGGCACCTGCGTTATCCGCGGCTGCATTCCCAAAAAGCTGATGGTCTATGCAAGCGCCTATGCCCATTCGGTGCGCGATGCCCGTGCCTATGGCTGGGGCGTGGGCGAATTGGGCGGTTTTGAATGGCCACGGTTTCAGGCCGCGATGCATGCGGAACTTGCGCGGCTTGAGGCGATATATGATCGCAATGCCACGAATGCCGGGGTCGAGATCTTGCACCAGCGGGCCGAACTGAACGGTGCGCACGAAGTGCGGCTGGCGGATGGGCGGGTGATCAGCGCGCGCCATATCCTGATTGCCACCGGCGGGCAGCCCTTTGTGCCCGATACACTTCCCGGGCGCGAACTTGCGATCACATCGAACGAAGTGTTCGATCTAAAGGCGCTGCCGGAACGTATCCTGATCGTGGGCGGTGGTTATATCGCCTGTGAATTTGCAGGTATTTTCAATGGCTTGGGCAGCAACGTGACGCAATATTACCGCGGGGCCCAGATCCTGCGCGGCTTTGACGGCGAAGCGCGCGGTCTGATTGCCGAGGCGATGCAATCGCGCGGTGTGGCGCTGCATGTCGGCACCGATGTCGAACGGATGGAATCTGACGGCGATGCGATCCGCGTCACCGCCACCAACGGCAAGGTCGCCACATTCGATGCCGTGCTTTATGCCACGGGGCGCAGGCCCTATACCGATGGGCTGGGGCTTGGGGCGGCGGATGTCGCGGTCGGGCGCTGGGGGCAAGTGCTGGTCGATGAATACAGCCAGACGAACGTGCCCTCGATCTATGCGATTGGCGATGTGACCGACCGGGTGAACCTGACGCCGGTGGCAATCCGCGAGGCCGTGGCCTTTGTCGAAACGGTTTTCAACGGCAATCCCACGCAGCCCGATCACGAACTGATCCCGTCCGCGATTTTCACCCAGCCTGAATTCGGCACCATCGGCCTGTCCGAAGAAGATGCCCGCGACGCCGGCCCGATCGAGGTGTATACCGCCGCCTTTGCGCCGATGCAGAATGCCTTTATCGGCAACCGCGAACGGGTGATGTTCAAACTGGTGGTCTGCGCGACCACGCGGCGGGTGCTGGGATGCCATATCGTGGCCCCGGGCGCTGCCGAAATGATCCAGTTGGTCGGTGTTGCGGTCAAGATGGGCGCAACCAAAGAGGATTTCGATCGCACGGTTGCGGTTCATCCGACCATGGCCGAGGAAATTGTCTTGATGAAAACACCCGTGCGCAAGGCTTGAATCGCACGTCTTGATTGCACAGCTATGCGGGTAATCCCACGAAATTAAGCGACGAGAGAGGAACACAGCAATATGGCCAGCAATAATGGCGGACCATGGGGCGGCGGCGGTCGTGGCTCTGACGGTGGCAGCGGCAGGGGGGGCAACAATGGTGGCCCGCCACCCCCGCCGCAAAAGCCCGAAATCGACGAAATCGTCAGAAAGGGTCAGGAACAACTGCGCGTGCTGATGGGTGGGCGCGGCGGCGGTGGCCGGCGGCCCGGCACGCCGGGTGGTGGTGGCGGCCCGCAGTTCACACGCGGCACCGTCGGGCTGATTGCGCTGGCGGCCATCGGGCTGTGGGGTTTTGCCTCGCTCTATACCGTGAAGCCCGAAGAACTGTCGGTCGAGCTGTTTCTGGGCGAGTTTTCCTCGGTCGGCGAGCCGGGCCTGAACTTTGCGCCATGGCCGGTTGTCACCTATGAAAAGGTGCTGGTCACGGGTGAACGGACCGAAGATATCGGCGTCGCGGCCAATGCCTCCAGCCAGGCGGGGCTGATGCTGACCACCGATGCCAATATCGTCGATATCGATTTTCAGGTCGTCTGGAATGTGCGCGATCCAGCGCAGTTTCTGTTCAATCTGCGCGATCCGCAGGCCACGATCCGCGCGGTTGCGGAATCGGCGATGCGTGAAATCATCTCGGCCTCGCAGCTTGCGCCGATCTTGAACCGGGATCGCGGGATCATCGCGGATAATGCCCATGCGCTGATTCAGGCCACGCTTGACAGTTATGAATCGGGGATGAATGTGGTGCGGGTCAACCTTGATAAGGCCGATCCGCCGCGCGAAGTAATCGATGCCTTCCGCGATGTGCAGGCGGCTGAACAACAGCGCGACCGGCTGGAACGGCAGGCCGATGCCTATGCCAACCGGGTATTGGCCGGCGCGCGCGGTGAATCCGCACAGGTTCTGGAAGAGGCCGAATCCTACCGCGCCCGCGTGATCAACGAAGCCGTGGGTGAGGCGAGCCGCTTTGTCGCGGTGCTGGGCGAATATCAAAATGCGCCCGCGGTCACGCGCAAACGGCTTTATCTTGAAACGATGGAGCAGGTGCTGGGCAGCGTGGACAAGGTTATTCTTGATGATGCCGCAGGCGGTAGCCAGGGGGTCGTGCCCTATTTGCCGTTGAACGAATTGCGCCGCACCACGCCTGCGGCAAATAACGTTGACGGAGGGATGAACTGATGCGGAAACTGACCTATATCCTGCCCGTCATCATCGTGGCGATCGTTGTCGGGCTGTCGTCGATTTTCATCGTGGATGAACGCGAAAAGGCCCTTGTGCTGCAATTTGGCCAGATCAAGGCCGTGAAAGAGGACTCGGGTCTAGGGTTCAAACTGCCCTTCATTCAGGAAGTCGTCTATTACGACGACCGGATTCTGTCGCTTGATACGGCCACGATCGAGGTGACGCCCTCGGACGGGCGGCGGATGATCGTCGATGCCTTTGCGCGCTATCGGATCAACGATATCGTGCGATTCCGTCAGGCCGTTGGCGTGGGCGGCGTGCGCGCTGCCGAAAGCCGGATCGATTCCATCCTGAACGCCCAGATCCGCGAGGTGCTGGGTGCGAACGAAGTCACATCGAACACGATCCTTTCCGCGAATCGCGCGCAATTGATGATCCGCATCCGCGATCAGGCCCGCGCCAGCGCCCTGCCGCTGGGGGTGGAAATCGTTGACGTGCGGCTGAAACAGACCAACCTGCCCAGCCAGAACCTTGAGGCCACTTTCGCCCGGATGCGGGCCGAACGTGAACGCGAGGCCGCCGATGAAATCGCCCGCGGCGAAGAGGCCGCGCAGCGCGTGCGTGCCCAGGCCGACCGGACGGTGATCGAAATCGTGTCCGAAGCCACCCGTGACGCCGAAATCACCCGAGGCGAGGCCGATGCCGAACGCAACGCGATCTTTGCCGAGGCATTTTCGCGCGATACCGAATTCTTTGAATTCTATCGCTCGCTCACGGCCTATCAGCGGGGGTTGCAGGGGGCCAATACATCGATGGTCATTTCGCCCAACGGTGAATTCTTCGATTATCTGAAATCGGATCAGGGCCGCTAGGCCGGGCAGAACCGCTATTGCCGGGGGCTGGTGTGCGCACCGGCCCCTTTGCATTTCGGGGTGGGCAATTCACACGTTTTTGTCACATGCAATTGAGCGGCCGCGATTTGAGTTTGCGTTGCGTCCGCCCCCGCCTATCTTAAGGTGCGTGCCTAACGTAGTGGCATGGCGCCGATGCGCTTTGCCCTGCGATCTGATCCAAGCTGATCCACGATTTGAAGGAGATATAAGCGTGAAACCTCAGGCCACAGCCTTTTTGCCGCAAGCCATGGCGCCCTTGCCTGTGATGCGGGCCCTGATGGCGATGTGCTTCGGCATGGTTCTGTCGCTGGGTCTGGCCATGCAGGCCCAGGCGCAAGACGCCGGGCGCGGCGCCCCCGACAGCTTTGCCGATCTGGCCGAACAGATCAGCCCCGCAGTCGTCAATATCGTCACCGCAACCACGGTGGCAGCACCGACACAGCCCGGCCCGATGTTGCCGCCGGGCTCGCCCTTTGAAGAATTCTTTCGCGATTTCATGGACCCGCGGCAAATGCCCGGCGATCCGCGCCCGCGCCGCAGCCAGGCGCTTGGATCGGGTTTCGTGATTTCCGAAGATGGTTACATCGTGACCAACAACCACGTGATCGATGGCGCGGATGAAATCCGCATCGAGTTTTTCAGCGGCGATGAGCTGGAAGCCACCGTCGTCGGCACCGATCCCAGCACCGATATCGCCCTGCTCAAGGTCGAAAGCGACACGCCTTTGCCGTTTGTTGAATTTGGCGATAGCGAAGCGGCCCGCGTCGGCGATTGGGTGATTGCCATGGGCAACCCGCTCGGCCAGGGCTTTTCGGTCTCGGCCGGGATCATTTCCGCGCGCGGCCGGGCGCTTAGCGGTTCTTATGACGATTTCATCCAGACCGATGCCGCGATCAACCGGGGCAATTCCGGCGGCCCGCTGTTCAATCTCGATGGCGAGGTTCTGGGCGTGAATACCGCGATTTTGTCGCCCAACGGCGGCTCGATCGGCATCGGTTTCGCGATGTCTTCGGCCGTGGTGACGCGGGTGGTCGATCAGTTGCGCGAATTTGGTGAAACCCGGCGCGGCTGGCTGGGCGTGCGCATCCAGAACGTGACCGAGGATGTGGCCGAGGCCATGGGCCTTGACGGCACCGCCGGCGCGCTGATCACCGATGTGCCCGAAGGCCCCGCAGCCGAAGCCGGCATGGAGGCAGGCGATGTCATCATTTCCTTTGACGGGGTCGAGGTTGGCGATGTCACCGGCCTTGTGCGTCAGGTGGGCAGCACCGCCGTGGGGGCCGTCGTTGACGTGGTCGTGCTGCGTGACGGCCAAGAGGTGACGTTGCAGGTCAACATCGCGCGGCGCGAAGAGGCCGAAGGCGGCGCCGTCCCCGCCGCCGTGCGCCCCAATGAGCCGGCCGAGATCGAGGAACTGGGCCTTACTCTGTCACCGCTGACCGATGAATTGCGCGAACAGCTTGAACTGGGCGCGGCGGTCAATGGTCTGGTCGTGCGCGATGTCGCCGAAGACGGCGAGGCGTTCCAGAAAGGCCTGCGCGCCGGTGACGTGATCACCGAAGCCGGTCAGGTCCGCGTCGCCACCGTCGCCGATCTGGAGGCCCGGATTTCCGAGGCCCGCGATGCCGGGCGCCGTTCGCTGCTGTTGCTGGTCAACCGCGGCGGTGATCCGCGTTTCGTGGCGCTGAGCGTGGAATAGGCGCGCGCGGCATCCCATTGGCAAGGGCGGCTTCGGCCGCCCTTTTCATTTGGCGCGGCGCGGGGCTGGCAAATTCCGCCCCGATGGCTTATCTCGCGCCAAAACGGACCGTTTCCAGAGGAAAACAGAATGGCAAGGATCACCTATATCGAACATGACGGCACCGTGCATGAAATCGACGTGCCCACCGGCCTGACCGTGATGGAAGGGGCGCGCGACAATGGCGTGCCCGGGATCGAGGCCGATTGCGGCGGGGCCTGCGCCTGTTCGACCTGCCATGTCTATGTTGCCGAAGATTGGGTTGACCGTCTGCCGGCCAAAGATCCGATGGAAGATGACATGCTTGATTTCGCCTATGAGCCCGATCCGGTGCGCTCGCGGCTTACCTGCCAGCTCAAGGTCACGGATGCGCTTGACGGGCTGGTGGTCAATCTGCCGCTCAAACAGATCTGATCCCCCGAAAGCCACAGATTTCCGCTAATGCTTTGCCCGGACGCCTCATGTCTGGTCATGCGCGTCGGATTCTGATCAACAGGCGCTTATGCTGCGAAGGATGCCGGAAATGACCTCATATGTGCTGACCGTGAAATGCAAATCCCGCCGGGGGATCGTGGCGGCGATTTCCGCGAAACTGGCGGGGCTTGGTTGCAATATCACCGACAGCGCGCAATATGACGATCCCGAAACCGGCAATTTCTTTATGCGGGTGACATTCGTCAGCGAAACCGGTGCCGAGCTTGGGGAACTGACGGCGGGCTTTGCCCCGGTGGGGCAGGAATTTTCCATGGATTGGGCTATCCGCAATCAGGCCCAGCGGGTCAAGGCGCTGCTGATGGTGTCGCGCTTTGGTCATTGCCTCAATGATCTGCTTTACCGCTGGCGCATCGGGGCTTTGCCGATCGATATTGTGGGGGTGGTGTCGAACCATCTGGATTATCAAAAGGTGGTGGTCAATCACGACATCCCCTTTCACCTGATCCGGGTGAACAAGGATAACAAACCCGAAGCCGAGGCTGCCCAGATGGCCCTGATCGAGGAAACCGGCACCGAACTGGTGGTGCTGGCGCGCTATATGCAGGTTCTGTCCGAAGATATGTGCCGCCAGATGCCCGGCCGGATCATCAATATCCACCACTCGTTCCTGCCGAGCTTCAAGGGGGCAAACCCCTATAAACAGGCGTTCGAGCGCGGCGTGAAACTGATCGGGGCGACGGCGCATTATGTGACCGCCGATCTGGATGAGGGCCCGATCATCGAACAGGATATCGTGCGCATCACCCATGCCCAAAGCCCCGAAGACTATGTCGCCCTCGGCCGCGATGTCGAAGCCTCGGTGCTGGCCCGCGCGATCCATGCGCATATCCACCAGCGGGTGTTTCTCAACGGCCATAAAACCGTGGTCTTTCCTGCAAGCCCGGGTTCCTATGCTTCGGAACGGATGGGCTAGACCCACCCGCCGCGCGCAGCGCGGCCACGCCCAACGGGGCGCGGGTCGCCTTGGCGGCCCAATGCCCGGGCGGGAGCACTCCCGCTGTTAAAGCGCGCGCCAGCCGATATCGCGGCGATAGAACCCTTCGGGCCAGTCCACCAGCGCCGCCATCGCATAGGCCCGGTCGCGGGCCTCGCGCAGGCTCGCGCCGCGTGCGGTGATGTTCAGCACCCGCCCGCCATTGGCGATGAAACCACCGTCCTTTTGCGCTGTGCCCGCGTGGAACACCATCGACATGCTGTTTTCCGGCAACCCGTCTAGCCCGCGAATTTCCGAGCCCTTCTCAACGCTGCCCGGATAGCCACGCGTGGCCATCACCACGGTGATCGCATGATCATCGGCCCAGTTGACGTTTACCTGATCCAGCCGCCCTTCGGCGCAGGCCAGCATCAGATCCAGCGCCTGTGCGCCGAGCCGCATCATCAACACCTGCGCCTCGGGGTCGCCAAAGCGGCAGTTATATTCCACCAGCCGCGGCTGGCCGTCCTTGATCATGAAGCCGGCGTAAAGCACCCCTTGATAGGGGGTGCCACGCCGCGCCATTTCGGCCACCGTGGGGCGGATGATTTCATCGAGCGCCTTTTGCGTGACCGCCGCATCCATCACGGGCGCCGGGGAATAGGCGCCCATGCCGCCGGTATTGGGCCCCTCATCCCCGTCAAGGCGCGTTTGTGATCTTGC
>JBBAGE010000019.1:0-21673 GCA_041655055.1 Paracoccaceae bacterium
ATCACCAGCGCCCCTACCGCCAGCAAGATCAGCCCCTTGACATATTGCCCGCTGATCAGCAGCCAGACCGCGACCGGCGCCCAGACCAGAAACGATCCGACCGCAGGCAGCAGCGAAAGCGCCGCCATCAACACCCCCCAAAGCAACGCCGGCTCGATCCCCAAAAGCGAAAATGTCACCCCGCCGATCGTGCCCTGAATGACGGCGATGATGACATTGCCCTTGACCGTCGCCTTGATCACATCGGCAAAGCGCGAAAAAATCTGTTCGGTGTGAAAAACGCTTAGCGGGCTTGCGGCGCGGATGGCATGCACCAGTTTCACTCCGTCGCGAAACAGGAAAAACAACAGATAAAGCATCACCCCCAGGGCGATCAGGAATTGCGCCGTATTCTGCCCGATGGTCAGCGCCTGCGTCGCCAACCATTGGCTGGCCTGCGTCAGGAATGTCGTGATGCCTTGCTGAATATCCGCCAGCGTCCCGAAATTCAAAAAGGACAGCCAATCGAGAATGAATTCCGGCAGTGCTTCGCGCACCTGGGTGAAAAATCCGCCGAAATCAAACTGACGCGAACTCAGCAGCGTATAAAGCCCGGCCGCCTCGCGCGTGAGCGAGGCCAGAATGACCGCCCCCGGGATAACCACGATACAGACGCAAGCCAACAGGCTAAGCGCCGCCGCCAGATTGCGCCGACCCCCCAGCACATCCACCAGCCAGCGTTGCAACGGATGAAACAGCACCGCCAGGATGACCGCCCATAACACCGCGCCGTAATAGGGAATCAACAGCCACACGAATGCCGCCGTCACCAGCAAGACCACTGCAACGAAGCTCAGCCCCTGTATCGTTACGCGCTGTTTCACCCGCCCATCCTGCCCTGCGACAGCCCAGCATGCCATGAAACGGCACGGTTTCTCCAGCGCTAACCGTGATCGCGGAAATCCGGATTCCGGCAAGGAAAGATTTACCTTTGGGCCTTATAGCTGCGCTTGTGGCTGGTGGCGTTTGGCGTCACTATACGCGCGACAATCCCAGCGTTCCAAGATACGAGGAGTGAACAATGTCCCAATCAGATGACCCGCGCGGTATCCGCTCGACCACCGGAGCCGGCGCCCCTGCCCCCAGCGATCGCAATTCGCTGACCATCGGGCCGGACGGGCCGATCATGTTGCATGATGTGCATTTCCTTGAACAAATGGCGCATTTCAACCGCGAAAAAGTGCCCGAGCGTCAACCCCATGCCAAGGGTGCCGGTGCATTTGGTGTGTTCGAGACGACCGAGGATGTATCGGCCTATACCAAGGCCGCGCTGTTCCAAAAGGGCACGACAACGGAAATGCTGGCGCGTTTTTCCACTGTAGCCGGCGAAATGGGCAGCCCCGATACCTGGCGCGATGTCCGCGGTTTCAGCCTGAAATTCTATACCACCGAAGGCAACTATGACCTTGTGGGGAATAACACGCCGATCTTTTTCGTGCGCGATCCGATGAAATTTCCCCATTTCATCCGCAGCCAGAAACGCCTGCCCGATTCCGGCCTGCGCGACAACCATATGCAATGGGATTTCTGGTCGAATAACCCCGAATCCGCGCATCAGGTGACCTATCTGATGGGTGATCGCGGGCTGCCGCGCACATGGCGCAACATGAATGGCTATGGCTCGCATACCTATATGTGGATCAACGCCGGCGGCGACAAATTCTTTGTGAAATATCACTTCCATACCGAACAGGGGATGGAATTCTTCACCAATGCCGAAGCCGCTGACATGGCCGGGCTCGACGCCGATTTCCACCGTCGCGACCTGTTTGATGCCATCGCCCGCGGCGATCATCCGGCTTGGGTGCTGTCGGTGCAGATCATGCCCTATGAGGAAGCGAAAACCTATCGTTTCAACCCGTTCGACCTGACCAAGGTCTGGCCCCATGCCGATTATCCGCTGCACCGGGTGGGCCGGATGATGCTGAACCGCAATCCGGAAAACTTCTTTGCGCAGATCGAACAGGCCGCGTTTTCGCCCGGCAATACCGTGCCCGGCATCGGTCTTTCGCCCGATAAAATGCTGTTGGGTCGGGCCTTTGCCTATAACGATGCGCAGCGCAACCGCATCGGCACCAACTTTCACCAACTGCCGGTGAACCAACCCAAGGTGCCGGTCAATACCTATATGTTCGACGGCCAAATGACCTATCATCATAGCGGCGATGCCCCGGTCTATGTGCCCAACAGCCATGGCCGCGACTGGGCCGATGATACCGGCCCGATGCATGACGGCTGGGAAGCCGATGGCACGATGGTGCGCAGCGCCTATAACCTGCGCGCCGATGATGACGATTTCAGCCAGCCCGGCGCGCTTGTGCGCGATGTCTTTGATGATGCACAGCGCGCGCGTCTGGTGGATCAGGTCGCCGGCAGCCTGCTTGGCGGTGTGCGCGAACCGGTGCTGACCCGCGCGATCGACTACTGGAAAAGCATCGATGCCGATGTTGGCGGGCGGATCGAACGCAAGGTGCGCGAAGGCCATGCCGGCAAACCCGCCGAAGGCATGGGCGAAGCCTGAGCGAACCCTTCATCCATTGCATCAAAGTAAGGGTGCAATAAATTGAAAAGGCCCGGATAATCATCCGGGCCTTTGTTGTTTCAGCTACAGCCAGACGTCCCGCCGCAGGTGTTGCATTTCATGCAGGTGCCATTGCGCACCAGCGTGTAATTACCACATTCACCGCAAGGATCGCCCTCATAGCCCTGCATCCGCGCCTTCATCCGTGCGTCGATTGCCACGGCGCTGGTGGTCATCGTCAACTCGCCCGCCACGACCCGTGCCGTGCCACCGGCTGCCGGCATCAGCGCGACATCCGCCTCGCTTGCGGCCATGCTGCTTTGCCCGCCGCGCACGACCACAAGTTCCTGCGGCAGCCGCTTGCGCAGATAGCCAGTAGAGCTGATCTGGCGCAGCACTTCCAGCGATTTCGACGCCGCCGCCTCGGAGGGGGTGCGCACATTCGAAACGCCCTCTGCCTCGCCGCGCCCGATATCATCGAAGGCATGGCCCTCGGGCTTCACATGCGCCAGATCGGTGCGGTCCAGATAGCTCACCGCCAGTTCGCGGAAGATGTAATCAAGGATCGAGGTCGCGTTCTTGATGCTGTCATTGCCCTGCACCATCCCTGCCGGTTCAAACCGGGTGAAGGTAAAGGCATCGACGAATTCCTCCAGCGGCACCCCGTATTGCAGCCCGACCGAGACCGCGATGGCGAAGTTGTTCATCATCGCCCGGAAGCCAGCGCCTTCCTTGTGCATGTCGATGAAGATCTCGCCCAGCTGGCCATCGGCATATTCGCCGGTGCGCAGATAGACCTTGTGCCCGCCGATGATCGCCTTCTGGGTATAGCCCTTGCGCCGCTGCGGCAGCTTCTCGCGGCCGCGCGCCACTTCCTTCACGATCACCTTCTCGATGATCTTCTCCGCCAGCACCGCCGCCTTTTCCTGCGGGGTGCCGGATGTCAGGATCTCTTCGGCTTCCTCGTCATCCTCGATCAGCGCCGAGGCCAGCGGCTGGCTCAGCTTTGATCCGTCGCGGTAAAGCGCATTCGCCTTGATCCCGAGGCTCCATGAAAGCTCATAGGCCTTTTGGCAATCCTCGATCGTGGCATCGTTGGGCATGTTGATCGTCTTGGAGATTGCGCCCGAAATGAAGCTCTGCGCCGCCGCCATCATGTGAATATGGCTGTCAACCGACAGATAACGCTTGCCTTTTTTCCCGCAGGGGTTGGCGCAATCGAACACCGAATAATGCTCGGGCTTCAGATGCGGCGCGCCTTCCAGCGTCATCGTCCCGCAAACATGGTCATTCGCGGCGTCGATATCGGCGCGGGTGAAGCCCAGATGGCGGAGCAGATCGAACCCCGGATCCGTGAGCTTCGCCGCCGGGATGCCCAGCACATTGGTGCAGAACTCTTCGCCCAGCGTCCACTGGTTGAAGACGAAGCGGATATCGAAGGCCGAGGGCAGCGCCGCCTCGATCTTGTCAATCTGCGCCTGCCCGAAGCCGTGGCCGATCAGCGCGGTGTGGTTAATCCCCGGCGCATTGCCAAGGGTGCCGTGGCCAACCGCATAGCTCACAATTTCCTCGATCTGCGCGGAACCATAGCCCAGCTTTTCCAGTGCTGCGGGCACCGAATGGTTGATGATCTTGAAATAACCGCCGCCCGCCAGCTTCTTGAACTTCACCAGCGCGAAGTCGGGCTCGATCCCGGTGGTGTCGCAATCCATCACCAGCCCGATGGTGCCGGTGGGCGCGATGACCGAGACCTGCGCATTGCGGTAACCATGCGCCTCGCCCAGGGCCAGCGCCTCATCCCAGGCGATGCGGGCCAGTTGCACGATCCGCGTATCCGGGCAATTGGCGGCATCGAGCGGCACCGGCGGCACCGCCAGCCCCTCATACCCGTCGCGGTGGCTATGGGCGGCGTGGCGGTGGTTGCGAATCACCCGCAGCATATGTTGCGCATTGCGCGCATAGCCACCAAAGGCGCCGAGCTCGCCCGCCATTTCCGCCGATGTCGCATAGGCGACGCCGGTCATGATCGCAGTCAGCCCCCCGGCCAGCGCGCGCCCCTTGGGCGAATCGTAACCCAGCCCCATGTTCATCAAAAGCCCGCCGATATTGGCGTAGCCCAAGCCAAGTGTCCGAAATTCATAGGAAAGTTGCGCGATTTCCTTGGATGGAAATTGCGCCATCGTCACGGAAATTTCCAGCGTCACCGTCCAGAGCCGGGTGGCATGCATGTAATCTTCGGCCTGAAACTCCCCGTCCTTCAGGAAGGTGAGCAGATTCATCGACGCCAGGTTGCAGGCCGTATCATCAAGGAACATGTATTCGCTGCACGGGTTCGAACCGCGGATCGGCCCGTCCTCGGGGCAGGTATGCCAGGCGTTGACCGTGTCATGATACTGGATCCCCGGATCGGCGCAGGCCCAGGCGGCATGGCCGACATCGGCCCACAAATCGCGCGCCTTCACGGTTTTCGCGATCTTGCCATCGGTGCGGCGGATCAGGTGCCAATCGTCATCATTTTGCACCGCGCGCAAGAACGCATCGGTTACGCGCACCGAATTGTTGGAATTCTGGCCGGAAACCGAGGCATAGGCCTCGCTATCCCAATCGGTGTCATAGGTGGGAAATTCGATGCTATCATAGCCCTGCTTGGCGTAATCAAGCACGCGTTTGACGTAAGTTTCCGGGATCGCGACGTTTTTCGCCGATTTGATCGCCGCTTTCAGGCTGGGGTTCTTGGTCGGATCGACCGCATCCTCACTGGCGCCGTCCCATTCGCGGATCGCGGTGAAGATCGCGTTCAACTGCCGCTCATGCATTTTCGAACCGGCGACGATCGAGGCCACCTTCTGTTCTTCGATCACCTTCCAATTGATGAACTGCTCGATATCGGGGTGATCCATGTCGCAGATCACCATTTTGGCGGCGCGCCGCGTGGTGCCGCCCGATTTGATCGCGCCTGCCGCGCGGTCGCCGATCTTGAGAAACCCCATCAGCCCCGAGGATTTGCCCCCGCCCGACAGGTTTTCCCCTTCACCACGAAGCGAGGAAAAGTTGGTGCCCGTACCCGAGCCGTATTTGAACAGCCGCGCCTCGCGCACCCACAAATCCATGATCCCGCCGTCCGAGACCAGATCATCCTTGACCGACTGGATGAAACAGGCATGCGGCTGCGGATGTTCATAGGCCGAATCCGAACGCGTCAATTTGCCGGTTTTGTAATCGACATAATAATGCCCCTGCCCCGGCCCATCGATGCCATAGGCCCAATGCAGCCCCGTATTGAACCATTGCGGGCTGTTGGGCGCGCCGCGCTGGGTCGCGAGCATGAAGCGCATTTCATCGTAATAGGCGCGCGCGTCTTCCTCGGTGGTGAAATAGCCGCCTTTCCAGCCCCAATAGGCCCAGGCGCCTGCCAGCCGATCGCAAACCTGCCGCGCCGAAGTTTCGCTGCCATAACGCTGATCTTCGGGCAATTCGGCCAGCGCCGCCTCATCCGCGACGGAACGCCAGAGAAATTCCGGCACGCCCTTTTCACGCACCTGTTTCAGCCGCGCAGGCACCCCCGCCTTGCGGAAATATTTCTGCGCAATCACATCCGAGGCAACCTGGCTCCACCCTGCCGGAACTTCGACATCATCCAGCCGGAAAACGACCGTGCCATCGGGATTGCGAATTTCCGATGATGTCATCACGAAGTTAAGATCTGCATAAGCGCAGGCCCCGGATTTGGTGAATTTACGTTCAATTTTCATCGGCTTGCCCCAGATTTGGTCATTATCAAAGCGCGCGGCGACAAAGACCTGCCGGCCCAAAGGCCCTATGCCGTCGTGAACGGCACCCAGATCATCTGATTGCTTACGCATATACCCACTAGATATAGATATCCAACGGGGTCGGGCCACAATGTGGTGTATTTGCGCCCACGGATCAACGCCGATTTTTTACGGTTTCAGAGTTTTTTAACTTGCGTTGAGATCACCCACAGCACCACCCGATTCGACGTAGCGTTAACCTTTAGGATTTCGCAATGGTATCAGCCTTTTCCATGCCTTATTGCAGACAGGGCCCGGCCGGATGTGGATAAATGCTGTGGATGAAATATTTTTTATCCCCGCCCAAAAGGCGTTGCCCCGCACCACATAATCAAGTGGTCACCCCGCCGGATGCCACAAGATATATCCATCGCCCAGATGCGCGATACGAATCGCAACCGCAACTCTTCGCCATGCGCGCCACCAGATCTAGCGGGGCACGCAAGAACGTCACCCGGTCAAAAACCGGACGTCGTGTTAGCGGAAATTTAACTGAAATGGTCGGGGCGATAGGATTCGAACCTACGACCTACGGTACCCAAAACCGTCGCGCTACCAGGCTGCGCCACGCCCCGACGCGGTCTCTCTACAAGCTGCGGGTGGCTTTGGAAAGGCCAAAGGATCACTCGCAGGGCCAAAGCGCCTGTTCGGGGGCGATTGTCGGATGTTGCAGCGCGTCGCCGACGCTGATTCCCACGGCCTTTGCCATGCCGCCGTTGATTTCCAGCACATGGCTGATGCCGGGGCCGCCGTCGATCACGGTTTCATCGAGCGGGCGGGCATTGTGATGCACACGGGTGACCCGCCCGGTCGGATCTGCAAAGATCATGTCCAATGGAATCAGCGTATTACGCATCCAAAACCGCGCATGTTGGGGGCTGTCATAGACAAACAGCATCCCCGCATTCTGCGCCAGATGTTCGCGGTGCATCAGCCCTTGCTGTTGCGATTGCGAATCATCGGCAATTTCAACCGTGAACCGCGCCTCGCCCCAGGGGCCGCGCAGCCCGACGCGATCATCGCGGCAGGCTTCGGCCAGCAGCGGGCCGGCGGCAAGGGTCAAGGCAACGGCCGCAAGCGCGGCCCGGATCATTGCGGCTCTCGCAAGGCGGCATCCCAGGCGGTGACCTGCGCGGCCATCTGGCCCCGTTTGCCATCGATCACCCGCAGCCCGACCGCCTCACCCGGCTGCAAATCGGCAAGGCCCGAGCGGCGCAACACTTCGACATGGATAAAAATATCCTCATGCTTGCCGAAAACATTGGCAAAACCAAAGCCTTTGCCCTTGTCGAACCATTTGACCCGCGCCGGCACGAGCGGCGCATCCAGCCCCTCGGTCGCAGAGGGGCCGAAATCTTCCATCATCAGTGGACTTGTGTCTTCGGGGGGCGTGATTGCCAGCACCTCGACCGCCTGCGAGCCGCGGGCCGTTTCTTGCACCGTCAGCGTGATATGCGCCCCATCAGCCACCGAGCTTTGGCCAAAGTTGCGCAATACATTCGCATGAAGCAAAATGTCGGGGCCCCCATCATCGGCCACGACAAATCCAAAGCCTTTCGCAGGGTCAAACCATTTGACCTGCCCGGACACAGTGATTGGATTTACATCGTTTGTCATCATCATCCATTCAGGGTCCGCGCGCCCTTGATTGCCTCGAAGAAACTGATCCAGAGCAGCGCAGGTTGCAAGGCCAAAAAAACATTTAATTTCAACGAATTGCAATTCACGCATCGTGAACATCACGGATTGAGTCGCTGAATCTCCCAGTTAACTGTCGGTGTTTCGCGCCGCCAGCGAAAGCGATCATGCAGGCGAAATTCCGCCTCGGCCCAGAATTCCATCTCTAGCGGGATCAATCGAAACCCGCCCCACCATTCCGGGCGGCGGGGTGCCGCGCCCTGTTCACGCTCGGCCCGGGCGACGGCGGCGACCAGTTCCTGGCGCGAGGCCAGCGGGCGCGACTGCTTCGAGGCCCAGGCCCCGATCCTGCTGCCCAAAGGGCGGGCGTGATAATAGGCATCCGACGCTTCGGGGGTGGCACGCTCGACCAGGCCCCGCAACCGAAGTTGCCGCCCCAATGATTTCCAGTGGAACACCATTGCCGCCTTGCCCTGCTTCAATTCTTGCCCCTTTTGACTGTCGTAATTGGTAAAAAACACGAAAGCGCCGCCTTCAATCGCCCGCACCAGCACCGTGCGCACGTTCGGCAGGCCGTTTTCATCCACCGTGGCCAAGGCCGCAGCATCCGGATCCGAAGGCTCTGTCGCGCGCGCTTCCTCGAGCCAACGCCGCGCGATGGCAAAAGGATCCTCGCCTGCAAAAATTTCTGTCCGCTCGCTCATTTTTCGCTCCTCTTGCGCCAAAACCGCTTTGGCGCGCAGCATATGCCGCTGGATATCTTGATAACAGGGATCGAAGGGCCTAAACCTGCCCGACGCCGACAATCGGATGATACGAGGGGCAGAGATGTCAAATACTTTGATGGCAGGAAAACGCGGCCTGATCATGGGACTTGCGAATGATAAATCCATCGCCTGGGGAATCGCGCAGGCGCTGGCAGCGCAGGGTGCCGAGCTGGCCTTTTCCTATCAGGGTGAACAGCTTAAAAAGCGGGTCGAACCCCTTGCCGCCGAATTGGGATCGGATTTCGTCGTTGAATGCGATGTCGGCGATGAAGCCTCGCTCGACGGGTTGTTTGACGCCCTGGAATCGCGCTGGGGCAAGATTGATTTTCTCGTCCATGCTATCGGATTTTCCGACAAGAACGAATTGCGCGGCCGTTATGTGGATACGTCGCGGGCGAATTTCGCCATGTCGATGGATATTTCGGTCTATTCCTTTACCGCCGTGGCACGGCGCGCGGCCGCGATCATGCCCGAGGGCGGCGCGTTGCTGACGCTGACCTATTATGGCGCCGAAAAGGTGATGCCGCATTATAATGTCATGGGCGTCGCCAAGGCCGCGCTTGAGGCCTCGGTCCGGTATCTGGCCGAAGATCTGGGCCGCGACGGTATTCGCGTCAACGCGATTTCCGCCGGCACGATCAAGACGCTGGCCGCATCGGGCATTGGCGATTTCCGCTATATCCTTAAATGGAATGAATATAACGCGCCGCTGCGCCGCACCGTGCATCAAGATGAGGTGGGCAAATCCGCGCTCTATCTGCTCAGCGATCTGAGCAGCGCCGTCACCGGCGAGATCCACCATGTCGATAGCGGCTATCACGTCGTCGGCATGAAGGCGATCGACGCGCCCGATATCACCAAATCCTGACCGGAGCCTGCCATGAGCGACCGCCTGCCCCACGAAAAAGGCTTTCACGTCAGTTGGGATCAATTGCACCGCGATGCGCGCGCGCTTGCGTGGCGGCTGGACGGGCGCGGCCCCGATAACGGCGGCTGGCGCGCTGTGGTGGCAATCACGCGCGGCGGCATGGCACCGGCGATGATCGTGGCCCGCGAGCTTGATATCCGGGTGATCGATACGATTTCGGTCAAAAGCTATGACAAACAGGATCAGGCCGATGCCGTGGTGCTCAAGGCGCCCGATGCGGCGATGATGGGCGACGGCACCGGGATTCTGGTGGTCGATGATCTGGTCGATACCGGCAAGACGATCGAACTTGTGCGCCAGCTTTATCCCAAGGCGCATTTTGCCACCGTCTATGCCAAACCCAAGGGTAATCCGCAGGTTGACACCTATGTGACCGAGGTAAGCCAGGATACATGGATCTTTTTCCCGTGGGATATGGCGCTGCAATATGTCGAACCGTATCGGGGGCGCGACTAGCGCTACGGCCGGGTGCGCAAAAGCGGCGCTGTGGATCTTGCTCCGCCGCTTCATCCCGCTTAGACATTGCGCAATGTAACCACAGGCGGGATGCGAAATGGCACAGGGCGTTAGAAGACATCTTTCAAAATTCTTCGGCGGCATCATTTTGCTGTTGCTTGTGGTCGGCCTTGCCGGGTTTGAAATGGCCAATTTCGGCGGCGGCGTCAGTGCCGTTGGCAGAGTTGGCGATACCGAAATCGACCAGAACGCCTATGCCAGTGCCCTGTCGCAGGATCTCAATGCCTATGCGCAGCAATTCGGCACCAGCTTTACCATGGCCGAAGCGCAGCAATTCGGCATCGACCGCGCCGTGCTGCAACGGCTCGTGGCCGAGGCCGCCCTTGCGGATGAAGCCGCGCGCGCCGGAATTTCCGTGGGCGATCAGCGGGTTGGCGAACGCGTGCTGGCAATGCCCGGCTTTACCGGCATCGACGGGCGTTTTGATACGGCGGCCTATCGCGCCGCTTTGCGCGGATCGGGCACGACCGTCCCGAAATTCGAGGAATCCATTCGCGCCGAAATGGCCAGCGGGGTGTTGGAAACTGCCGTGACCGCGGGCGTGCGCGCGCCTGCGGCCTATGTGGACCCGCTGATCAACTGGGTCGGCGAAGAACGCGATCTGGCCTGGATCACGCTTGATCCCTCGGCGCTGGAAGATGGGCTTCCCGCCCCGTCCGAGGCCGAATTGCGCGCCTTTTATGATGCGAATCCCGCCGATTTCACCCTGCCTGCGGCGCGCAATATCACCTATGTCTGGCTGACGCCCGATATGGTCATGGATGATATCACGATCGAGGAATCGGATCTGCAAACCGCCTATCAATCGCGGATCAACGAATTTCAGGTGCCTGAACGCCGCCTCGTGGAACGGCTGGTCTTTTCCACGACCGAGGCCGCGGCCGAGGCGCGCGCCAGGCTTGAGGCGGGCGAGACCGATTTCGCCACGCTGGCGACGGAACGTGGCTTGTCGTTGGCCGATGTCGATATGGGCGATGTCACGCAAGCCGCGCTTGGCGCTGCGGGGGCCGAGGTATTCGCCCTGCCCTCGACCGGTATTGCCGGGCCGGTGCAGACCGATCTGGGGCCGGCGCTTTTTCGCGTGAATGCCGTATTGGCCGCGGTGGACCGGTCGTTTGAGGATGCGCGCGACGAACTTGCGCAGGATCTGCGCATGGATGCCGCGGTGCGTGATATTGCCGGCCAAATTGATGTGATCGACGATCTGCTCGCCGGCGGCGCCGAGCTGGAAGATCTGGCCGCCGAAACCGAAATGGAGCTTGGCACGATCCGCTGGTCCGAGGGTATGCGCGATGGCATCGCCGCCCATCCCGAATTCGAGACCGCCGCGACCGAAGTCGCGCTCAATGATTTCGCCGAGATCCGGTCCCTGTCTGATGGCAGCCTGTTCGCCCTGCGCCTTGATGGCAGCGAGGATGCCACATTGCAGCCCTTTGACGATGTTCGCGCCGATGTCATTCGCGGGTGGGAGCGTGAACAGACCACCGCCCGGCTGAACGATCTGGCCGATACGCTGATTGCGCGGATGACTGCGGGCGAAAGCATCGACGATCTGGGCCGCACGCCCGTGCGCGCACCCGGCGTAACGCGCACCGCGACCCTGCCCGCCGCCCCTGGCACCCTGTCCGAGGCCGCCTTTGCCGCGCCCCGGGGTGCCCCCCTGCGCGTCGCGGGCGATATGGCCGGGCAGCTCAGCGTTTTCGTGGCAGTGGTCGAAGATATCCGCGCCGCCGATCCAACCTCGCCCGCGCTTGCCGGTATCCGCGATACGTTGGAAGCTCAGACGGTTCAAAGCCTGGAGCAGGATCTGCTGAACGCGTTTACCAATGCCATCATCACCGAAATCGGGGTCGAGCTGCGCCAGAACGCGATCAACAGCGTCCACGCCTCGTTCCCCTAAGCACCGCGCAGGAGCCATCCGGTCATGCTCATCCCGTCCTATGAGGATTTTGCCGCCCGTTATGAGGCAGGCGAAAATCAGATCGTCTATACCCGTCTTGCCGCCGATCTGGATACGCCGGTATCGCTGATGCTCAAGCTGTCAGAGGCGCGCAAGGACAGTTTCATCCTTGAAAGCGTCACCGGCGGCGAATTGCGCGGGCGCTATTCCATCATCGGCGTGAAGCCGGATGTGATCTGGCGCTGCCGCGGCACCGATGCCGAAATCAACCGCGATGCCCGCAGCGATCCCGACGGGTTTGTGGCCGAGAATACCGGCCCGCTGGAAAGCCTGCGCGCGCTGATCGCCGAAAGCCGCATCGATCTGCCCGATGATCTGCCGGCGGCGGCGGCGGGGCTGTTTGGCTATCTGGGCTATGACATGATTCGGCTTGTCGAACATCTGCCCAATATCAAACCCGATCCGCTGGGCACGCCCGACGCGATGCTGATGCGCCCCTCGGTGGTGGCCGTGCTTGACGGGGTCAAGGGCGAGGTGATTCTGGTCTCGCCGGCCTGGGCGAATTCCGGCCTGTCCGCTCGCGCCGCCTATGCCCAAGCGGCCGAGCGCGTGATGGATGCGCTGCGCGATCTGGAACGCGTGGCCCCGGTCGCGAGCCATGATCTGGGCGAGGCCGCCCCTCTGGGCGAACCCGTGTCGAATTTCAGCCGCGCCGATTATCTGGCCGCCGTTGAAAAGGCCAAGGAATATATCCGCGCGGGCGATATTTTCCAGGTCGTGCCATCGCAACGCTGGTCGTTGGATTTTCCGCTGCCGCCCTTTTCGCTCTATCGATCTTTGCGGCGGATAAACCCTTCACCCTTCATGTTTTATTTCAATTTTGGCGGGTTTCAGGTGATTGGCGCGAGCCCGGAAATCCTTGTTCGGGTTTTCGATGGCGAGGTCACGATCCGCCCCATCGCCGGCACCCGCCCGCGCGGTGCCACCGCCGCCGAAGACAAGGCGCTGGAACAGGATCTGCTGTCCGATCAAAAGGAACTGGCCGAACATCTGATGCTGCTCGATCTGGGCCGCAATGATACCGGCAAAGTATCGCTGCCCGGCACCGTCCACCCGACCGAACAATTCATCATCGAACGCTACAGCCATGTGATGCATATCGTATCGAACGTGGTGGGCAGGCTTGCGCCCGATCACGATGCGCTCTCGGCGCTGCTCGCCGGTCTGCCGGCGGGCACGGTTTCGGGCGCGCCCAAAGTGCGGGCGATGGAAATCATCGATGAATTAGAGCCTGAAAAGCGCGGCATCTATGGCGGCGGGGTTGGATATTTTTCGGCCAAGGGCGATATGGATATGTGTATCGCCCTGCGCACAGCGGTGCTGCAGGATCAAAAGCTTTATATCCAGGCGGGCGGCGGCGTGGTCTTTGACAGCGACCCCGAAGCCGAATTCACCGAAACCGTGAACAAATCCAAAGCGATACGGACCGCCGCCGAGGAAGCGGGCCGGTTCGCGCGGCGCACCAACAGCTAGATCGGGCGCGCCGCGCGCAAGAGGGCCGATACCGGCGCCAGCGTGACGCCTGCCGCCCGGCTGCCCTGCCGCCATGAATGCAGCGCGTCGATCATCGCCGGTGTGGCCTGTGCCACGACGATCACGCCGCCGCTCTGGCCCGCACGAAATGCGGCCTGATCCAGCGCACGGAGCACGGCCTCTTGCCCCCCATCCGCGTCGATCGCGCGAAAAATTTGGGCGGCAGCGACACCTTCGCGCGCCGCGATCTGTTGCGCGCTGTCCAGCCCGCGCGGCCATGTCAGCACACCCTGCCCCGCCTGATGCGCGGCGGCCATCACCTGCGCCGCGATCTGCCAATCGGCCTGAAAACTGGCCGCGGGCGTATCCATCACGGCAATCGCTTCGGGCATGACCTGCCCCACGCCTTCAAGCATATGGGCCGCATCCGCCGGGGTTGCCCCTTGGGGCAGCGCCAAAATCGCCAGCACCTCCTGCCCTGCGGCGCGATATTCGGCCGCGATCTGCGCGGCATTTTCCTGCGCGGCGTCCACGGCAATGCTAAGCGGCATATCCAGCCCCGCCAGTTCGGCAAGATCGCGCGCCGTCAACACGATCGACATAAGCGGCCTGCCAGCGGGCGCGGCGAAGGGGCGGGAAAACCGCTCCAACGCAGGCTCGGCAGGGGCAGGTGCGGCCATGGCAACTTCGCGTTCCGCGCCGATATGGGGCAGCCGCCCCGTGATCACATTTGCACCATGACCAAGCGGTGGAACCGGCGTGAGCAGGCTTTGACCATTGGGCGCCGGTTCTGGCGCGGGCGCCGGCATGGGTTCTGGCGCAGGTTCAGGTTCCGACGGGCTATCGACAACAGGTTCCACAGGTTCGATTTGCGGCGGGGCGCCGACATTCTCGTCCGGCTCGGAAATCCCGGCCTCGGGCGCCACTATTTCTGTTACCGGCCCGCCAATCTCGACCCGCGCGATCATCGGGCCGCCAAGCGCCAGCATGCCGCCGCTGACCACCAGCCCCCACAAAATCCCCGCAATAAAACCGCGACCCATTACCTGCTCCATCCCTGATCCGGGTTACCGCAATTTTTCGCCACGCACTTGACCCCCGGCACTGCCTTCTGCACATGTATATCCTGTGATGAAACCGGGTTCACCCCCTTTTACCAAAGGCCCCCCATGCTGCTCCTGATCGATAATTACGACAGCTTTACCTATAATCTTGTTCACTATCTGAGCGAGCTGGGGGCAGATGTGCAGGTCTGGCGTAACGATGCGCTTGATGTGCAGCAGGCGATGGCGCTGCGCCCGGCGGGGATCGTGCTCTCGCCCGGTCCGCGCACCCCGGCCGAAGCCGGAATCTGTTTGGCGCTGACCCATGCAGCGGCCGAAGCGCACATCCCGCTTTTGGGAGTTTGCCTTGGCCATCAAACGATTGGCGCGGCTTTTGGCGGCCGGGTCGTGCCCGCGGGCGATATCGTTCACGGCAAAATGGGCAGTATCCAACATCAGGGCACAGGCGTGTTTCAGGGCCTGCCGTCGCCGTTTCAGGCGACGCGCTATCATTCACTGGTGGTCGAACGCGCCAGCTTGCCCGATTGTCTGGAAATCACCGCCGAGCTTGCCGACGGCACGATCATGGGGCTAAGCCACCGGGAACTGCCGATCCACGGTGTGCAGTTTCACCCCGAATCAATTGCCTCTGAACATGGACATGCACTTTTGCGCAATTTTACCGATATGTTGGCCGTTCCCGCATGAGCGATCTTTTGAAACCCGCAATTGCCGCAATTGCCACCCGTTCGCTGAGCGCCGCCGAGGCGCGCGGCGCCTTTGACATCCTGTTTCGCGGCGAGGCCACGTCTGCCCAGATCGGCGGGTTGCTGATGGCGCTGCGCATTCGGGGCGAAACCGTCGAGGAATTTGCCGCCGCCGCCGCCGTGATGCGCGAACATTGCGTGCCGGTTCATGCGCCGACGGGCGCGATCGATATCGTCGGCACCGGCGGTTCGGGCAAGCCGACGCTGCAGATTTCCACCGCCACTGCCTTTACCGTGGCGGGTGCCGGCGTGCCGGTGGCCAAACATGGCAATCGCAAGCTAAGCTCGAATTCGGGGGCTGCCGATGCCTTGGCCGCCAACGGGGTCGAGGTCATGGTCGGCGCCGATATCGTCGAACATGCGCTGCGCGAGGCGGGCGTGGCCTTCATGATGGCGCCGATTCACCATCCGGCGATGCGCCATGTGATGCCCGCACGAATCGAGTTGGGCACGCGCACGATTTTCAACATTCTGGGGCCGCTGACCAACCCCGCCGGGGTCAAACGGCAATTGACCGGCACGTTTTCACGCGATCTGATCGTGCCCATGGCCCAGACGTTGGGCGAATTGGGGTCCGATCGCGCCTGGCTTGTGCATGGGGCCGATGGCACCGATGAGGTCTCGATCACCGGCAAAAGCTGGGTGGCGGCGCTGGAAAACGGCCAGGTCCGCAGTTTTGAAACCCACCCCGAGGAAGCCGGATTGCCCGTCCACCCCTATGAGGCGATTTCCGGTGGCAGCCCGGCCGAAAACGGCCGCGCCCTTCGCGCGGTTCTGGCGGGCGAGGCAGGCGGCTACCGCGATGCGGTGCTGTTGAACGCGGCCGCGGCGCTTGTCATTGCCGAGCGG
Source organism: Paracoccaceae bacterium (assembly GCA_041655055.1). Lineage (GTDB taxonomy): Bacteria > Pseudomonadota > Alphaproteobacteria > Rhodobacterales > Rhodobacteraceae > JBBAGE01. The sequence goes on from JBBAGE010000019.1 coordinate 16,314, forward strand.
GCCGACAACCTGCGTCAAGGCGTTGAAATCGCACGTGAAAGCATCGACAGCGGCAATGCGCTGGCCCGGCTGGAACGGCTGGCGCAGATCACCGCAGGCCAGGCGCTAAGCGTCGGCTAAGCCTATTGCGCGGCACGATTTGCCGCGCATACCCGGCAAAATGGCGTATAGGGCAACAAATCCAGCCGTTCCGGCGCGATATCATTGCCACATTCGACGCAGATGCCATAGGTTCCCGCATCGATCCGCGCCAGCGCGGCGTTGATCATGCGGATTTCGTTCACGCCGGCTTCGCCGAGGCTTTCGAGCACCTCGTCATCTTCGTGTTCGGCGGCATTGTCGTCCCAATCGGCGGTCATCGGCACATCGAGCGCATCATCAAGCGCCTGCAGACGGGCCTCCAGTTCTGCCAGTCTTGTTTCAAGCGTTGCGCGTCTTTGGGCGATATCTTTCATGGCGACACCTTTCACAAATGGCCACAGGTCTTCAGCGTGCCACAGGCCAAAGACAAATGCCTGCTTTTTCATGATCGCATAAGCAGAATTTTTCTCAGCCCTCCTCGATCGAGATTTGCGGAATGGGCCAGCCATCGCTGGCCGCATCATCGGGCGCAAACAGCGCATCCGCGGGCAAGGCGGGGGATGCAAATGTATCCACCGCATCGAATTGCGGCACCTCGCCCGCATCCGCGACGATGCGCAGCCGCAGCGCCTTGAACCCCGCCGCCTGGCCCAGTTTGGCCTGACAGATCGCTGGGCCATCGCCCGCCACCAATTCCACCAGCCCAAGCGCATCGCGCGGCAGGGCCACCAGCGCACCGGGCGCAAAACCCATCACCTCGGCCAGCGGCAGGCGGGCGCGATAGAGCACGGCATTCAGGCCGATTTTCGCGCCGCCAACGGAACGGGCCAGCGTTTCCCCCCAATCGGCCCGGCTGCCACCGCCCTCGGCGCGCGGTGCCTGCGGGCGTTCCAGCGGCAACATGATCGCGATTTCGCCGGTCTTGGCGCCTTGGCCCAGCATCAGTTCTGCCCGGTAATAACGATAACGGATATCGGGCAGCGCCAGCGCGATGGCGCCCGTATCGGGCAGGCGCGCGGCAAAGCGAAACCCCGCGATATCGGGCGGGGCCGCCGCCTCGGCCACGGTTTCCTCGAACCGGGTCATCAGCCCGTCGATCAGCGTCTGGGCCAAAATGGCATCGGTGGCGGTGGGTTTGCGCGCGGGCGATGGCCCCTGACGCACGGTGCCGGTTGCCAGATGTTCGATCAGCCCGGCAATCACCTGGCTATCCATCACGAACAGCCCCTGCGCCCCGTCCGGCGCGTCCATCACGGCAAAAAGCGCCGGATCGGGCACGGCATCGGCCAGGGCGCCCAATGTCATTCGGCTTTCTTCAAAGGCGGTGACGGTGACGACCAGCCCCGCGATATCCTTGGCCGCGCGCGCGATCGACAGCCGCAGCGCCTTGGCCGCGGACATGGCCTGCACATCCGGCGGCGGGCGGCCGGCACCGGCCTTGCGCTGCATGGCATTAGGAGGCGATTGATCTGTCATCTGCTCTATCAGCTCTGGTTGGAAATATATAACCGGCAGAAAGTTACCAAATGGTTCATTTTCGCGCGAAAAGTGGCGCAATATACTTGCGCAAATCCGACCGATTGCGGATATTTTTGAAAAATGTGACCGGATGACTGGGCCAGAACGCTGGTATTCGCGAAAATGTGACAATAGAGTTGCCGACAACACACGGCGCGGCTGTGGTCCTGTCGTATATTGAAAGCCTACCAGGGAGGAAAAGCCATGCTCGATGAGAGCAACAAGATTTACCCACCGTCGCCCGAATTTGCCGCGAATGCGCATGCCGACCGGGCGAAATACGATGCGATGTATGCCGCCTCGATTGCGGACCCGAATGCGTTCTGGGCCGAGCATGGCAAGCGAATCGATTGGATCAAGCCTTTTACCAAGGTCAAGAATACCAGCTTTGCCCCCGGCAATATCGATATCCGCTGGTTCGAGGATGGCACGCTGAATATTGCGGCCAATTGCGTGGATCGCCACCTGAAAACCCGCGCCAACCAGACCGCGATCATTTTCGAACCCGATGATCCCGCGACACCTGCCCGCCATATCACATATGCCGAGTTGTCGGAAAATGTGAACCGGATGGCCAATGTGCTTAAGGGGATGGGGGTGAAACGCGGCGACCGGGTCGTGCTGTACATGCCGATGATCCCCGAAGCGGCCTATGCGATGCTGGGCTGCGCGCGGATCGGGGCGATCCATTCGATCGTTTTTGCCGGTTTTTCACCCGATGCGCTGGCGAACCGGATCAATGACTGCGAAGCCAAGCTGCTGATCACCGCTGATGAATCGCCGCGCGGTGGCCGCAAGACACCGCTGAAATCCAATGCCGATGCCGCGCTTTTGCATTGTGACGATGATGTCAAAATGCTTGTGGTCAAACATACCGGTGGCCAGACCACCTGGACGCAGGATCGCGATTTCGATTACAACGCCCTGGCCGCCGAAGCCTCGACCGATTGCCCGCCCGAAGAAATGGACGCCGAAGATCCGCTGTTCATCCTTTATACATCCGGTTCCACCGGCAAGCCCAAGGGCGTCGTGCATACCACCGGCGGCTATATCGTCTATGCGGCGATGACCCATCAATATACGTTCGATTACCACGATGGCGATGTGTTCTGGTGCACCGCCGATGTGGGTTGGGTGACCGGCCACAGCTATATCATCTATGGCCCGCTTGCGAATGGTGCGACCACGGTGATGTTTGAGGGCGTGCCGACATGGCCCGATGCCTCGCGGTTCTGGCAGGTCTGCGAAAAGCACCGCGTAACCCAATTCTATACCGCGCCGACCGCGATCCGATCGCTGATGGCAATGGGCAATGAATATGTCGAAAAGGCCGATCTGTCGTCGCTCAAGCTATTGGGCACGGTGGGCGAGCCGATCAACCCCGAGGCCTGGAACTGGTATAACGAAGTGGTGGGCAAAGGCACCCGCCCGATTGTCGATACCTGGTGGCAGACCGAAACCGGCGGCCATTTGCTGACCCCCCTGCCCGGCGCGATCGCGACCAAGCCCGGCTCGGCCACATTGCCGTTTTTTGGCGTGACGCCGGTGCTGCTTGATGCCCAGTCCGGTCAGGAAATCAACGAAACCGCCGCCGAAGGGGTGCTATGCCTCAAGGATAGCTGGCCGGGCCAGATGCGCACGATCTATGGCGATCATGCGCGGTTCGAGAAAACCTATTTCGCTGATTACAAAGGTTATTATTTCTCGGGCGATGGCTGTCGGCGCGACAGCGATGGCTATTACTGGATCACCGGACGGGTTGATGACGTGATCAACGTATCGGGCCACCGGATGGGCACGGCCGAAATTGAAAGCGCATTGGTTGCCCATGTCGATGTGGCCGAAGCCGCTGTCGTGGGTTATCCGCATCCGATCAAAGGTCAGGGGATTTACGCCTATGTGACGCTGATGAACGGGGTCGAACCGTCAGACGCGCTGCAAAAGGATCTCGAAACCTGGGTGCGCAACGAAATCGGGCCGATTGCGAAACCCGATCTGATGCAATGGGCCCCCAGCCTGCCGAAAACCCGGTCGGGCAAGATCATGCGCCGGATTTTGCGCAAGATCGCCGAAGATGATTTCGCGACGCTGGGCGATACATCCACGCTGGCTGATCCCGCTGTGGTCGATGAACTGATCGCAAACCACAAGAAACTCGCGTAAATCTTTCGCCATTACAGTAACCGCCGCCGCCCCATTCGGGCGGCGGCTTGCATTTTACCGCCGATCGAAAATCTCGGCGGGAACCGTCCGGGCCTGGGGCGATTGTCATAGCATACCGCACTCAGAACAAGGAGGTTATCGTGACCCAACTGAGCAAAACCCTGCTATCCGGTGCCGCGGCGCTGGCGCTTTTGGCCAGCCCCGTTTTCGCACAGGACACCCCGCCCCCGAATGACCAGACCGAGACCCCGCCCCTGAATGACATGGCCGATGATGTCGAACAAATGGGTGATGAGGTCGACCCGATGGTTGATTCCGTCGAAGATGCAGCCGACGTGCTTGGCAATAACGTCACCGCCGATTTCGACGCCGGTGGCAAATTCGAAAGCATCGCCAATACGCCCGTGGGCGAGCTTGCCGGCACGGTCGTGATGGGCGCGGATGCCAATATCGGCGAAATCATGTATCTCGCCCGTGGCGATGACGGCGGTGTCACGGTTGTCGTTCAACTGACCGGCGAAAGCGACCGGGTGGTGGAAGTCGATCTGAACGAATTCACCCTTGATAGTGAAAACCAATTCGTCCTGTCAGCCGAGACCGACCTCGAAGGTCTGCCCGACCATGACTCCACTGACGTTGATCAGCTTGATCCGCGCACGCCGCTGCGCGCGCATATCGAGGATGGATCGACTGACATGGGCGAAACCGACGCCGATATGGATACTGAAACCGACGATCAGGAAACGCAGCAATAATCCTGCCGCGACATGCACAGGGCCGGGGATTTTCCCGGCCCTATTTTTAATCCAAAGCCTGCAGAATATCGCGCAAGATGTTGAACAAATTGTCCATTTCCTGCCTGTCGATTATCAAAGGCGGCGACAGGGCAATGGTTTCGCCCGTAACACGGATCAGCAAGCCCGCCTCGAATGCTTTCACAAAAGCCTCATAGGCCCGCGCGCCCGGCGTGCCGGGGCGGGGCGCCAGTTCGACCGCCCCCATCAGCCCGAGGTTGCGAATATCCACCACATGCGGCAGATCTGCCAGATCATGCAGCGCATCTTCCCATTCCGGCGCAAGCTGGGCGGCGCCGGCAAACAGCCCCTCATCGCGATAAATATCAAGTGTGGCCAGCGCCGCGGCGGCGGCGGGCGGGCTGCCCGACCATGTAAATCCGTGGAACAATTCGATCTGGCCGTCGGGTGCATTCATGAAAGCATCATGGATATGACTGCCTGCCAGCACCGCGCCCATCGGGATCGTGCCATTGGTCAAACCCTTGGCCAGACAGATCAAATCCGGCACCACGCCGAAATGATCCGCCGCAAAGGGCGCGCCCAATCGGCCGAAGCCGGTGATCACTTCGTCAAAGATCAGCAAAATACCATGGCGGGTGCAGATGTCGCGCAGGCGCTGCAAATAACCTTGCGGCGGGGGCAACACCCCGGTCGATCCGGCCACCGGCTCGACGATACAGGCCGCGATCGTATCCGCACCATGCAGCGCCACCAGCCGTTCCAGATCATCGGCCAGATCCGCCCCCTGCAAAGGCATTCCCCGCGCCATGCGGTTGCCCGCCAGCGCCGTGTCGCGCAGGT
>JBBAGE010000020.1:0-20898 GCA_041655055.1 Paracoccaceae bacterium
CCGGCCGCCAGCAGCGCCGCCTTCATCGCATCCACCTTTGCGAAATCCTTGCTCACCACCGCCGCTTCGCGCAACGCCGCCAGCCGCGCGGCAAAGGGCGCGAGATCCGCCTCGGCCCAGCCGCCCATGCCATCCTCCAACAGCCCCAGCAGCGCCGCAGACCCTTTCAGCCCCGCCGCATCGCCCGCCGCCGCCAGCGCATGCAGCGCCGCCAGCGCGCCCGCGGTGTTCAGATCATCCCCCAGCGCCTCCAGCACCGCAGGCGCGGGTGCCGCAGGCTCCACATCCACCACCATCCCGCGCCAGCGCCGCAGCACCGCCTCTGCCTCGCGCCGCTTGGCCTCCGTCCAGTCCATCGGCTTGCGGTAATGCGTCCCCAGCATCACGAAGCGGATCACTTCGCCGGGCACCCCCTGGTCCAGCAGATCCCGCACTGTAAAGAAATTCCCCAAAGATTTCGACATTTTCTTGCCATCCACCAGCAGCATTTCATTATGCAACCAATAGCTGGCGAAGCCCCCCTCGGGATGGGCGCAGCAGCTTTGCGCGACCTCGTTTTCGTGATGCGGGAACAACAGATCCATGCCGCCGCCGTGGATGTCAAAGGATGCGCCCAACAGCGCATGGCTCATCGCCGAACATTCTATATGCCAGCCGGGCCGGCCAAAGCCCCAGGGGCTGTCCCACCCCGGCTGCCCGTCGGCTGATGGTTTCCACAGCACGAAATCCATCGGATCGCGCTTGAACGGCGCCACCTCGACCCGGGCGCCGGCGATCATATCATCGACCGAACGCCCCGAAAGCGTGCCATATTGCGCATAGCTGCGCACATCGAACAGCACATGGCCCGCCGCGGCATAAGCATGGCCCCGGGTGATCAGCGTTTCGATCATCGCGATCATCTGGCCGATATAGGCGGTGGCGCGCGGCTCGTGGCTGGGGCGCAGCGCACCCAAAGCATCCATATCGGCGTGATACCAGGCAATCGTTTCATCGGTGATCTCGCCAATGCTGCGGCCGGTTTCGGCGGCGCGCGCGTTGATCTTGTCATCCACATCGGTGAAATTGCGCACATAGGTCACATGATCCGCGCCATAGACATCGCGCAACAGCCGGTAGAGCACGTCAAACACCACCACAGGCCGCGCATTGCCCAGATGCGCGCGGTCATAGACGGTCGGCCCGCAGACATACATCCGCACATTGCCCGCATCGATCGGCTCAAAGGCCTGCTTGCGGCGGATGCGGCTGTTGTGAAGGGTGATCATGGGTGCGGGCTCCTTGGGGTGGTCAGGCTTTAGCAATTTCGCGGCACAAGGAAAAGGGCAAGGGCATTTCGCCCCCCGCGCCCCCGCGCTAAGATGCGCCGACCGCATTCAGCCAAAGGCCACCATGACCCATCTGCCCCCCGAACCCGCCCCGCTGCCCCGCCTGATCGAGATCATGCGCCGCCTGCGCGATCCCGATTCCGGCTGTCCCTGGGATATCGCCCAGAATTTCGCCTCGATCGCGCCCTATACGATCGAAGAAGCCTATGAGGTCGCCGATGCGATCGCCCGCAATGATATGGCCGATTTGCAGGCCGAACTGGGGGATTTGCTGTTGCAAGTGGTGTTTCATGCGCAAATGGCCGAGGAAGCCGGGCTGTTCAGCTTTGCCGATGTGGCGCAGGGCATCGGCGACAAGATGATCGCCCGCCATCCCCATGTCTTTGCCGCAGGTAGCCCCCGCACCGCCGAGGATATGCCGCATGCCTGGGAGGAACAGAAATCCGCCGAGCGCGCCCGGCGCGGCGAAACCCGCACATTGGATGGCGTCGCGCTGGCCCTGCCCGGCCTGCTGCGCGCGCTGAAACTGCAAAAGCGGCTGGCCCGGGTCGGATTCGATTGGGACAATATCGATGACGTGCTGGCCAAGATCACCGAAGAAGCCACCGAGCTGGCCGAGGCCAGATCCGCCCGCGATGCCGATGCGCTTGAGGATGAGATGGGCGATCTGCTGTTTGCCATGGTCAACCTTGCCCGCCATCTGGGCATCGATCCCGAAGCCGCGATCCGGCGCACCAATGCCAAGGTAACGCGCCGCTTTGCGGGTATCGAAGATCTGCTGGCCGCGCGTGGACAGACACCGGGCGATGCAAGCCTTGCGCAAATGGATGCACTTTGGAATGCAGTCAAACAGACTGAAAAGGACCAAAAAGATATCTGACTGTTTCATTCAGGTATTGACCGGGCAAAATCGCCCGCCTATCAATAAGCAACTGACACGGAGGTTCCGATGACCGCGCGCCACAAATTTCTTGCCTCTGCCGCCGCCATTCTGGTTGCAGCGCCCGCGCTTGCCGCCGAGGTGAATGTCTATTCCTATCGCCAGCCCGAATTGATCGCGCCGCTGACCGATGCTTTTACCAGCGAGACCGGTATCGCAGTCAACGTGGCCTTTCTCGATACCGGGATGGTCGAGCGCCTGCTGGCCGAAGGGGCGCGCAGCCCCGCCGATGTGATCCTGACCGTCGATATTTCGCGCATCGCCGAGGCGGTCGAGGCCGGTGTTACCCAGCCCGTTTCATCCGAGGTGATGGAAGCCAATATCCCCGCCGATTTTCGCGATCCCGATGGCCATTGGTGGGGGCTGACCACCCGTGCGCGTATCGTCTATGCATCAAAGGAACGCGTGGCCGAAGGCGAAGTGACAACCTATGAGGATCTGGCCGATCCCAAATGGGCCGGGCGCATCTGTTCGCGTTCGGGCACGGCGGCCTATTCGGTGGGGCTGACATCGGCCGTGCTGCACCATCACGGCGAAGACGGCGCGAAAGCCTGGCTCGAAGGGCTCAAGGCCAATCTGGCGCGCAAACCCCAAGGCAATGACCGCGCACAGGTGCGCGCCATCTGGGCGGGCGAATGCGATATCGCGCTGGGCAATACCTATTACATGGGCCAGATGCTGCGCGATCCCGAACAGGCCGAATGGGCCAATGCCGCGCGCATCGTATTCCCCACCTTTGAGGGGGGCGGCACGCATGTGAACATCTCTGGCGTCGCCATGACCAAAGCGGCCAGCAACCGCGACGAGGCGCTGCAATTCATGGAATTCCTGACCTCGCCCCGCGCGCAGGAAATCTATGCCGAGGCCAATTTCGAATATCCGATCGCGCCCGATACGACGCCTTCGGACATCGTGCAAAGCTGGGGCACGTTTACCCCGGATGCGGTCAATCTGATGGATCTGGCGCGGCTGCGCGCCGATGCGTTGCGCCTGACCGAGATTGTGGATTTCGACGGCTGATCCGCCTGCGGCGTTTGTGCCGCGCGGCACCGTGTCACGCTGACAACACGGGGCCGCGCGGATTATGGATCAGCCATTCTACTGGACAAGGCCTCCCATCCATTGTCCACGAGGGCGTGCCAAGCCCTCCTCCCGAAGGGCCTGCATGGATTGTTTCCCATGCAGGCCTTTTTCTTTGGCCCGGGGCTGGAGCAATACCACCGCGCAGGCTAGTTTAGCGCCATGACCCTGCATATCCCCTTTGACAACAGCTATGCCCGCCTGCCCGCGCGCCTTTTTGCGCCGCAGCCGCCGACGCCCGTGGCAGATCCGACGCTGATGGTGCTTAATGCGCCGCTGGCGCGGGAATTGGGCCTTGATCCGGGCGCGCTGGCATCGGAACCGGGGATCGCGGCATTGGCCGGCAATACCATCCCCCAAGGCGCCACGCCGATTGCCCAGGCCTATGCCGGGCACCAGTTTGGCCAATGGGTGCCGCAGCTTGGCGACGGGCGCGCGGTTTTGCTGGGCGAGGTTGTGGATACCCGTGGTCAGCGGCGCGATATCCAGCTCAAGGGGGCGGGGCGCACGCCGTTCAGCCGCGGCGGCGATGGCCGCGCCTGGCTTGGCCCGGTGATGCGCGAATATCTGGTAAGCGAGGCGATGCACCGGCTGGGCGTGCCCACGACGCAGGCGCTTGCGGTGGTGCGCAGCGGTGAAATGGTGCGCCGCGAGGCCATGCTGCCCGGTGCGGTGCTGGTGCGCGTGGCCGCAAGCCATATCCGGGTCGGCACCTTTCAATATTTCGCCGCGCGCGACGATGTGGCCGCGCTAGAGGCGCTTGTTGCCCATGTCATTGCCCGCCATTACCCGGCGGCCAAAACCCCGCATGATCTGCTGCAAGCCGTGGTCGATGCCCAGGCCGCGCTGATTGCGCGCTGGATGGCGCTGGGGTTCATCCATGGCGTGATGAATACGGACAACATGACCATCAGCGGCGAAACGATCGATTACGGCCCCTGCGCCTTTCTCGACAGCTATCACCCCGATACGGTGTTCAGCTCGATCGATCGAGGCGGGCGCTATGCCTATGCCAATCAGCCCCGGATCGCCGCATGGAATCTGACCCAATTCGCGGCCTGCCTGCTGCCGCTGATGGGCCCGCGCGAAGCGGCGATTGCCGATGCACGCGCGATCATCAGCGGATTTGAAAGCATCTATCAGCGCCACTGGGCTCAGCTTTTTCGCGCAAAAATCGGGCTGGTCGGCGATGAGCCGGGCGATATCGACCTGATCCACGACCTGCTTGACCGCATGGCCGCCAATGGCGCCGATTTCACCAACACATTCCGCGCCCTGTCCGAAGGCGGTGCGCGCGATCAATTCATCGACCCCACGCAGTTTGATCTGTGGGAGAGCAAATGGCGCCCGCGTCTGGCGCGCGAAGGGGGCGATAGCATCGCGCTGATGCGGGCCGCGAATCCCGCGATCATTCCCCGCAACCACCGGATTGAACAGGCAATCGCGGCCGCCGTGGCCGGCGATGATGCCCCCTTTCACCGGCTGGCGGCGGCGCTGGATAGCCCGTTTGATCTTGCGCCCGAAAATGCCGATCTGGCCCGCCCGCCGGCGCAGGGCGAACAGGTGCTGCAAACCTTTTGCGGCACCTGAGGGATCAATCCTCGTCGCGGAAGCGGATAAAAAACCGCCGGTTGCGCTGCTGAAATTCATGCAACATCCGCGAGAAATAGCCCCCTTCGTGGCGGCGCAGATAAAGCACCCCCGCGCCCGCCCCGATCAGCCCGCCAATCGCATCGACGATCAGATCCCACATCGTGTCATGCAGGCCCGATTTTTGCATGTTCATGCCAAAGGCCTGATCCATCGCATATTCAAAGATTTCCCACAAAGCGCCGATGGTCATGGCAAAGCAAAAGCCGAAAAAGCCCACGGCGCGCGGCGGCGCGGCATAGCGGTCGCCCTGGAACATCATGAACACCAGCAAGAATCCGATCAGCCCGAACCCGATGGCCGATCCGCCATGCAACACCACATCCCACCACCAATAGCGGTTGTAGAAATCCAGCACCTCGCCCAGAAACAGGGTGGCGAAAATGAACATGATGACCGCCGCCATGAAACTGCGCGGCACATGCACATCATACCATTTCGCAAAATAGAGCGGCAGCAGCGTGGTCAGAAACGTCAGCAAAGCCACGAATGCCGAAAGCCATTCCTGCGTCCATAACCCCCAGACAAGCGCGATTGCCAGAAATCCCCAGATGATCAGGGTCGTGAGCGTGATGGACTGTCGCATCAATTTCCTTTCGTTAGCTTCCAGCCGGGGCTGGAAGTCGTCCGTTCATTCCCTATATAGCGGCAATGATTATACAGGCCAGAACCCGCGTCGCCAGCTATAACCTCAGAAAATGTCGTGGAACCGATGGGTTGCGCGCGCCCGGTCGCATCATCGATGTCGTGAACGGGATCGGCGCCGATGTCATCGCCCTGCAAGAGGCCGATATGCGCCTTGGCCCGCGCCCGGCCGCCCTGCCCGCCCCCATGATCGACGCTTATAGCGATTATACCGCCGTTCAGATCGCCACCAGCCCCGTCAGCCTCGGCTGGCATGGCAATGCCGTGCTGGTGCGCAAGGGCGTGATGGTCGAGGGCACCCACCGCATCGACCTGCCGGGGTTGGAACCGCGCGGCGCCGTGGCCGTCGATCTGGCGGGTATCCGGCTGGTGGGGGTGCATCTGGGGCTGCTGCGCAATTCGCGCCAGTTGCAGCTTGCACGGATCCGCAGCTTTCTGGCGGGGCTTGATGACCGGCCCACGGTGATCCTGGGCGATTTCAACGAATGGTCGCGCAATCGCGGGCTGGAAGCGCTGGAACAGGGGTTCACCACCTATGCGCCGGGGCGCAGTTTCCACGCCAGCCGCCCGGTTGCCGCGCTTGACCGGGTGGCCTTGGGCGACGGGTTCCAGCTTTATGATGCCGGTGTGATCGAAACCCCGCTTGCGCGGCGCGCCTCGGACCATCTGCCGATCTGGGCCGATCTGACCCATCGGCCCATGGCCCGGCAGGTGGCGGCCTAGGGCTTCTAACCCGGCACGCACTGGGCTAGAACCGGGTCAAAGACCGACGACCGAGTGAGCCTGCCATGATCGATCCCGCCAAATCCCTGATCGCCCGGTGCGAAGACCATGGCCTGCGCCTGACAGAACAGCGCCGCGTGATTGCCCGCGTGCTGGATGAGGCCACCGACCATCCCGATGTCGAAGAACTCCACGCCCGTGTGCTGGCGCTCGATCCGCGGATTTCGCTGGCCACCGTCTATCGCACCGTCAAATTGTTCGAAGAAACCGGTATCCTTGAAAAGCACGAATTCGGCGACGGGCGCGCGCGCTATGAAACGGCGGACCGCGAACATCATGATCACCTGATCGACATGCACAGCGGCGCGGTGATCGAATTCGTCGATCCCGAAATCGAGGCCTTGCAGGAAAAGATCGCCGAAAAGCTTGGCTACCGGCTGATGGGGCACCGGCTGGAACTTTACGGCGTGCCGATCCGCAAGGATTGACACGCGCTTGATGCGCGCCGCCTGCCTGCTATAGAGATGGCGAACCTGTCACACCTAAGGACCATGCGCATGAGCACTATCATCGACATCATCGGACGCGAAATTCTTGACAGCCGGGGCAATCCGACCGTCGAGGTCGATGTGATCCTCGAAGACGGCACCATGGGCCGCGCCGCCGTGCCTTCGGGCGCATCGACCGGCGCGCATGAGGCCGTGGAACGCCGCGATGGCGATGATGCGCGCTATCTGGGCAAAGGCGTGCTTGAGGCCGTGGCCGCCGTGAACGGCGAAATCGCCGAGGCGCTGATCGGCACCGACGCGACCGAACAAGAGGCGATCGACGCGCTGATGATCGAGCTGGATGGCACGATGAACAAATCGCGCCTTGGAGCCAATGCCATTTTGGGCGTGTCGCTGGCAAACGCCAAGGCGGCGGCCGATTTCACCGGACAGCCGCTTTATCGCTATGTCGGCGGCACATCCGCGCGGGTGTTGCCGGTGCCGATGATGAACATCATCAATGGCGGCGAACATGCTGATAATCCAATAGATATTCAGGAATTCATGATCATGCCGGTCAGCGCAGATACGATGCGCGACGCGGTGCGCATGGGGGCCGAGGTGTTCCATACGTTGAAAAAGGAACTCTCTGCCGCCGGCCACAATACCGGCATCGGCGATGAGGGCGGCTTTGCCCCCGGCCTCTCATCTTCGCGCGAGGCGTTGGATTTCATCCTGCGCGCGATCGAAAAGGCCGGATACAAGCCGGGCGAGGATATCCATCTGGCGCTTGATTGCGCGGCAACCGAATATTACCGCGGCGGCCGTTACGAGATGACGGGCGAAGGCAAATCGTTGTCCTCGGATGAAAATGTGGCCTACCTTGCCGCACTTTGCGCCGATTATCCGATCATCTCGATCGAAGATGGAATGGCCGAGGATGACTGGGACGGCTGGAAATCCCTGACCGACACGCTTGGCGACCGGGTGCAGCTTGTGGGCGACGATCTGTTCGTCACCAACCCGGCCCGTCTGGCCGATGGGATTTCGCGTGGCTGCGCCAATTCGATGCTGGTAAAAGTCAATCAGATCGGCAGCTTGTCAGAAACTCTTAAAGCAGTCGAAATCGCGCATCGCGCCCGCTACACCAATGTCATGAGCCACCGTTCCGGCGAAACCGAAGATACCACCATCGCCGATCTGGCCGTGGCCACCAATTGCGGGCAGATCAAGACCGGCTCGCTGTCGCGTTCAGACCGGCTGGCGAAATATAACCAGTTGATCCGGATCGAGGAAATGCTGGGCGAAATGGCCCAATATGCCGGCCGCTCGATCCTGCGCGGCTGACCCGGCGGGGCGGGTTGCCGCCCCCTAGCCATCGGGCTGGCTGATGATGCCGCCGCCAATGCTGGCCGCTACACCCGTGGTGGTGGGGCAGGATGTGGGCAGGCCGCGCGCCACACGCACCGCCAGAAAACCGAAGGCCTGCGCTTCTAGCATATCGCCATCCAGCCCCACATCCTCGACCGGCACCACCGGGCAATCCAGCCCCGCGCGCAGCATCGCCATCAGCGTCGCATTATGCCGCCCACCGCCACAGACCAGCACCTGCGCAGGCGGGGCCGGGCAATGGGTGATCCCAACCGCCACGGCGGCAGCGGCACAGGCGGTGAGCGTAGCGGCGGCATCAGCTTCATCAAGCTTCTCAACTTCGGCCAGTAAGCTGTTGAAATCATTCCTATCAAGCGATTTAGGCGGAATGCGCGCGAAATAGCGATGCGCCAAAAACCGATCGACAATCGCCCCATCCGCGCGCCCCTTGGCCGCCAGCGCCCCGCCTGCATCCTGCGCCAGCCCCCGCCGCGCCATCATCAGATCATTGATCGGCGCATTGGCCGGGCCGGTGTCAAAGGCCAGCAGCGCGCCGGGATCATCGGGGCTGGCGTGGGCCGGATCGATCCAGGTGATATTGCCCACCCCGCCCAGATTCAAAAATGCCACCGGCGCCCGCGCGCCGATATATTTGGCCAGCGCGAAATGATAGAATGGTGCAAGCGGCGCGCCCTCGCCGCCCATGGCCACATCGGCGGTGCGAAAATCCCACACCACCGGGCGGCCCAGCTTGTGCGCCAGCCGCGCGCCATTGCCGGCCTGATACGTGCCTCGCCCGCGCGGATCATGCGCCAGCGTCTGGCCGTGAAAACCCACAATCTGCGCCGCCGGAAACCGCGCCAGCAATTCGGCATGCGCGGTTTCGATCAGCATCTCAAGCCCCGCAGGCGCCGTCCATTGCCCCAGTGCCGCGCGCAAAGCGGCTTGTTCATCCGCACCATAGGGGCGAAATCCGCTGTCGCCAAAGCCCTCGATCACGATCCCGTCGGTGCGGATCAACGCCGCATCGACCCCATCGAGCGATGTGCCCGACATCGCCCCCAATGCCCAGACCGCGCCTGCATCCATCATGGCCTTTTCCTTCATCCGCAGCGCCTTTATACAGGCCGCACAGGATTGCGAGAATGGACAAAAGCAAAATGACCTACCACCCCAAATCCGATTTCTTGCGCGTGATCACCGAGCGCGGCTTTCTGGCCGATTGCACCGATGTTCAGGCGTTGGACGATGCGCTTATGGCGGGGGTGGTGCCTGCCTATATCGGCTATGATGCGACGGCCGCATCGCTGCATGTCGGGCATTTGCTTAATATCATGATGCTGCGCTGGCTGCAGAAAACCGGGCACAAGCCCATCACCCTGATGGGCGGCGGCACGACCAAGGTGGGCGACCCCAGTTTTCGCGCGGATGAGCGCCCGCTGCTGACGCCCGATCAGATCGACGCCAATATCAACGGGATGCAGCAGGTTTTTGCGCGCTATCTGCACTATGGCGACGGCGCGGCGGATGCCATCATGCTGAATAATGCCGAATGGCTGGACGGGCTGAATTACCTCGATTTCCTGCGCGATATCGGGCGGCATTTCAGCGTGAACCGGATGCTGAGCTTTGAGAGCGTGAAATCCCGGCTCGACCGCGAACAATCGCTGTCTTTCCTGGAATTCAACTACATGATCCTGCAGGCCTATGATTTTCTGGAACTGAACCGGCGCTATGGCTGTCTGTTGCAGATGGGCGGCTCGGATCAATGGGGCAATATCATCAACGGCATCGACCTGACCCGCCGGGTGCTGGATCATGAAATCTACGGGCTGACATCGCCGCTGCTGACCACATCGGACGGGCGCAAGATGGGCAAATCCGCAGGGGGCGCGATCTGGCTGAATGCGGAAATGCTCTCGCCCTATGAATTCTGGCAGTTCTGGCGCAATACGACCGATGCCGACACGGGGCGGTTTTTGAAACTATACACCGAATTGCCGCTGGACGAATGCGAACGGCTTGGCGCGCTATCGGGGTCTGAAATCAACACCGCCAAGATCCTGTTGGCCAATGAGGTCACGGCCATGCTGCACGGCCCCGAAGCAGCCGCCGCGGCCGAGGCCACGGCCCGCGAAGTGTTCGAGCGTGGCGGGATCGGCGATGATCTGCCCACCCTGACGCTGCGCCCCGATGAGCTGGGCGATGGCATTTCGGTGGTGCAATTGCTGGTGCGTGCCGGGCTTGCCGCCTCGGGCAAAGAGGCCAAGCGCCTGATCGCCGATAATGGCGCGCGGCTTGGCGATGCGCCGCTGACCGATGCCGCGCTGATCCTGCGCGCGAGCGATCTGGCCGAGCCGCTTAAACTCAGCGCCGGCAAAAAGCGCCACGCGCTGGTGGTGCTGGAAGCCTGACCCCCCGGGGGCGCCCTGCCCCCGGAAACCCCCGGAAATCGGCATCATACTTTGGTCGTATTCGCCCTTTTTGCTGACATACGGGCGCCCTTTACCATGCGTTACTGCAGCCACCGGAACCGCGCGGCCACCCAATGCCCGCCCGCAGTTATTTAGTATCAGCAGAAGGCTAACAGCATGAAAAATTTTGGCGAAACAACCCGCTCTACGCGCATCGGTCTGGCATTTTGTGCAGCCCTGATTGCGCCCTTTGGCTTTGCGGCCAGCCCCGTGCAAGCTGGTCTGCTGGGTGGGCTGGGCGATGCGGTTGGCGGCGTTGTCGGTGGTGTGACTGATGCCGTTGGCGGTGTCGTTGGCGGCGTGGCCGATACGGTTGGTGACGTGACCAGCGGGCTGGGCCTTGACGGCGTGGCCAGCGTCGGCAGCGGTTCAAATGGACAAGGCATTTCCGTGGGTGTGCTGGACGGCGCGGCCTCCGTCAACGCCCTGACCCCCGAAGGCGGCAATGGCGCGTTAAGCGTCGATGTCCTGTCGGGCGGCGGTATCGTGGGCATCGGCAGCAGCGGTTCGGGCACTTCGGGCACGAGCGGCGGTTCGGGCACCAGCGGCACCTCTGGCACCAGCGGGACAAGTGGCACATCGGGCACCAGCGGCACATCGGGAACCAATGGCACATCCGGCACCAGCGGCACATCCGGCACCAGCGGCATCAACCATGGCGGGATCGTCAACGGCGTGATGATGCCTGCGGATCGCTCGCTCGCTAATCTGGCGTGCACGGTCGATGGCAATAGCCAGGTATTCAACGGTTTTCCGGTGCTCGATTCGAACGGCGTGCAGATCGGCGTTGTCCATGATGCCAATGTGACCCCGGATCTGCGCATCGTGAATGTGCGCTTTCAGACCACACCGAATGTCGCCTCGCGCCCCCGTTGCGTCAGCATTTCGCGCATCGACGTTGCGCCCACCCAGCGCGGCGTGCAGGTGCCCGCATCGCTGCGCAACGTCGTCGAGCAATTGGCCGCACGCTGAACATCCACCGCAACCGGCCTTGATCCGTCCGCACTTTGCGGGCGGATCATTTTTAAGGGATAGCCGATGCGCCCGCGCCGATCCGACCGCCATTTTCCCAATGCGCCGCCACTTGTGACCGGGCTGGTCGGGCTTGGGGTGTTTTTCTACGCCTTTTGGCTGTGGCCGCGCGGGATCGCGGGATCGGTGCAAGGCGATTACACCTTGTTCATCGCGGTGATCTTTGTGGCGATGGCGGGGGTCGAGCTTGGCTGGCTGCGGATCTGGCGTCAGCCCGAAGCGGGGATCACGCCGGCGCTGTTCTGGCGGCGCAGCTTTCGCCCCGATGCGATCCTGGCGCATAAATTGGTGGGGCTGAGCGCCGGGTTTTTGGTGGTTCTGGCCATATACCGGCTGGTGGGGCTGTATCAGGATCCGTGGTATCAGCGGTTTACCTTCATGATCTTTGATCATGCGCCTTTGATATTTTCAGGCTTTGCCGCCTATATTTATATCATCGACCGCATGTTGCCTGATCGCCCCGATGCGCTTGGCGATTTCGGCGCCTTCATTCTTTCCTTTGGCCAGATGGGGGATCGGCGCAGGATCGCGGACTTTGCGCTATCTTGGCTGGTCAAGGTGTTTTTCCTGCCACTGATGTATTGCTATGGGCTGGATGATTGGCATTACTTTTACGGCCAGACGCTTTCGCTCTCGGATTTCACGGCGATTTATGAATTTCTCTATCGGCTGGTATTTCTGATCGATGTCGTCTTTGCGGTAATTGGTTATGCCACAGCCATGCGGCTATTCAATTCCCAAATCCGCTGGCCTGAACGCACATTCAGCGGCTGGGTGGTTTGCGTGATGTGTTACATGCCGTTCTGGCAGGTTCTGGGGCGCAATTTCTTTGAACACGGGGATGAGATCGTCTGGGGCAATCTGTTTACGCCGGGCAGTTTGCCCTATGTGATCTGGGGAACGCTGATATTGCTTGCCTTTGGGGTCTATCTGCTAAGCACCATTGCCTTTGGGTTGCGCTTTTCCAACCTGACCTATCGCGGCACAATCCATCGCGGCCCCTATGCGTTGACGCGCCATCCGGCCTATATCGCCAAAAATCTGACAATGTGGATGATTCATCTGCCATTTCTGGCGGTCAATCCCGTCGCCGCTGCCAGCAATACGGTGGCATTGATCGGGGTGAACCTGATTTATTACGCCCGCGCCCGGCATGAAGAAGGCTGCTGCCGGGGTGCGCGCGAATACCGGCTTTATGAACGCCACCTTGCGCGGTTTGGCCCCATCGCCCGGTTGCGCCGGAATTTGCGCCGCAAAAGCCCTATCGGCCATCCGACCTTGGTGCGATAGCCGCGATTGCCGCGCATCGGGCAATAGTGTTGCCCCCGGCCGGGAGCAAAATCGCACGCATGGACAGTAAGGGGCACAGGATGGAAAACGCATTAGACACTGATACACCGGGGCGGTGGCGGCACCGGCTGGGCGCGTTGTTTCGCAAACCGCAGCCCGCCTGCGCCGGGCATGATTTTACGCTGCTCGACCCGGCATTGTGCCATGCGCGGCACTGCCATATCATTGATCCCTTTGGCCAATTCGCATGCCACCGCGATTGGCTGCTGCCGCTGATGCGCAGCGTCAGCCTGCATGCGACATTGGCCGAAAGCGAAAACACCACCGCGCAGCCGCGGATCGTGTTGATCGATATCGACAGTTTCCCTGACACCGAAGATGCCGTCGATACGCTGCTGGCCCAACGAAGGTTTGAGCCCGAAACGCCCCTGATCATCGGTTCCACGACATTCGCGCGGCATGATTTTTCATCCGAGCGACGGGCGATTGCCGATGCTTCGGTCCGCCTGCCGGTATCACCGGCGGCGCTGCGGCTTGCGATTGGCAGCGCGGTTAATAATAATCACCGCAGCCCATCGCGCTATATTGGCAAAAGCTGAAATTCCTGCTTAATGAATAATAAATCCGCTGATTGGCCGGTCGGCGTCAGGGTATGTGAACGGTTCAGGGTTTCATATGCTTTACAAGAAATCATATGTGCTGGCGGGGGTGCTCTGTTTGATGTCCGGGGCGAATATTTCTGCGGCCGTGGCCGAAGCCGCGGCTACCCCTGCCCCTTTGATCGAAATCGATCCGCAGCCGAAATGGGTCTATCTCGATGTGTTGCGCGCGCTTGAGGATCAGGGATACCGGATTCTGAGCGTTCGGGAAACAATGCTGAACCGGATTCTGATCCGCGCCGATAATCCGCTGCATCTGCGTGAAATCATCGTCAGCCGCACCCATGGCCAGATCCTGCGCGATATTGCTTTGGAAACCTATGTCACGCCCGGTGCCGATATGCCGCCCCTTGGCATTGGCCCCAATGCGGGGGTTTCAAAATGAGTGCTGCGATGATCGACCCAACCTTTATGCGGGATTTTCCAAAATGACCCGGGTGCTCAGCTCGGGCAAGGCAACGCTGGTGGTGTTGGCGATTATTTTGGTCATTCAGATGATCAGCACGTCTTTTTTCGTGCCGATGCTGCTTGGCGATGTGTTCATGTGGCAAAATCTGGTGATCCCCTGGGCCTTGCGCGAAGTATTGGAAATCCTGTCGGTAATCGGAATGCTTTTGGGCGTCGGCGCCAGTGCCGTCCTGATTTATTTGAGCGTGCGCCATGCCGAACGCATCGATGGCCAGATCGAAGTCGTGGCAGGTGAATTTCAAAAACACCTCGATCGCCAATTCGCCGATTGGGGGCTGACGCCGACCGAACGGACGGTATCCATTCTGGTGATGAAAGGGTTCAGCAATGCTGAAATCGCCGCCATTCGCGGCACCACCGAATCCACGGCAAAATCGCAGCTCACATCGGTGTTTCGCAAAACGGGGCTGAGCAGCCGCCAGCAACTGACCACCCATCTGATCGAGGACATGCTGAACGCGATCAACGAAAACGCCTGACGACTGATTCGCGGTGATTCGGGCGCGCGCCTCGTGCCGCACGCAACCACAGATTGTACTCTACGATATCGTTAATCTTTAACGGTGAATTTACGTTCTTATTCTGCAACAGTTTGTTAACCTTTATTAATTCCGGGTGTATTAACACATTGTCCCTCTGGCCGCCCGACAACAGCGCAGCTAGGGCTGCGATGTCCCGATACGCCGGATGTGTAGCGAGTTGCCATGATCCGAGTTCCAGCCGGGACAGACATTTTGTCTTGAATAAGGCTGTGAAACGGGCCCCGACCGGGCGCCCGAATGGCGTCCTGCGCGCCTTTGCAGCCGATGGGGGATGACCAAGCGGCGTTTTGTTAAATCGGCATTTTTGGTTCTGAGTGCGGCGGTGACGGTCTCTCTCGCCTCGGCGCAGACGGCCTCGGCCCATGACTGGCTTGTAGACGGTATCCAAGGGCCGTCGTTTATGCCGGCCGGCGGGATCGCCAGCTATGTGGTGGGGGTGCGCAATACCGGCGCCGCGACCAGCCCGACCTCGACCCTTTTTGCGGAAGTCCCCGCGGGCACGACCTATATTCCCTCGGATACGCCGCCAAGCTCTAGCTGCTCGCTGGTTGGCAACACGGTTGAATGCCCCCTGCCCGAACTGGCCGAGGATGAATTCGTCGCCTTCACCCTTGATTTCCTGACGGTGGATCAAGGCGTGCTGACCTTTACCGCCTCGGTTCCGTCGGACGATGGTGATACCGATCCCGATAACAACAGCGAATTCATTACCACCACCATCAACCGCGGCGCCGATCTTCAGCTTGAGATCGAGGCGCCCGTGGATGTGGTCTCGGGCGGTGGGATTGACTATGCCCTACGCGTCACCAATGCCGGGCCGCATGCGGCGGACAATTTTACCGTCAATTTTCCCGCGCCGGTCGGGGTGGCCCATCTGGTTGCGCCGGCAAATTGCACGCTGGTGGCGGGCACCTATTCCTGCGAGATTTCAGAGCCCCTTGCGCCTGATGAAGATATTACACTGAATTTCAGCGGACAAGCCGCCGCCGCGGCGAATTCCACCATCACCGTTCAGGCATCAATCACCGGGCAAAGCCCGGCCGATCCGTTTTCGGATAATGATGTGGTTGAGGTCTCGACCGAAGTGAACGCCGGCAGCGATCTGGCGATCTCGAAAACCCGCACGCCGGGCGGCACGATCCTGCAAGGCTCGCAAGTGGTCTTTACACTCGCCGGCAGCTATACCGGCGAGGCACCCGGCGGCCAGATCACCATTACCTATGTGCTGCCTGCGGCCTATACCTATGTCTCGCATAATGCCCCTGCGGAATGGACTTGTGATTTCGCATCCGGCACCCTGACCTGCACCCGCCCTGCGCCCGATACCGGCGCGGGCGCTGATATCTCGCTGGGGGCCATTGCCCTGCATGTCACGGCGAGCGACACCGGCACACCCACCAACACCGCCGATATCACCGCCGCGAACACCGAAGACCCGAATCCGGCCAACAACAGCGCATCGGTCGATGCCACGATCGAGGCCCCGTTCATCGACCTTGCAGCCAGCAAATCCGGGCCGCGCCCCGCGTTGGTCGTGGTTGGCCAGGAATTCGATTTCACGCTTGGCGCGCGCAACCTTGGCAATGCCGGTTTCATCGGCACCGTGCGAATGACCGATCGCGTGCCCGCGGGCATGACGATCAGCGCCGCCGCGGGCGAGGCGTGGCAATGTGGCCCGCTGCCGGTATCGGGGCCTGCGGATCTGGTCTGCGATATTGTCTATACTGCGGAAAATCCGTTGCCCGCGCAGGGGGCCACCCCGGCGCTGACATTGACCGCCACATCCGGCAACGAAGGCCCGATGCGAAATTCGGCGCAGGTCTCGGGCATTGGCGGCAATTACCCCGATGAAAACCTCGTCAACGATACCGCCACCTATAACGTTGACGTTAGCGTCGATCAGGATTCGGCCGATGTCAGTGTCGAAAAGGCCGCTCTGCGCCCCAGCTTGCCCGCTGGCGAAGAACAGACGTTCCAGATCACCGTGCGTAATGCCGGCCCCGATATAGCGCAAAATGTCGAGGTGACGGATCTGTTGACGGATCTGATCAACACCGATACCGGGCCGGATAATGGCCTTGTCTCGGCGGTCTGGTCCACCCCGGTGCCCGGCGGCGGCACGCCCCCGATCAACACCACGCCAGAGGGCGGCGGCCTTATGCTGCGCAGCACCATCCCCGCGCTGCCGGTCTGTAACGCAGATTGCCCGGTGCTGACCGTGACCATCACCGTGGGCGGCGATGGCGGGACGCGGACAAATACCGTGGACGCCGTTTCGCAAACCACCGCCGATCCGAACTGGCCCAACGGCACCGCCACCGCAACCTACGACGTCGAATCGCGCGTCGATGTCACGCTGACGAAAACCGCGACACCCGATCCGGTCGCCGTAGGTCAGCCGCTGAGCTTTGTTCTCACGGCCACGAACGAGGGCAACGGCCTGAGCCGCGCCCATGACGTTACGGTAACGGACACGCTGCCGCATGGGTTGATGTTCCTTAGCGCTGAGCCGTCTACCGGCTCTTGTTCGGTGACGCCAGCCGCCGGTTCGGAAACCGGCCCGGGCAATGATCAGCTTGTCTGTAACCTGAGCAATCTGAACAACGGCGCGCAACAGACGGTGAAGATTCAGACCCGCCCAATGCTGGTGCTTAACGGTGAAACCGTGACCAACACCGCCACAGTCACGACCACCACCACCGAGTTGGACGAGACCAATAACGACGCCGAAGTAACCGTCACGGTCGCCCCGCCGCTCTATGACCTGATCGTGGCCAAGATAGATACGGAAGACCCGGTCACGGTCGGCGAGGACACTATTTATGTGATCACGATCACCAACAACGGTCCATCGGCTGCCGAAAATGTGGTGATGACCGATACGCTGCCCGCCACCCTGCTGAGCTTTCAAGAACATACGTATCCTTCGGATGCCGCCTGCGGCACTGTTCCCCAAACGGGCGATTACGGCGGCGAACTGATCTGCACCATTCCCTACATGTCCAGCGGTTCCAGCCGCGAATTCACCGTGACCATGCGCGGCGAGGCCAAGGGCTCGGTGACCAACGTCGTTTCCGTCACCGCCGATGGCCCGCAGTGGGAAATCAATCAGGGCAACAATACCGCCTCGCAAAACACCACCGTGCGCACCCGCGTGGATCTGGAAGTGGTCAGCAAGACCGCAGAGCCTGGAACCGTGCCTTTGCGCGAGCATTTCGAGTGGAAAATCTTTCTGCGCAACAACGTGAATGAAGCGCATATGCTTGCCGAAGCCGATGATGTTGTTTTCACCGACAATCTGCCTGCTGGCATGGTGCTGACCGAGCCGCCGCGCGCCGAGGCTACAGTGGGCAGCATCACGCGGAATGTTTGCACCGGCGAAGAGGGTGACACTTCGATAAGCTGCGAATTCGGCACTATGTCCAAGGGCGCAGAGGTCTATGTGACGCTGCCTGTCATGGTGACCGATATCACCACCGATGGGCAAGAATTCATCAACGGCGCCGATATCGCAACCTCATCCTATGACCGTGTCACCAGCAACAACACCAATACCGGCAAGGTGACGATCACCGCTGGTTCGATCTCGGGTTCGGTCTGGCGCGATTTCAATGCCGATGGCTCGCGGGATGAGCATGACAGCGGCCTGGATTCGATCACGCTGACCCTGAACGGCACCGATCTGCATCGCGTTGCCTTTACCCGCACCACCCAGACCGCAGCCGATGGCAACTATACCTTCGGCCTCCTGCCGGAAGGCGATTATACCATCACCCGCACCGGCCCGACGCCCGAACATCACGAGGATCTGGCCGCGCTTCCGGGTCCGAACGGTGGCACCGCGTCCGGCGCGACGGTGATCGCGAATATCAGCCTCGATGCAGAGGCGGATGTGACCGATTACGATTTCACCCTGCGCCCGATCGCGCGGCTGGGGCTGGCGAAAGCGGCCAGCGAGCCTGCGCTGCAAGCCGATGGCTCTTTCACCTTCACTTTCCAGATTCACGCCCAGAACTACAGCCTCGAGCCGCTGAACGATATCACCATCACCGACAGCATGAGCGGCGCCCTGCCCGGCTTCGGCAGCTATAATCCCGATGCCACCAACCTGCTTCCGGGTGAATATCACGCCTCGGCGGCGCCTGCTTGCGGCACGGTCAACAGCGGCTTCAACGGTGCGAGCGATACCGTTCTGATCTCGGGCCTGTCCTTAGGCGTCAACAATGGCTGCACGGTCAACGTCGCGATGACTGTGCGCCCGGAAATCCCGCTGCCCTATACGGCGGATGACGCCCGACGTTACATCAACCAGGCCACAATCACTGGCGAAGGCATGTGGTCCGGGCAAACCTCGCCTGGCAATGAAAACCTGAATAACCTCTCGCATAATGGCAACAACCCGGACCCGAACAACAACGGCATGCCCGGCGAGCAGGATGAGCGCACGCCCACCCCCGTGGGCATCACCTACGATCCCTCGATCGCCGTGGTGAAGGAAATCACCGACACGTCGCTTTCCACCCCCGTGGTGGCCGGCGATACCGTGACATACAGCTTCACCGTTACCAACACCGGCAATGTGCCGCTGACGGATGTGGTGCTGGATGACCCGAAACTGCCGGGTGCATTTGATGACGTGACCATCGCCCAACTGATGCCGGGTGCGAGCGACAGCACGACCTTTGGTCCGATCACCTACAGCCTTACTGCCGACGACGTAGCCGCGGGCGAGGTGGTGAACCAGGCCACCGCGACCGGCACCTGGGGCCTTGATGGTTCGGGTAATCCAGAGACGGTCGACGACGTTTCCGGTGCCACCGTGGATGACGATGAGCCCACCATCCTGACCATGGGCGACATCTCGCTGGTCAAGACCGCGAACACGGCTGACTTTAGCGATCCGGTAATGGCGGGCGACGTGCTGCGCTGGTCGTTTACCGTGACCAACAACGGCTCGGCGACGCTGCAGAACGTGCTGGTCAGCGATACGATCGATGGCGTGGACGTCACCGGTGCCGCGATCACGCTGGCCCCTGGCGAAAGCGACAGCACCAATTTCACCGCCGAATACACGCTGACGCAAGAGGATATCGACGCGGGCAGCTTCACCAACGCCGCCAGCGTCATCGGCTATTACGGCGAGGATGGCGGCGACCACTATCCGGTGACGGACGACGATTCCGTCACCACCCCCCTGCCCGCAGAGCCCGAAATCTCGCTGATCAAGGCGGCGGATGATATTGCCCTCACCGATCCGGCTGTGCTCGGGCAGGAGATCAGCTATTCCTTCACCATCGAAAATATCGGCAACGTCACGCTGAGTGATATCACCCTTGCCGATCTGCTTGACGGTATCGAATTCAATGACGGCGAGATTGCGACCCTTGCGCCCGGTGATATCGATAGTGATGCGTTCAGCGCCACCTATGCGATCACACAGGCCGATATCGACCGTGGCTTCGTGACCAACGAGGCCACCGTGACCGGTAATTTCACCGATGCCGGCGGCACGCTGCACCAGCCGCAAGATACCGACGACACCCGCACCGAAGTGGCGCAGGATGCGCAGATCCGGCTGGTGAAGCTGTCGCAGACCAGCCTGACCGCGCCCGTCGAAATCGGCGATGAAATCGAATATGCCTTTGAAATCAGCAATATCGGCAACGTGACGCTGACCAATATCCGCATCACCGACAATATCGCCACTGTGACCGGTGGCCCGATCACGCTGGCCCCTGAGGCAACGGACGAGCTGACCTTCACCGCCGTCTATGCGATCACGGCCGAGGATATCGAAGCCGGCTTCGTCGATAACACCGCCACCGTCTTTGGCGATTATACCGATGGCAGCGGCACGACACAGACCGTTGATGATATCTCCGGCACCGATGTGGATAATGACACGCCGACAACTGTGACTATCCCGCAAAGCCCGGCGATCGCGCTGATCAAACGCGCCGATGTATCGGGGCTGAGCAGCCCGCCTGCCGTGGATGATCTGGTGCGCTATACATTCGAGGTGGTGAACACCGGCAACGTGACGCTGACCGGCATCGAGATCGAGGATCTGCTGCCCGGTATCGACGTCAGCGGCGGACCGCTTGCGAGCCTCGCGCCGGGTGGTGTGGATACCGAGACATTCGAGGCCAGCTATCCGCTGACGCAGGAAGATCTGGATCGCGGCTATGTGGAAAACACCGCGACGGTG